>DASXXT010000178.1:0-2556 GCA_036502965.1 Roseiarcus sp. | reverse complement strand
CGCCCCGTAGCGTCTACGGCAGCTTTCGGAGCTTCTCCGCACGTTCCAGGCTAATAGGGAAGGACAGCAAAGGGGATCGAAACCGCTCCGACTGATTGGTTTTACCCCGCATGGCCTCCCTCCGCGGTTGGCCGCGATTCGCGCCTTTGGGTTTTTTTGCGACACTTCCTTTACGAATTTCCAAAGCTATGCTACTCTGAGGCGTTTTCCAATAAATGGGTCGCGTAAGGAGAGTTTGGATGGTCGAACACAAGGCGCCCCGGCGCCGGCGGTTGGGCGCGCACGGCATGATGTTCCGGCGGCGGCGCGTTTTCGCCCGGCTGCGCGAGGGCTTCACCTATGAGGAAATCGCCAACGAGGAAGGCGTGACCATCACGCGCGTCCGGCAGATTGTCTCCGCGGAGCTGCAGCAACGCTCGGTCGACAGCGGTGCTGACCACGCGAAGCTGCAACTGGAGCGTCTCGCGTCCGTGATGCAACTCGCGGCCGAAGCGGTCGCCGCCGGCGACGTGACCGCCATCACGCCCTATCTTAAAGTGCTTGACCGGCTCGACCGTTACCAGACGGTCGCCAGCGCCAACCAGGTCTATGACGACGAAGCGCGCAAGAAGCTCATGGACAAGATCAACCGCATGGCCGCCAATTTCGGCGTCGACGAGGTCATGTACGCGGCGGCGCAAGAGCACCTCAAGAAGCTTGGGGAGATTGTCGACGAACCGGGCGAGGCCGACGGCGACGGAGCGGACATGGCGAGTGAGACGGAGGAGCCGACTGAGGCGAATGGGCTCGAGCCATGCTCTCCGGAGACCGCAACGGGCCCGGATTATTTTTGTTTGAATCCCTCGTAACCCATTGAAAAGTCAGGATTGGAAAAAATAAACGTAAGTAAAAAAGCATTCTTTATTTGCGTCTATTTGCGCTTAGTTGCGCCTATTTGCGCTTACTTGTCTGGTTGGGCTGCGTCCGGGCTGGCTCGCCAAGGGGTGGCCTGCATCCATTGGGCGGCCACGCTCAAGGCTCGCGCCTCATTATCGCGCGCGACTCGATCAACCTTCGGCCACTGGGCGCCCGAGTCGAACATGAGGCGCCGTTCGGGCTATGGTCGGCGATGACGATTCGACCGATGAGGAGAGGCGATAGCTTGAGCGTTGCCGATTCAGCCATCATGCCCCGCGCCAATCCTTTGGCCTCGCTCATCGAGGGAATCATTCTGTCCTGGGGCTGGCGCCGACGCGCCATCGCCTTCGTCTCCGGCGCGGTCGGAGCGTTGGCGCTGCCGCCCTTGTCGCTGTTTCCGTTGATCGCCGTTCCCTTGACCATCGCCGTCTGGCTGATTGACGGCGCGCAGGACCGTGGTTCCGGACGGCGGCTCCCCGCTTCGCTCAGCGCCGCATTCGGGGCCGGCTGGTGGATGGGCTTCGGCTATTTTCTCAGCTCCCTGTGGTGGGTCGGCTCGGCCCTTCTGGTGGAGGCCGACAAATTCGCCTGGGCGCTGCCGCTTGCGGTCGTGGCGCTCCCGGCGGCGTTGGCCGTCTTTCCGGCCGCCGGATTCGCCCTCGCGCGCCTCTTGTGGTCGCCGGGACCTTTACGCGTTTTCGCTCTCGCGTTTGGGCTCGGGGTGGCGGAATGGGCGCGCGGCCTCCTGTTCACCGGCTTTCCCTGGAACGACCTCGGCATAGTACTCGGCGTCAATCTCGCCCTCGCCCAGACTGCTTCGGTCGTCGGCTTGCACGGGCTCACGTTCCTGACGATCGCGATCTTCGCCGCGCCGGCGACGCTGTGGCGTGTGAGGGAAAGCCGGCTCAACCCGGCGCCAACCGTCGTCGCGGTGCTTGCGCTCGCGCTGATCGCCGCTTTCGGCGAGTTCCGGCTGATGGCGCCGGCCAGCGCCACCCTCCCGGGTGTGAAACTGCGCCTGATCCAGCCCAACGTCGGTCAGGACGACGCCTCGTTCGGCCCGCAGAACAAGCCGGCCATACTGCGCCGGTATTTCGACTTGTCGGAGCGCGCGACCTCGCCGGATCGATCCGGCGTTCGAGACGTCACGCATTTGATTTGGCCCGAATCGGCGTTTCCATTCATTCTGTCGCGCGATCCGCAGGCGCTTTCCGAGATCGTCGACTTTCTTGGATCCGGCGCGACGCTGATCACCGGCGCGGCGCGGCTCGAGGACGGAACCCCGCCCCGCTACTTCAATTCGATCGAGATTGTCGGCAGGGGCGGGCTGTCGGCGCTGCGCTACGACAAGCAGCATCTGGTGCCGTTCGGAGAATATATGCCGTTCGCGAGCCTCATGGAGCGCGCGCATCTTACGCAATTGGTCGACATTCCCGGCGGATTCGAACCCGGTTCGGGGCGCCGCATCCTCCATGTTCCGGGCTTGCCGGACGCCATGCCCCTCATCTGCTACGAAGCGATCTTTCCCATCGAGATCGGCGACCTCCTGTCCGGCGCCGAGCGGCCGGGCTGGCTTCTGAACGTCACCGACGACGCCTGGTTCGGTCTGACCCCGGGGCCCTATCAGCACTTCGCGCAAGCCCGGTTGCGCGCGATCGA
>DASXXT010000177.1:0-13260 GCA_036502965.1 Roseiarcus sp. | reverse complement strand
GACCCTCAGGTCAGCATCGCCGACAGGCGGCGCCGATTATCAACGGGACGGCGCGGACAACCGTTCAATTCTTGAATCCGCGTTCACGGGCTGGTCGAAGGAAGCACGCGCGTTGACGAGCGCGCCGATTCAATGGGGGGTTTGGCCGCTGTATTGCCGTCCCCCGATTTCCTCATTCTCGCTTGGGCGCGTTGCGCTCGTCGGCGACGCGGCGCACCCGATGGTTCCGTTTCTCGCGCAGGGCGCCGCCCAAGCAATCGAGGATGCAGGCGCGCTCGCTCGCATCCTCGCTCAAGTGCAGGACATCCCCGCCGCTGTCGCAATTTATTCGCGGGATCGCGTTTGGAGGGCTGCCCGAGTTCAGCGCGAAGCCCTCAAACTTGGCCGCATCTATCACATGAGCGGACCATTGGCGTTCGCGCGGGATGCGACGATGCGCATGCTGGGCTCACGCCGCCTAATCGAGCGTTACGATTGGCTTTACGGCGCCTGACGCTGGACGGCAAAAGCGCCCGCGTTCTCCAAACGCCAAGCTCATCTTGCGGAGTGGGCGCTCAGCGCAGAATCTGGCTCAGGAACAGCTTGGTGCGTTCATGCTGCGGATGGTCGAAGAAGGGTAGGGGCGAGTTCACCTCGACGATCTCGCCTCTGTCCATGAACACGACGCGATCGGCAACCTGACGGGCAAAACCCATCTCATGCGTCACGACGATCATCGTCATGCCCTCATGCGCCAGCGCGGTCATCGTATCAAGCACCTCCTTCACCATTTCCGGATCGAGTGAAGACGTCGGCTCGTCGAACAGCATGATCTTCGGGGTCATGCATAAGGCGCGCGCAATCGCAGCGCGCTGCTGCTGACCGCCTGAAAGCTGGCCGGGATATTTGTGCGCCTGATCCAGGATTCTCACTTGTGCGAGCAACTTTGTCGCTAATTCCTGGGCATCATGCCTGGGCATTTTGCGCACCCAAATCGGCGCGAGCGTGCAATTCTCCAGAATGGTGAGGTGCGGAAACAGGTTGAAGTTCTGGAACACCATCCCGACTTCCCGCCGCACTTCATCGATGCGTTTGATGTCGTCGGTCAGTTCCACTCCGTCGACAACGATCGATCCGCGCTGATGTTCCTCGAGCCGATTGACGCACCGGATCAGCGTCGATTTCCCGGAGCCAGACGGACCGCAGACCACGATGCGCTCTCCGCGCCCAACCGTGAGGTTGATGTTCCGCAATACGTGAAAGCTCCCGTACCATTTGTGGACGCTGGTAAATCGGATTGCGCCGTCGTCGCCTCGATCGGCGTCGGCCAAAGAGCTCGATATCACTTGCGCGCCATCGCGAGGATTCGCTCGACGTGAGCCGAGTAGCGCGCCATTCCGAAGCAAAAAGCAAAATAGAAGGTGCCGGCGAAGACGTAGCCCGTAACCATGATCGTTGGGCCGGCCCAGACTGGGTCTTTGATCGCATTGTTCATCGCTTCAAGGAAATCGGTCGCGCCCACGACTGAAATGAGTGTTGTGTCCATGAATAGGCCAATGAAATTGTTGACGATGCCCGGTATCACCAAGGTCAGCGCCTGAGGCAGTATGACGAGGGCCGTCATGCGCGCATAATTCAGCCCGAGCGCCATCGCGGCTTCGTATTGTCCCCTTCCCAAAGACTGAAGACCGCCACGCACTTCTTCCGCCATATAGGCGGCTGAAAACATGATAATACCGGCCAATGGACGCAGCAAGCGATCAGGCGTCCATGTTTCGGGCACGAACAAAGGCAACAGATTGTTGGCCATGAACAAGATCGTAATGAACGGCACGCCGCGCACGAACTCGATGAATACGACGCTCGCCACCCGGAGGACCGGTAGCGGCGAACGTCGTCCAAGCGCAAGAAGTACGCCGAACGGCAAAGAGAAGACGATCCCGACGACGGCCGTCAGCAACGAAACGAAAATGCCTCCCCACAGCTGCGTATCGACAATCGGCAGACCAAGCCAAGACGAGCCGCGCAGAAGAACGAGCGCCAGAATCGGATAGACGACGAAGAAAAGGAACGCGGCCCAGACCCGCCGAGGCGCGCTAATCCACAGCAACCAGATTATCAAAGCGGCGCCGCTCGCCTCCGCCACAACGACCCGCCAGCGTTCGACGACGGGATAAGACCCGAACCGCAAGTAATCCCATTTCGCGATGACGAACGCCCAACAGGCGCCATCCTGGTGTTGGCGGCAGGCGGCGCCGTCGCTTGCGCTCCAAATCGCGCGCGTCGTCGCCCAGGCGGCCAATTGCGGCAGCAAATATGCGACGAGTGCAACGCAGCTAGCCGTGACGAAGGTCGATCCGACCGACGAGAAGAGATTGGCCCGGGCCCAAGCCAGCGCGCCGCTCGATAGCATCGGCGGAGCTTCTTCAGGCTCCGACGCTTCGCGAACATAGGCTAGCGAGTCCAAGCTCACCGTCCCTTTAGCGCGTAGCGCGCATTGAAGGCGTTAAGCGCTATGGCGACCACAAGCGAAATGATCAGGTAAACGGCCATGGTGATCGCCATCACCTGCACCGCCGCCTGTGTTTGGTTGAGAACCGTGCCGGCGAAAATCTGCACAAGGTCCGGATAACCGATGAACACGGCCAGCGAGGAATTCTTGACGATGTTAAGATATTGCGATGTGAGCGGCGGCGTTACGAGTCGCATGGCCTGCGGGATGACCACCAGCCTCATCGACAGGCCGCGATGCAGGCCAAGCGCGCCGGCCGCCTCGCTCTGACCAACCGGCACCGCCAAAACGCCAGCGCGAACAATCTCGGCGATGAACGCGGCGGTGAAGGTGACAAGTCCGAACACAAGCGCGGCCATTTCAGGAATGACCGCGAGTCCGCCTTTAAGATTGAAGCCGGAAAGCCGCGCAATATCGAAGGTGAACGGCGCCCCGGCCGCCGCCGTCACAACTGCGGGCAGTCCGAGAATGAGCGCCGCCACGACGAGCGCGGTCCGTGCTTGCTCGCCAGTCCGCTCCTGTCGCCGCCGCGCCCACACGCGAAATCCGACCGCAAGGGCGATAGCCGTCGGGACCGCTCCGAGGAACCAGACCGCGGAGTCCTGCGCGATGGGCATCGGCAAGTAGAGACCACGGTTGTTGAGAAAGACGACGTCGCCGACGCTGATCGATTGGCGAGGTCCCGGCAAGGACTTGAGAACCGCGTTGTACCAGAACAACAATAGCAAGAGGAGCGGCGTATTACGCATGACGCTGGTGTAAACGAGCGCAAGTCGCGACAGCAGCCAGTTGGGGGACAGTCGCGCCACGCCAATCACGAAACCCAACAGCGTGGCCAGCGGAGTGCAAATGACCGCGACGAGAAGGGTGTTGAGCAGCCCGACCCAAAACGCCCGTCCGTAGGTCGACAGGTTGGAGTAATTTATCAGATGGAGATTGATGTCGAAGCCGGCGACATCGTTCCAGAATCCGAAGCCCATCGGAATCCCGCGAGCCCGCATATTGACCACGGCGTTGTAAATCGCGCCGCCAGCCAACGCCGCGATCCCCGCGAGCAGCAATGTTTGATAGACCAGTCCGCGTACCCGCTGATCATTGAGCCAAGACGACCTCTTGGCGCGCGCCGGGTCCATTCCTTAGTCCCTGGGTCGTTGCGGCGCCTGCCGAGAACGACTAGTGGCCGATAATGGATGGCGCAGCCCGGCGGCGCAAGTCCAGCCGCTCACCACATGTCGAGGGCGACCCGCGCCTCGTCGGACATGCGGCTCTGATCCCAAGGTGGATCAAACACCATGTTCACCTTCGCGCCCGCGACGCCAGGAACCGCGCCGACTGCATTCTCCACCCACGTTGGCATTTCGCCGGCGACGGGACAAGCCGGCGCCGTCAATGTCATCTCGATGCTGACAAAGCGGTTGTCGTCTATATCAACATTGTAAATGAGCCCAAGCTCATAGATATCCGCCGGAATTTCCGGATCATAGACGGTTTTCAGCGCAGCGATGATGGAATCGCTCAGCGGGCGCAATTCTTCAGGCACCATCTCCGAAGGGGGCCTGAAAAGGGCGTTGCGACCGACGGAAGCGGCGGGAGTTTCGACGTCATTCGCATGGCTCTCCGTCTCGTCCATGCCGACCCCCTATTGGAAGAGCTTTCGCGCGCGGATCAGCGATTCCGCCAGCGCCTCGACTTCGTCGAAGGTATTGTACAGCGCGAACGAGGCTCGGCAGGTAGAGGTCACTCCGAACCTTTGTAACAAGGGCATTGCGCAATGCGTGCCGGCCCTAACTGCGACGCCCGATCGATCAATCAAGGTCGCGACATCATGGGCATGCGCGCCGCCCATCGTGAATGAGACGATGGGACCCTTCTCCTCGGCAGAGCCAATGATCCGCAGCGAATTGATCGACGACAGGAGGTTATGTGCGTAAGCGCACAGCGCTTCCTCATGCGCGCGGATGCGTGCTCGCCCGATCTTCTCGACATAATCAAGCGCCGCTCCAAGCCCAATCGCCTGCACAATCGGTGGCGTGCCTGCCTCGAACCGATGCGGCGGATGGTTGTAGGAGACGGTCCCCTTCGTGACTTCCTCGATCATTTCGCCGCCGCCCTGATACGGCGGTAACTTCTCAAGAAGTTCGCGCTTGCCATAGAGCACGCCGATTCCCGTGGGACCATAGACCTTGTGCCCGGTGAAAACGTAGAAGTCGACATCGAGGTCGCGCACGTCGACGTCGAGATGCGCCGCGCCCTGCGATCCATCGACGAGCACGGGGACCCCTCGCTCGTGCGCGATTTTGACGAGCTCCTTGATTGGGACCGCGGTCCCAAGGACGTTGGACATTTGCGTTATCGCGACGATCTTCGTTCGATTGCTCAGCGCGTGTTCGAATGCGTCAAGCGAAAAGGAGCCATCGTCGCCTACATCGACCCACCGCAAGACCACGCCCTTGCGTTCACGATGGAAGTGCCAAGGCACGACGTTGGAGTGATGCTCCATCACGCTCAACACAATCTCATCGCCCGCACCGATGTGCGCAAGTCCAAAGCTGGAGGCAACGAGATTGATCGCCTCAGTCGCTGATCGCGTGAAAACGACCTCCTCGTGCGAGGAGGCGTTAACGAACCGTCGCACTGTCTCTCTGGCCGCCTCATAAGCCTCAGTCGCCGCATTCGCGAGATAGTGCAATCCGCGATGGACGTTTGCGTATTCGTGCTCGTAAACGTACGATAGGCGGTCTATGACCTGCTTCGGCTTCTGAGCTGAGGCCGCGTTATCCAAATAGACTAGCGGCCTTCCGTACGGACGCTGGGCGAGGATTGGAAAATCCGCGCGTATGGCTTCAACATCGTAAGCGTCGAGCGCCGGTTGAACTAGCTTGTTCACGTCTTCGCCTTCACTGTCTGAGCGATATCGACTGTAACCTCTTTCGCTGGCTTACTTCCGTGTTCTAAGCCAGGCGGCGAGCCGGTCGCGCAAGGGATCGACCAGCAGTTTGTCCTCGATTCGGTCGATGGACTCTGCTCCAAAAGCCTCGAGCAACATCGCCTTGGCGTCGTTGTTCGGGATGCCTCGCGATTGCAAATAGAACACCTGCTCGGGGTCGAGCGAAGCGACTGTCGCTCCGTGTCCGCACACGACGTCGTCGGCGAAGATTTCCAACTCTGGCTTCTCATTCATCTGCGCGCGGGGGGACAGGAGAATAGCTTGGGACTTCATGGCGCCATCGGTCTTTTGTGCCGCTTTCTCGACGATAATCTTTCCCTGAAACACTCCGACCGCGTCGTCGCCGACAATCGCGCGATAGAATTCGCGGCTGGTCCCGGCCGGCGCAGCATGAACGACCTGCAGCGTCGTGTCGGCGCGTCGGGCGCCGTCGATAAGCGCTAGTCCGCCAAGCGACAGCTTCGCCTCATTTCCGGCCATCCTGACAAAAATCTGCCGGCGTGTGAGTTCACCGCCGGAAACGAGTCCAAAGGCGGCAAGCTTCGCGGTCTCCGCCACCTCGCAGATCTGGGTTTCGATGTGCAGCCCGGGCTCGTCACCAACAACCGCGACGTGCGTCACCCTGGCTCCGTCGGCCAGCGTCATGATTGTCGCTGCGTGTCGCTGGACACCTGCATGAGCGCCGTCGAATATCTCGACGAACGACGCCTGCGCCTCGACGTCGAGCGCAATGGCCGTCCGCGAATAGACCGAGTGGTACGGGGCCCCGTTGGTAAGATGGACGACCGTGATCGGCTCGGCGAGCTTTGCGCCCGGCGCGACCGAAATTGTGCACCCCGGAGGACTCAGCGCCTCGTTGAGAGCCGCCAAGGGATCGTCGACCGCGTAGGTCTCTGCGGGTCCCTCCACAATGGAGACTCCGGTCGGGAGGGGTTCCGAAAGCTCGGCCATTAAGCGCCCACCCAGCAAGACCACTTGTGGCCCTGCCGCAAAACGCTCGCGCCCCGCGAGCCGGCTACGCGCCGCTTCGACATCGGCCCGCGTCGGCGCGGGCAGGATCGGTGCAGCATCGGCCATCGAAGCGAGCAAATCGGTATAGTGCCAAGCCTCCACACGTCGGCTCGGCAGTCCGGCCGCGGCGAACCGCGCGAAGGCGGCGGCGCGAGCAGACGACGGCTCGCGCCTCTCCTGTTCCGCGAATTGCCGGGAAAGCGTTCTTTCGGCGACTGATCGATTCAGGACATCTGCCATCATCGGCGAATCACGCAGCCTCCTCGGCGTAATCGCGATAACCGTCGCGCTCGAGTTCGAGCGCAAGTTCCGGGCCGCCGGTGGCGACAATCCGGCCCCTGGCCATCACGTGCACGACATCCGGCCTGATGTAGTCCAAGAGCCGCTGATAGTGCGTGATGACGACAAAAGCGCGCTTCGGGTCGCGAAGCGCGTTGACGCCCTCTGCGACGACTCTCAGCGCGTCTATGTCGAGCCCCGAGTCGGTCTCGTCGAGGACGCCGACCCGCGGCGCCAGCAGGGCCATCTGCAGCACCTCGAACCTTTTCTTCTCGCCGCCGGAAAAGCCGACATTGAGCGGCCGCCGCAGCATCTCCTGATCGATCTTCAGCGCCTGCGCACCTTCGCGCACGCGCCGCATGAAATCCGGCGTGGTGAGATCGTTGTCTCCGCGCGCCCGCCGCTGTGCGTTTAACGCCGCCTTCAAAAAAGTCATTGCGGCGACGCCGGGAATCTCGGTCGGATACTGGAACGCCAGAAACAACCCCTTCAACGCGCGCTCGTTTGGCTCGAGCTCGAGAAGATTGTCTCCGTCTAGCAAAATATCGCCGGATATGACCTGGTAGGCTGGCTTGCCTGCCAAGACATAGGCCAGCGTCGACTTGCCGGAGCCGTTCGGACCCATGATCGCCGCAACCTCGCCCGCGTTGACGGTAAGGCTGAGGTTGTCGAGGATCCGCTTGTCCTCGATCGAAACGCTGAGGTTCTTGATTTCGAGCATTCTCCGATCCCCAACTCGTGTGCGTCGCGCCGAATTGACGGTCATCCCACGCTTCCCTCGAGGCTAATTGAGATGAGCTTTTGCGCTTCGACGGCAAACTCCATCGGCAATTGCTGCAGCACGTCCCGGACAAAGCCATTGACGATGAGCGCCGTCGCCTCCTCTGCCGACAGCCCCCGCTGGAGGCAATAGAACATCTGCTCTTCCGAAACCTTCGAGGTGGTCGCCTCATGCTCGATCACTGCTGAGGCGTTCTTCGCCTCGATATAGGGAACTGTATGCGCGCCGCATTCGTGCCCGATCAGCAGCGAATCGCAATTGGTGAAATTACGCGCTCCTGTCGCGAGGCGGTGAGCCGAGACCTGCCCTCGATAGGTGTTTTGGGACTTGCCGGCAGCGACGCCCTTGGAGATGATGCGGCTCGTCGTGTTGCGGCCGAGATGAATCATCTTCGTGCCGCTGTCGACCTGCTGATGGCCGTTCGAAATCGCGATCGAATAGAATTCGCCGCGCGAGGCCTCGCCGCGCAAAATGCAAGACGGATATTTCCAAGTGATCGCCGAGCCGGTTTCGACCTGAGTCCAGGAGATTTTCGACCGAGCGCCGCGGCAGTCGCCGCGCTTGGTCACGAAATTATAGATGCCGCCGCGACCCTCGGAATCGCCAGGATACCAGTTCTGCACTGTTGAATATTTAATCTCCGCGTCATCGAGCGTTATGAGTTCGACAACGGCGGCATGAAGCTGGTTCTCGTCCCGCCTTGGCGCCGTGCAGCCTTCGAGGTAGCTGACATAGGCTCCCCGGTCGGCGATGATGAGCGTGCGCTCAAACTGCCCTGTATTCCTCTCATTGATACGGAAATAGGTTGAGAGTTCCATCGGGCAGCGCACGCCGGGTGGTACGTAAACGAAGGAGCCGTCCGAGAATACTGCTGAATTGAGCGTCGCGTAAAAGTTATCAGTGCTCGGCACTACCGTGCCGAGGTATCGACGCACCAGGTCGGGATGATTTCGGACCGCCTCGGAGAAGGAGCAGAAAATGACCCCGGCTTTGGCGAGCTCCGCCCTGAAAGTCGTCGCGATCGAAACGGAGTCGAAGACGGCGTCGACCGCCACCCTGGGCTTCTCGACCCCGGCGAGGATCTCCTGCTCAACGAGCGGGATGCCGAGTTTGGCGTAGGTGCGCAACAGCTCCGGGTCAATCTCGTCGAGCGACCTCGGCGCCGGCCCTGTTTTTGGCGCCGCGAAATAGTAGATGTCCTGGTAATCGATCGGCGGATAGCTGACGCGCGCCCACCTGGGCTCTTCCATCGTTTGCCAACGCCGGAAAGCCTCAAGCCGCCAGTCGAGCAGCCATTCCGGCTCGCCCTTTTTTTCCGAAATAAATCGAACGGTGTCTTCGTTTAGGCCCTTCGGGGCCATATCAGACTGGATCGGGCTAACGAAACCATACTTGTAAGCGTCGACCTCAATCGAACGTACACGATCGACGGTCTCCTGGACGGCCGCCATGAGTGACTTCTCCTCGCCTTGACGGTTTCAAGGACCGCCGGTGGGGGTCTGATGGCCCCGGCTCAAAAATGGTCGCTTCGACCGGGGATGCTGAATTATATATGGCGTTCATACGCGCCGATTGCAAATAGGGCGCGACGCTGCAATGCAAGAGCCTACGTGTACCCCTATTTAACAAATATTATCCGTTATGCTATACGCCCGGCACCCGTTCCTTTTATACCGAGCGCATCGTGCTTATACCGCCTCACCCCGCAATTGAGCAGAGAGCTTCCTCAAATCAATCGGGTTCGCGTCGCGCTCATCAGAAGCGAGAGGTCGTCGGTCCTCGGGGCGGGCCGAGATATCCGCGAACTTCATTCGCATCGGCGTGGCGATCGCCTCGCCGAATGCAATCGCCTCCCGATCGGCGATCGAGGACAGAAAGGCGATCGTGCTGCTCGCCGACACGCCCGCTGCGGCGCGAATGATCCCCTTGTCAAGCTCGTTGGCGAGCCGCATGGCGAACAAGGTGGAGCATTGCGACAGCACAGTCGGGTCGAGTTCCGAAGGCCGTTGGGTGACGACGCCGAGCGAGGCGCCGTATTTCCGTCCCTCCTTTGCAATCCGTCCGATGGCGAGCCTCGCCGGGCCAAAGGTTTGCCTGTTGTCTGCGGAAATATAGCGATGCGCTTCCTCGCACAACACATTGATTTCGTAGACCCCCGAACACCAGAACGCGATCTCGAAGGAGAGCCGCGCCAGCACCGAAACGACCGAGTTGGTGACTTCGTTGGGGAGGCCGGCAAGCCGGACAATCGTGACCGGCAGGCCCCGGGTCGGGATGCGAAAGAGTCTGGATATCACCTTGGCGATGTCGTCCTCGACCACCAGCCTGCCGAACATGAACCTGTACCGCGGATCGCGGTTGAGCCCTTCGAGTCGGTAGCGCAGGGCACGCAAATCTGAGCGAGGAAACCGCTGATCGAGCATGCCAAGCCATTCCTCGATGACAGCGATGATGTCGACGATGCGATACGGCGTCGGAGTATCGGACGTCACCGAATTCCCGTCGGCGATCGGCTGCCGACGCACTGCGCTTGTACCGGGCGACGAACTCAATTCGGCCAGGTATTTCGCTCTTGCGATGCGGATGACCTCGTAAAGCGCATCCCGTTCGTCCGCGTGCGGCTGCCGGCCACTAAACACGACGTCGGCCAGCTCATCGAACCGAAACATCCAGAACGGCAGTTCCAGGCTTTCCGAATCAATGATCTGCGCCAGCCCAGGAAAATGGGCTGCGTATTCATTATGCGGGTCAAAGATGATGACGCGCAGCTTCGGCCTCGCGGCCAACGACTTCTTCAGCAGCAGACTGACCGAAGTCGTCTTGCCGACGCCCGTCGACCCTAAAACCGCAAAGTGACGCCGGATCAATTCGCCGACGTCGATCTCCGCTGGGATATCTTCATTTTGACTCAACCTGCCGATTTCGACGCCTTGGTGGCCGCGAAACGTATAGATGGCTCGAAGATCATCCGCACGTATCCGGTGCGCGGGCGCGCCCAGAGACGGAAACGAGCGCACGCCGCGATGGAAAAACGGCGCGCCGTTGGGGTCGTCGATAATTTCGCCGTTCAACTCAATTGTGACACGGGCGGCGTTGGCCTCGTTTTCGGACCACCGGCCATCATCGGTCGCAACTTCGCAAACAGTGCCCACCAAACGCGAGGTCCGGTGAACGATCGTGATGAGATGGCCAACCGACCAGTCCTCTTCGTCTACTTTGAGCGGGCAGCTGATGACGCCTTGTGTTCCGTTCAAAGCCACCAGTCGCCCAAAGACGCGCGTTGGCGCGGACTCTCGCCGCTCGAACGGTAACCCCTTCCCGCAAGTCTGTTCGGTCTCGCGTCGCTCCGCGCCGACCACGATCGGCGACCGCGCTACTCGCGCATCGTCCACTTTGCCGATCCTTTCGAGAGCGTCGCGAAAAAATTGGCTGTCGGTGCGAAATGAATGCATATCTGACCGATCGCTGGCACAAGGCGATGAAAGAGATCAGGGACGAGATTGCCTGCGCGCCCGTAAAGAATCCGTTTGGCGGATCGGTGCGTTTTGAATCGTGCGCCGTCTTGGACGAGCGGACGCTCTGTGATCGCTGTCGGCCCACGGTTTTCGGCGAAGCTCAAACAGACGCCCGGATCTCCGGCTCGCCCCCGATTAGACGAGCAAACTGCCGCATACGCGACAGAAGTCGCTCGCCGGCAAGCGGCCCGAGGTCGGCCGGCAAAGTAAGGATCGCGCGACCCTTTGCGCAAACCATGGGGGCGCGCGGCAGCACCCCAGGCATCGCCGCCGAAATGTTGTAAGCGACCCGCATCGCCGCGCCGAGAATTCGCGCCCGATCCAGTTGTCGCGCCGTCACCAGCGCGCGCGACTGCGGCGACACAAGATCTTCATTGGAAATGTGCCGGTAGGAAGCGGCCAGGGCGAGAAACGCGCGCGATGGATGATCGACACCGATGAACGCTGCGTTGGACACCAGATCGTACGCTTGGGCGCCCCGATAGTCGGGATGGGCGCGCCAGGAGATATCCGACAACAGACATGCGGCATGGCGAAGGCGCCGGTCCTGATCGTCCTCCTCGAGATGGGTTGAGGCGATCAGGCGGCTTGTCCATGCATAAAGCTCTTCGCCATGCTCCGGCGCCCGCGAACGCAGTTGGTTGAATTCGCGCGCCGACAGAATCAGTGGATCTTCCGCCTGCTCCTGAGGAGTGAGCCGCGAGTAGATGAGCCCCTCACGGACGCCAAGGGCGGAAACGACGATCTCCTTCGGGTTGGACTGGCGGATGACCTCTTCCAGCACCGCGGCGCCGTAAGCCAGTAGCGGCCTGCGCGCCGACGACACCGACTCGATCGACAGCAGCGCGTCCGCTTCGATCCGTTCGACCAGCGCGGCGAATTCGAGCGCGTCACGCGAAGGGATGACGTAATTGTGCATCACGTTCATAGGATACTGCCGCTGCCGCATATGCAGGCGCGCCAAAGCGCGCCAGGTGCCGCCGACGGCATAGAAAGTGCGCCCGGCCAGCCCCTTAAGCGCCATGACCGCCGCGAGCTTATCACGAACAATCTTGGCGGCTTTCTTCGGCGAGCGTTCCGACAGATCCATCAGCGATAGGCCGCCTAACGGCAGGGTCACCCCCGGCGTATACTCGCCGTCCCGAACATCGGTGAGCTCAAGCGACCCGCCCCCCAAATCCCCGACGACGCCGTCCGCTTTATAAATCGAGCTTATGACGCCAAGCGCGGACAACCTTGCTTCCCGCTGACCGCTCAAGAGCTCGATTTTGCAGCCGAGCACGCGCTCTGCCCGATTGAGAAATTCAGGCCCATTCGCCGCATCGCGCACGGCGGCCGTCGCAATACTGCGCACGTCATGGATTCGCATCGTATCGCAGAGAACGCGAAAGCGCTGAAGCGCGGCCAGCGCCTTGACGACGCCGTCCTCTGGCAAGAGTCCAGTCATCGCAACGCCTTTGCCAAGACCGCATAACGCCTTTTCATTAAAGGTCGGCGTCGGCGCGCGCGACTGCGCCTCGTAGGACACCAAGCGCACCGAATTCGAGCCGATATCGACGATCGCCAACGGCTCGCCCGGCAATCGTCCTCGCGCGTTGTCGAGCATGGCTAATCCTGTCGGATGCGTCGTATCGCCGGGCACGGCGTCTATCAGACGCGCCTGCGCAGCGCCATCGGAAAGGAGTCCATCAGCGCTTTGCCGCGGCCCGACAGGCTGGGATTGGTCATGAAATATTTATGCGCGTTGAATGGCTCTTCACCCTCGGCGGGCGCAATTCTCTCGCTCGAGCCGTCAGGCAATATGCGGAAGCTCTGCTGGTTATCCATCAGGTTGGCCTGCATGATCTGGTCGAGCACATGTTCATGGACTGTCGGATTGAGCAGCGGAACGAGCGCCTCGACGCGGCGGTCCAGATTGCGCTGCATGAGGTCGGCGGATGAAATGAACACCCGCGCCATCGAACTGGGGAGACCGTGGCCGGCGCCGAACGCGTAGATGCGCGCATGTTCCAGAAATCGGCCGACAAGCGACTTCACGCGAATATTGTCTGAAAGCCCTGGGACGCCCGGCCGCAGACAGCAAATGCCGCGGATCACGATGTCGACCTGGACGCCGGCGCGGCTCGCGCCATAGAGCGCGTCGATGATCTGCGGGTCGACGAGCGCATTGCATTTGATCCAGATCTGCGCCGGCCGGCCGAGCCGGGCGTAGTCGATCTCATCGGCGATGTTGCGC
>DASXXT010000176.1:0-2093 GCA_036502965.1 Roseiarcus sp. | reverse complement strand
CAAATTGTCGAAGCTCGGCGAGGACATCACTGAGACGCTTGAGGTCGTGCCCCGACAATGGAAGGTGATCCAGACCATCCGCGAGCGCTTCTCATGCCGCGAATGCGAGACGATCACGCAGCCGCCGGCGCCGTTCCATGTAACGCCGCGCGGCTTCGCCGGACCTTCTCTTCTGGCGATGATCCTGTTCGAGAAGTTTGGTCAACATCAGCCGCTCAATCGCCAGAGCGAGCGCTACGCCCGCGAAGGCGTGGACTTAAGCTTATCGACGCTCGCCGACCAGGTCGGGGCCTGCGCTTTGGCGCTGCGGCCGCTCTACGCATTGATCGAAGCGCATGTTCTTTCCGCTGAGCGTCTGCATGGCGACGACACGACGGTTCCGATCCTGGCGAAGGGCAAGACCGAAACCGGCCGGGTCTGGACTTACGTTCGCGATGACAGGCCGTTCGGCGGCAAAGACCCGCCGGGAGCGCTCTATTACGCCTCCCGCGATCGCTCGGGAGAACATCCAGAGCGGCATCTCAAGTCCTTCGTCGGCATCCTGCAGGCCGATGCCTATAGCGGCTATGGCCGGCTCTATCTCGCTGATCGCCGGCCTGGCCCCATCGTCGAGGCGCTGTGTTGGAGCCACGGGCGGCGCAAGTTCTTCGAGCTCGCTGACATCGCCGCCAGCGCGCGGCGCGGCAAGGACGCTGCGCCGATCTCGCCGATCGCCTTGGAGGCGGTCAGGAGGATCGACGCCATCTTCGACATCGAACGCGAGATCAATGGCCTCTTGACCGAAGGTCGGCTTGCCGTGCGCCGCTTAAGAAGCGCGCCGCTCGTCGCCGCGCTTGAAGAGTGGATGCGCGCCGAACGCGCCAAACTCTCTCGGCACAACGCCGTCGCCAAGGCCATCGACTACATGCTGACGCGCTGGCCGGCCTTCATGCGCTTTCTTGAAAACGGGCGCATCTGTCTCACGAACAATGCTGCGGAACGAGCGCTGCGCGGTCTCGCATTGGGCCGAAAATCATGGCTCTTCGCCGGCTCGGAGCGTGGCGCCGAGCGCGCTGCAATTATGTACACGCTGATCCAGACCGCGAAGCTCAACGACGTCGATCCGCAAGCCTGGCTCGCCGACATCCTCCGGCGCATCGCTGACACGGCGCAAACGCACCTCGCAACATTGCTCCCCTGGAGCTGGAAGGTCGGGCCTGTCAAACTGGCGGCATGAGCGCCGCGGAACTTCGTCTCACCTATCGACCAGACAACGAGTGGCTGGGCCAGCTCGACGCCGCCGTGACGTCGGGAGCGTTCTCTGGAACAGGCTCGGCATGGTTCGATAGGAAGTGGCTGAAGGAAACCTTCATCACAGCGCTGAGTGCGTTCCCGCTGTCAACGAGCGAACCGCCTAAGATCGAGAGCGGATTCTGGAGCAAAGAGGCGGCGGAAACCCTCGAACAATGTCATCTGCGAATCGTCATTCGAACCATATGACACACGTGGCTCGCTTCTGGTGAAAGTTGATCTGGCGACGGAATCACGGGCGACGCCCGACAAAGACCGACAGCAGTCGGTAACCGCGCGCTTCCTAACCGAATATGCCGCCATCCAGGCTTTTGCGTCTCACCTTGAACAGGTCCTCGATGGGAAGCGCGACGTAGCTGTCCTCTCCGCCATCAAAGGCTGACACCAACGCGGCCTTGGCCGGAGGCATACTTTCAGATTCTGTCGGTGGACGGCGTTACGCTCGCCCCCGACGCCACGGGCGCATAGATGAACCGATTTCACTTCGTTCCGTGCCCGGGGTGGAGTTGCGCCCTTGGTCGGGTTTTCACCCGCTATGCGCCAATCAGATCCTCATGATGCCGAGTTCGCGCGTGGAAATCTCGGTCGCGTATTGGGACGCCCGCGGACATTTGACCCCGCCCCGCCCGGTGCGACCGCAACCCCTACAATACTGGACCGGCGGGAGATACGTGGCCGGCGGTCAATCTCGCGCAGGTCGACTTTACTTCGGTCGGCATAGCGCAACCGCCCGTCGCGTTAACGACGCGCGAAACGCCATTGACCATCGCGGATCCGCTCGAGATCACGCAGGACGCCGACCA
>DASXXT010000175.1:0-7019 GCA_036502965.1 Roseiarcus sp. | reverse complement strand
GAGCGAGTGCACGTTGAACCAGTGGACGGTGTCGAGCACGAGCTTGCGTTTCTCCGGCGGAACAGGGTTGCCCTTGCGGTCGGGGATCGCGAACGAATGCGAATCCGCCCAGGTCGCGGGGTGGAGGTAGAAGGTCGGGATCTGGATCGCGCCCCAGTCGAACAGCTGACCCTTCTTGGCGAGGTCGACCATGGTCGGGACTTCCCAGACGCCATTGATGTGCATCGCGGCCTTGCCGGATGTGAACAGAGCGATTGAAGCTGGATATTCGGTCTTGGCGGGCGTCCAGCCGTTCTTGACCCACTTGTTCATTTCCGTGAGCGCGGTCGTCGCCTTGTCGAGATTGTCGCCGTCGAGGAACTTACCGTCCTTGAGGAACGCGCCGCCCTGCTGGTTCAAAAGCGTGTAGAAGATGCGCCAGCCGGACGCGTTGTCGTCCGGCACGGAAAGCCCCGCGACATCCTTGGTGGTCAATTTGGCCAAGGCCGCGTCGAAATTGGCCGCGCCGTCGAGGCCCTTCGGCCTCCCATCGTCGCCGAGAAGACCCGCCTTCTTCAGGAGATCCTTGTTGTAATAGAGAATGACCGAGTGGATATCGAGGGGCACGCCATATTGCTTGCCATCAATCCCTTGCGCCGCCTTCCAATTCGCAGGCCCAAAGTCGCTCGCCTTGATACCGGACGCCGCGAGTTCCTCTGGCGTGATCACACTTAGTGCTCCGCTCGAGATGCCAAGCGGCATGCGCGACTCATGGTAGGTCATCACGTCCGGCCCCTGGCCGACCGCTGCCGAGGTTTGCACCTTGCTGTAGAACGGAACGCCCCATTCGAATGTCGTTGCGTCGATCTTGACCTTGCCGGCGTGCTCCTTGTTGAACTCGTCGAGCATAGCCTTCATGCGGACGCCGTCGCCGCCGCTAAGAAAATCCCACCAGACGATGGTGTCCTCGGCGCGCGCCGCGCTGACGGTCAGCGCCATGCTCGCCAAGGTCGCATAAAGGACTTTGCGGATCATCTCGACTTCCTCCCAAAAAGGCCCGGCGGCTTCCCCGCGTCGCAGGCGCTCGGTTCCCGGAATCTGCGCCTTCGGGAAGCCTTACAGGAATGGTAACGAGGAAAGCGCGAGGCGCCAAGGATTTTCAATCAGCAAATTTGATATAGAGCGCATGGAACAATTTGAGAGGTTGGGCTAAAAGGCATTGGCCCGGCTGGCGTTTCTTCCAGGTTTCTACTGGCAAAAATCGCCAGGCCCGTATCGAGACGCAGCTTGACGCACTGTGCAGAACCAGATCCAATATATCTAATTTCCTGATATTGAATGGCAGGGATGATGCGCGCGTCGGTTATCGCCAATCGGGACTACCGGATCGCAACAATCGACGACCGCCTGTATGGCGCCTTTCTCGAGCACCTCGGGCGCGCGATCTATACCGGGATCTACGAGCCCGACCATAAAAGCGCCGACGCCAACGGGATGCGCAAAGACGTCATCGAACTCGTTCGCGAACTCAAGGTCCCGATCGTTCGCTATCCCGGCGGCAATTTCGTCTCGGCCTACAATTGGGAGGATGGGGTTGGCCCGCGCGAGAAGCGGCCGACCCGACTCGACCTGGCGTGGCACACGTCCGAGTCCAACCAGGTCGGCGTGCATGAGTTCGCCCAATGGTGCCAATCGGCAGGGTCCGAGATGATGCTTGCCATCAATCTGGGTTCGCGTGGACTCGATCACGCGCGCAATTTCGTCGAATACATCAACGGCCCGACTGGCAGCGCATGGGGCGACCTGCGCAAGGCCCATGGCCGCGCCGAGCCGTTCGGCGTCAAGCACTGGTGTCTCGGCAACGAGATGGACGGGCCCTGGCAGGTCGGCCACAAGACCGCCGACGAATATGGCCGCCTCGCCAACGAGGTGGCGAAGACGCTCCGCGCTTTCGATCGCTCGCTTGAACTCATCGTCTGCGGCTCCTCGAACGCCGATATGAAAACCTATCCCGAGTGGGAGCGCATCGTCCTCGAGCACACCTACGACGCGGTCGACCACATATCGCTGCACCTGTATTTCGCCAATCGAGCTAAGAACACCGCCGAATACCTCGCGCTCAACGCCAAGCTCGACGCCTATATCAACACCATCGCCTCGACGATCGAATTTGTCCGCGCCACAAAGCGCAGCCGCAAGCGGGTTACGATCTCCTTCGACGAATGGAACGTCTGGTATCATTCCAACGTGCAGGATCGCGAGATCCTGGGCGGCGCCAAGGGCTGGCCGCATGCGCCACGGTTGCTCGAGGACATCTATAATTTCGAGGACGCGCTCCAGGTCGGCTGCATCCTCAACACCTTCATCCGCCGTTCCGACGTGGTGAAGATCGCCTGCATTGCGCAATTGGTGAACGTCATCGCCCCGATCATGACCGAGCCCGCGGGCGCGGCGTGGCGTCAGACGACCTACTATCCTTATCTCTTCGCCTCTGTTTACGGCCGCGGCGAAGCGCTCCAGCTCAGCGTCAAGTCGCCGGGTTATGATTCTGAGGTCGCCGACAGCGTTCCCTATCTCGACATCGCCGGCGTTCACGACGAGGCAAGCCGGATGCTGACGTTTTTCGCCGTCAATCGGCATGGCGGCGAAATGGTCGACCTCGAGCTCGAGCTGCAAGGATTCGCCAAGGCCAAGATCGTGGATCACCAGGTGATGACCAACGCCGACCTCGAAGCTGTGAATACATTGAGCGCCCCTCTCGCGGTTGCGCCCAAGAAGGGGTCGGGCGCCGAGGTCAAGGACGGGCGGCTCACCGCCAGGCTCCCGCCCTATTCCTATCAGATGCTGCGTCTCGCCCTTGCGTAGAGCGCCCTAATTCAGGTCGACTTCAACCGTTATTGCGACCCCCGGGCTTTGGGACCCGGGGGGAAGCAATCCAGGAGTCGTCGGGCGCCCTGCCACCCCTGGATTGCTTCGTCGCTCCGCTCCTCGCAATGACGATTGACCTCTCCACGCTTGATTCGCCGCGGCTTAAGTCCGGCTGGTTAGAATCCGAGAACCGTCGCGTTGATCGAGGCTTCGAGGCCGCCATCGACCGGCAGATTGGCGACGTTGATCCAGCGCGCGCCGTCTGAGCAGAGGAACAGCACCGCAGGCGCGATGTCGGGCGCCGACCCGGCGCGGCCGGCCCGCGCGATGTCGTCGGCGACGCGCGGATCGCCGAAGATCTGACGAAATTCCTTGAGGATCGGGGTGGTCACCGGGCCGGGGCTCACCGCGTTCACTCGCAATCCGCGGTCCTTGAACAGCGGCTGATGCGCCGCCCGCATCGTCCATAAGAGTAGGAACTCCTTCGACACCGGATAAGCCTCCGCGTCGGGAACCTGATAGGCGGCGAGAAGCTTGGCGAGATCGGGAAATCCGGGCGCGCTCACGAAGGTCTTGGCGCGGCTAATTCTCGGCTAATTCTTTCACCATACAATCGCGCGCAGAGGACAATACCATGGGTGCGCCGCAAGCGCCGGGAGACGAAAGACTGGCCCGCGGAGCCGCCCGTCTATCGCCGATGTTCATGAGTGTGCTCGCTTTCACGACTGGCGTGATGCTCCTTGTTTCCGGAGCAACTCCGGCCTTCACACACCGGCTCGCTGAACTGTCGCTCCATGTGCCCTTGTGGGCGGTCGAGGCGTCGCATTTTCTGGGCAGCGTCATCGGGGTGGCGTTCCTGTTCGTCGCTCGCGGACTGCTTGATCGGCGCGACGGCGCCTGGAAACTTGCGTTGGCGCTGAGCGTTTCGAGCCTCGTTTTCTCCCTCGTCAAAGGACTCGCGTTCGGAGAAGCAGCGTTTCTGCTGCTGTTCGCGACCTTGCTCCTAGCCACGCGCCAGCAGTTCTACCGACCGACGTCCATGTTCGATCAGCCCTTCACCTGGGGCTGGTTCGCGGCTGTCGCCGGCATCGTAGCGGCAGCTTTCGGCATCCTCTTTCTTGCTTTCCAGGACCTTCACGCCGGTCCTCGCGGTCTTTGGTGGCAGTTCGAGTTCGACGCACAAGCGCCACGCGCCATCCGAGCGCTTCTCGGCGCATCAGTCCTGACTGTCGCCGTGGCCCTGCGCGAGCTTCTCAGGGCGCCTGTCGGTCTCGCGCCAAAACCGACCGCCGCCGACCTCGAAAAGGCGCGGTCCATTATCGAAACACAGCAACATGGAGACGCCATGCTCGCGCTAATGGCTGACAAGAGCCTCATGTTTTCAGAGAGTGGCCGCTCCTTTTTGATGTTTGGCAAGCGCGGTCGGAGCTGGATCGCTCTCTTCGATCCGATCGGGCCGCGCGAGGAATGGCCGGATCTGATCGCGCGCTTCATCAAGATGGCGCGCGCGTGTGCCGGTCGCGCAGCCTTCTATCAGATCCGGCCCGAGAGTTTGCCGGTCTACCTCAACGCTGGCTTTAGCGTGATGAAGGTCGGCGAAGACGCGGTCATTTCGTTACCGGAGTTCAGCCTGAAAGGGGGGGCGGCGAGCCATCTCCGTTACGCTTTGAAGCGGGGTGAGCGCGACGGACTAGAATTTGAGTTCCTGACCCCGGAACGCGTACTTCCACACATGAACGACCTTGCCGAGATCTCGGGGAAGTGGCTCGATTCGCGCCGTGGCGACGAGAAGGGGTTCTCGGTTGCCGCATTTGAACGGAGATATGTCGCCCGCCAGTACGTGGGTCTGCTTCGCGAACACGGCAACCTCGTCGCCTTCGTCAGCGTCATGGCGACGCGATCGGGGGGCGAGGCGACCGTCGGGCTCATGCGGTCTGTGGGGTCTCGTTGCCCAGTCGCGATGGAGTATCTATTCACGAGCCTCATTCTTGCTGTGAAGGAGCGCGGCCTCGCGTCGCTCTCCCTCGGCCCCGCCCCATTGGCCGGTGTTCGGCCGGCGCTGGTGCCATCGCGCTGGCATCGTTTGGCCTCGTTGATCTGGAGGCACGGCGACAGATTCTACAATTTCCAGGGTCTGTGCTTGTTCAAAGGCAAATTCAACCCAACCTGGCAGCCCCGGTATTTCGCCGCTTCAGGTTCGCTCGGGCCGTTCGTCGCCCTCGCCGACGTTGCAGTTCTTATCGGCGCAGGTTTCACACCGGCGGCTCCGGAGCTTGGCGATGCCTAGACCCTTCATTCTTGCCATGGTGTTCGCCTGGATCAGCTTCGCGGGTCCTGCGTTTGCGCTCGACGGCGGGCGTTACGGCGAGGTCCGATTGGCGCTTCCCGAGGGGCCGCCGCGCGGCTATGTCGTCTTGTTCTCCGACGCGGGCGGATGGACCCGGGACGATGAAGCTCGTTTGCGGGCTATTGCGGCCGTAGGCGCGATCGCTGTAGGCGTCGATACAGACGCGTATCTCGCCCGTGTCGCATCGAGCGACCCGAGATGTTTCCAGCTCGTCGGCGATGCCGAGGGCTTCAGCCGGCAGGTTCAACGCGAGCACGCCGGAGCTGAGTATTTCTATCCGATTGTCGCCGGAGTGGGAAAAGGAGGCGCCGTTGCCGGAGCGATCCTCGCTCAGGCGCCCGACCGCACTCTCGGCGGCGCCGTTTCGATCGATCCCTTGGGCGTACTGGAAGTGGCCCACGGGTGGTGCCCCCGCGTCCGCCGCGCAGACGCCGCGCAGGCGCTGCGCACGTTTCGGGTGCCAATCCTCAATCAATTTTGGACTGTCGCGCTGTCGCCTACGGTGTCATACGAGACGCGCGCCCACTTTGACACACTCGCGATGCTTGTGCCGTCCCTTAACGTTCGCACATTGGACGAGGTGCCCGGACCGCGGACGCTCGCGTCGTTAATTGCCCCGCATCTCGTTCAGGACAATTTCGCCAACGTCGCCGAACTGCCTCTCGTGGAATTACCTGCATCGTCGCCTTCGCGTCTGATGGCGGTTTTCTTCTCCGGGGACGGCGGGTGGCGCGACATCGACAGGACCGTAGGAGAGGATCTCCAATCCCTAGGTGTGTCGGTCGTCGGATGGGACAGCGTGCGCTACTTCTGGAGCAAGAAGACCCCCGATCAGACCGCTTCCGACTTGTCGACTGTTATTCTCGCCTATAGCGCCAAGTGGCATCGAGACCGGGTCGCCTTGATCGGCTTTTCCTTTGGCGCCAACATCATTCCAGCTGCTTACGATCGCCTGCGTCAAAGCCTCAAGGACCGTGTACCAATGATATCGCTCTTGAGCCCGGAGCCCGCGGCCGACTGGGAAATACGTGTTGCGGGGTGGCTGGGCGCTCCCCCGAGCGCGGAGGCAACGCCACTTGGTCCGGAGATTGAGAAGATTCCGAGCAAGCTGATCCAATGCTTCTACGGGAACAAGGACACAGGGTCATACTGCCCTGATCTCGCCCGACACGGCGCGGAGGTCATCGAAAAGGACGGAATGCACCACTTCGACGGCAACTATCCGCTCATAGCACATCAGATCCTAGCCGGCTTCGAGCGGCGGATCGCGAACGGCACCTGATCGAGAAGAGGCGGTGCTATACGCTTTTTTCGGCGGGGGCAAATCACTTACCGTCGGAAAGCGAGATAGTTAGCGCACCGCGCGGCCTCGCTGCGACACGCCGTGCCCTGCGAGAATTAATGCGGGCCGCGCCTTGGCTCGCTTCGTTCGCGCCGCGCCGATCATGCCGGAGACGCCAGCGACGTTGCACAAAGCATCGAAGCGCTGCGGCAGCGTCTGCATGATCTCGGCTACGCCTTGGGCCGAGCCGATATCCGCCTTGATGAAAGCGTCGAGCGGCCGCGTGGGCTCATTGATGTCGACGCCGATGATGTCGGCGCCGAGCGCTTGGGCGAGTTCACCGACGCGCGCGCCGATGCCGGACGAGATTCCGGTGATGACGATCGTCTTTCCCAGCAGCATCTTGAGCTGGACCCCGGATTTAGGACCATTGGCTAAGGTGTGAAAAGTCCTGCTCTGTCGCAACCCGATGGAGCGAGAAATGACGAAGTCACGCAAGAAGTTTGATTCGGCGTTCAAGGCGAAGATTGCGCTTGAAGCGCT
>DASXXT010000174.1:0-2453 GCA_036502965.1 Roseiarcus sp. | reverse complement strand
AAACCGCCAAAGCGCCGTTCGCACGGCTCGCGGATCGCTATGCCCTCCTTTTCCTTCACCTCACCTGCGCGATCGCTTTTGTCGCCTGGTGGATCTCCGGCGACATCATTCGCAGCCTCGCCGTCTTTGTCGCGGCCACTCCTTGCCCTCTGATCTTGGCGGCCCCAGTCGCTTTCATCGCGGGGGTTGCCCGTTCTGCGCGGCGCGGCATCCGTGTCAAAGGGGGCGGCCCATTGGAGGCGTTGGCGCGCGCATACGGTTCTCTTTGACAAGACGGGAACTTTGACGGTCGGGGGTGCCCGGCTTCTCTCCATCGAGCCGGCGCCGGGAGAGGATCCTGACGAGGCGCTGAAACTCGGCGCCTCCCTCGAACAGGCTTCGCACCATGTTTTGGCTTCGGCGGTCGTCCAAGCGGCGATGGAGCGCGGCTTGTCCCTGCAGATGCCGAACGACGTCAGGGAGGAGATGGGCGCCGGCCTTCAGGGGCTGGTTGGGAGACAGCGCGTCAGCGCCGGCTCTGGCGACATGATTTTCGCCGGGCGCCCGATCCCGGAATGGGCGCGTCGCGCGGCCAGACGGGCCGAGTGGCGTTCGGCGCTGGTTGTCTTCGTCGGGGTCGATGGACGTCCGATCGGCGCCCTCTTGCTTGCGGACGAGATGCGGGCTGAAACTCCGCGGGCGATTCGCTCGCTCAGGGATGCCGGCGTCAAGCGCATCATGATGGTGACGGGCGATCGCGCCGCTGGCGCGCAAGCGATTGGGGCCGCGCTCGAACTCGATTCCGTCCTCAGCGACTGCGTCCCCTCAGACAAAGTCGAGGCCGTCCGGGTCGAACAGCATCTGCATCCCACGATCATGGTTGGCGACGGCATCAACGACGCTCCCGCCCTTGCCTCAGCCGACGTTGGCGTCGCCATGGGGGCGCGCGGCGCCAGCGCTTCGTCGGAGGCGGCGGATGTCGTAATCCTGACCGACCGGGTCGATCGGGTGGGCGAAGCCATTGTCATCGCAAAGCGCGCGCGCCAAATCGCGGTCCAGAGCATTGTCGCCGGCATGGGACTGTCGACCTTGGCGATGCTCGCGGCGACGATCGGATGGCTAACCCCAGTTCCGGCGGCCATCGTGCAGGAAGTGATCGACGTCGCGGTCATTCTAAATGCGTTGCGCGCATTGAGTCCTGCCTATGCCGCCTCTCGGCGAGGACTGAGCGACGCCGCCGAACAAAAGCTCCAGCTCGGCCACGTCGAACTGCTCCGCAGCCTTGAGCGGCTGAGATCAATCGCCGATGCGCTCGACGATGCAACGGAGGACGCCGCTGCGGCGCTAGTCGTCGAAGCCAATGCGATCGTTCAAGGACAAATCGTCAAACATGAGCGCGACGACGAAGGCGAGGTCTATCCCCGGCTTTCCAAGATCCTCCGAGACAACCACGGCCTCTCCGCAATGAGCCGAGCGCACTGGGAAATTCTGCATGTCGCCCGCCTTCTCGGCCGAGCCGCCGAGGACCTGCCGTCGCAGAAGATAGATCGTTACCTTATCCACGAGGCGCAACGGCTCGTCATAACCCTCGAAACCTTGGTGCGCATTCATTCGGCGCAAGAAGACGACATCTATGGCGCAGTCGCCACGCAGTGATCGGCGTCGAACGCGTGGTCGAACATTGTCATGGCAAGGGCGCGTCGTTCGCGCATGGCACGGCATTCCCCAACCCAAGCGGCTGTTTAGGTCGCGACAGTGCGCCGCTTCATTACGCGGCCAAGCGTCTCTACCTGTAGAATTTCGCGGCTTATGAGGTGACTCTGCTCGATCGCGTCATCGGTCTTGAAGTTGGCGCGGATAATTACATCGCCAACCCCTTTCACTTGCGCGAGGCGCTGGCGAGTGTCAAAAGCCTTTTGCGACGCCGAAAGGCTCAAACTCCCGATGCCTTCTGCGCCTATCCCAATGCGATGAGCGCCGCGTCTGCCTCAAGCAGCGCCCAGGCGACCGGGGGGAGTCCGTGAGCAAGTCGCTGAGACGCTTGCTCAAAACGTAGGGATCCAGCGGAGAGCGAGGGCTGACAATGACCGCAACCGCGAAAGAGCGGCCGACCAGCTGACGGCCGCCGGTTTCCTGAAGCACGGCCACCAGGTCGCGATCGGCACGCGCGATCTGTCGAAACTCGAGGAGTGGAAGGGGAAGCACCCCGGGGCGCAGGTGAAGTCCTTCGCCGGCGCCGCGGCCTCCGGCGAGCTCGTCGTCTGGCGGTGGCGGGCGAGGCGGCGCTCGAAGCTCTCAGGCAGACGGGCGCTGCGGCGATCGACGGCAAGACGGTGATCGACGCCTGCAATCCGATCGGCGGCGGCCCGCCGGTCAACGGCGTGCTGCGATACTTCACGACCATGACCGACTCGCTGATGGAACGGCTTCAGGCCGCCTATCCCAAGGCGCGCTTCGTCAAGGCGTTCAACAGC
>DASXXT010000173.1:0-7273 GCA_036502965.1 Roseiarcus sp. | reverse complement strand
CACCATCCGCGGCGTCGTCGCCGGCGAATACACCGTCAACGTCAGTCACTTCCTGGCGGCGACGGGCTCGCCGGTGCCGGCGAAGGTCAAGGTGCAGAAACTCAATCCGACCGCGCAGGTGGTTTTTGACGATACTGTCTTCGTCGATCACACCGGCGACGAGAAGACCGCCGTGCGCTTCTCGCTTGACGCCGATGGCATGGTCATCGACGTCAATAGGCGGCCGAAGTCGCTGATGGAGACATTTCGCAATGTGCATCACAATGGCGCCGATCTCGATCCGAAAACCGGCTACGTGAAGCAGCTGTGAGCAACCTTACCGACGTCATCATCTGGCTGTCGATCGCCTACGCCCTGCTCGGCGTCCTTCTGCTCGTCGTCTGCGTCTTCGCGAAAGTTCCCTGGCCGGTAAAGGCGACCCTCATCGTGCTGACGAGCGCCTTTTACGTGGTCAGCTTTTCTGCGACGCGCGGCCTGCTCGGCTGGTCGTCCAACGATCCTCTGCCGCCAAAATTCAGACTCTTGGGCGCCCGGATCGTTGAGCCGCACTCGCTCCAGGGCGATCCCGGCGCAATCCATTTGTGGGTTGAGGCGCTCGACGACGACAATTTCCCGAGCGGCGTTCCTCGCGCCTATCGTCTGCCCTATGACGTCCATCTGGCCGAGAAGACAGAGGCCGCGATCCGGGCAAGCGCCGACGGCAAGCCTCAGGGTGGTCG
Organism: Roseiarcus sp.; assembly: GCA_036502965.1. GTDB lineage: Bacteria > Pseudomonadota > Alphaproteobacteria > Rhizobiales > Beijerinckiaceae > Roseiarcus. Next base: position 6,554 of record DASXXT010000173.1, on the reverse strand, counting down.
CACGGCTGACGTCGGCAACGGCCAAGGCGGCGTGTCAGAGGCGACCGCGCGCGAGGTCACGCCCTCGAGCATCACCACGACAGGCGGCGGCGACCCATCTTCCGGCGGTCCAATCGACCCCCAGATTCAGCACGGGGGCAACCAGACCATCAATTTTACTCCGCTCGCCCCGCCACGCATGCCCCCCAAGGACGCGAAATAGCGGCGCCATTCACCTCGCCGGCTCGCTGGCCGCGTAAGGCCAACGCGGCTCGCCCGCTCGCAGCGCGAAGATGCGGCCCCGCACAATCCTCGATCAGATCTTCTCGTCGCCAGGATAAGCGCATCGCCACCGAGTGACGTGCTCCGCTGGATGCTGGTCCGACCACCGGGCGATATAGGGCGGCGCCTGCATCATGCACTGCATCAGCGACTCTTGCGAAGCGAACTGCAGCCGCTGTTCGTCGCACTGGCTCGGCGCATTGAGCGCGCATACCGTCAGAATCAGCTCGATCATCGCCCACCTGTCTTCAAGCGGAGACGCAGCGTCCCTTCACCGAACGACTGTGGCATTTTGAACCGGCGGCCGCAACATTGCGACTTGATCGGCGTCGCAGGCCAAATCGCTTAACCGGCGAGTCATCGTGGCGTAATCTGTCGCCTGCGGCGCTTGGCAAAGCGTGCAAAGTTTCGCAAAGTTGCGGCGAATTCGCTTGAACCCGTAAGCGGCGAATGAATCGTGGAAAAGAGGCGCACGTTGAAAGGCGTTCAGGTCACGACGGCGGCGCGACTGCATCTGGGTTTTCTCGATCTTACCGGAGATCTTGGCCGCCGGTTTGGATCGATAGGCCTCGCCATCGACGCGTTCGAGACCCGCATCGAGCTTCGCGAAGCGCCAAGCTTTGAAGTTCTGGGCGAGGAGCGCGAGCGGGGCGCCGAGATCGCGCGTCGCATCGCTGATAGCCTCGGCCTCGATACCGGAAAGAAGCTCATTATCTCGAACGCCATCCCCGCGCACGCCGGGCTCGGCTCCGGGACTCAGTTGGCGCTGGCGATCGCGACCGCGTTTCGCTTACTTGGGCGATTGCCGCTCGACGTGCGGGAGGATGCGCGCCTGCTGGATCGCGGCGCACGTTCGGGGGTGGGCGTTGCATTGTTCGAGCGCGGCGGCTTGGCGGTCGACGCCGGGAGGGGGTCGAACACCGAGATCCCACCGGTAATCGCGTCGGTGAACTTCCCGGGGGATTGGCGCATTCTTCTGATCTTGGACTCGCGCGTCGAGGGCGCCCATGGCGAAGAGGAAAGGCGAGCGTTCGCCGAGTTGCCGCGCTTCCCCGCCGACGCGGCGAGCGAAGTCTGCCGCCGCACGCTTATGCAGATTCTGCCAGGCGCCGCTGAACAGGATCTCGAGGCTTTCGGCGACGGCGTCGCCAGGATTCAGGAAATCCTCGGCGATTATTTCGCAGGCGCTCAAGGCGGCGGTCGCTTCATCAGCGTGCCGGTGAGCCGGATCGCCGCGCGATTGAAGGCCCTCGGGGCGCGCGGGATTGGTCAGAGCTCCTGGGGACCGACCGGCTTCGCCTTTGCGTCCGACCCCGACCATGCGCAATTCCTTGCTCGGCGCGCTCGCGCCGAGCGCGAACCGGGGGTGGAGATCAGAATCTGCAACGCGCGGGATCACGGCGCCGAGATCCGCGAGGAAGAAGACGTCTCAGTCCGATGACCGCTTGGGAGGAACAATGGCCAAGAACATCCTGCACATGCTGACGCCGCTCGCTCACATGAGTCCCTTCGATGTCAACATGGCGCTCGACGCCGGCTATGATGCGACGGCGTCCTACACCCATGTTTCGCTCGATGAGGTCACGGGTCTCGTCCAGGACGCCATGTTCTCGCGGTCGCCGCGTGACGCGGCGCGGACAGGCGTGTTCATTGGCGGCAAGGACGCGCTTCTCGCCCTCGACATGCTCGACGCCGCCGGCAAAGCGCTGTTCAAGCCGTTCGAAATTTCGCTGTTCGCCGACCCCGCCGGCTCGTTTACCACCGCCGCCGCGATGATCGCAGTTGTCGAAAAGACGCTGCGGGAGAAAAAGGATCGCGCGCTTCGCGGCGCCGCCGTCTCAGTGTTCGGCGCGACCGGCGTGGTCGGGACCGCCTCGGCGGTTATCGCCGCCCTCGAGGGCGCATCCGTCACCTTGGCCGGGCGAGACGGAACGCAGCGCACCGTTGATCATGCCGCGGAGGTCAATCGGAGATTCGGCGTCAACCTTGCCGTCGCCGACGGGTCAACGCGTGAGATGAGGGCCGCGATTCTGGCGGCGACGGAAGTCGTGCTGTGCACGGCGAAAGCGGGCGTGCGCGTGCTTGACGCCGCTGAGATCGCCAGCGCCAAGAAATTGCTGATCGCTGCCGACGTCAACGCGGTTCCACCGTCCGGCATCGAAGGCGTGGATGCCCACGCCAACGGCTCGCCGCTCGGCGAACACGGGGCGCTCGGCATCGGCGCCCTTGCGATTGGCAACGTGAAGTATCGCACCGAGTCGGGGCTCTTCAAGCAGATGACCGAGAGCAAGACCCCTCTGCGCCTTGATTTCCGCCAGGCGTTCGAGCTCGCGCGCACCCTGGCGTGAGGGCGTCCTCGCGACTGTCGGCGCGGATCAAGGAGCGCGCGTGAAGGCGCAGTGCGCCGCGTCTGGGTTCGATTTCGGCTCCAGGTCAACCGCAAACCGGCAGCCGCGCCGCGCCGCCTCGATCGCGGCCACGTCGATTTTCCGCATCTCCATCATCGCATCGAACGCACGTTTTGCCTCAGCGCCGCCGGCGGCCAGCGCCTCGGTCAACACGCGAGGCGTGATTTGCCAGGAGACGCCCCATTTGTCCTTGCACCAACCGCACGCGCTTTCCTGGCCGCCATTGCCGACGATGGCGTTCCAATAGCGGTCGGTCTCCTCCTGATCGTCAGTGGCGATCTGGAACGAGAAGGCTTCGTTATGCTTGAAGGCGGGCCCGCCATTGAGACCGAGACAGGGGAGGCCCGCGACTGTGAATTCGACCGTCAGCACGTCGCCCGCCTTGCCGGACGGGTAGTCGCTGGGAGCGCGATGAGCAGTCTGCACCGAGCTGTCAGGAAAAGTCTCGGCGTAGAAGCGGGCCGCAGCCTCGGCGTCCTTGTCGTACCATAGGCAGATGGTGTTCTTGGCGATCGCCATTGCTTGTCCTTTCGCTTCTGAAGTCAAATTCCGGTCCGGCGTCCCGCGCGCTCGGGGTGGTCATGATCGGGCGGAAGCGAGCTGGGGCTCAAGCCACGCTCTTTATGTCCGCAAGTAGCGCATACGCTTAAGCCCCTCGATCGATGGCGTTGACCGGCCGCACCTCCGCCGAGCCCGAGGCTCGCTCACGACGGATCTCAATCCCGACCTCGCCCTCGATCACATCGAGCTTGCGGATATTGACGCGAACGCTGCGTACACGCGCATGTTGCAATACGACCGCGGCGACCTTTTCCGCGAGCGTCTCGACAAAATCGACGTGGCCGCGTCCGACCACAAGACGTATAGCGTCGAGAATCAGGTCGTAGGAAAAAATCGAACGCATGTCGTCCGGATGCGGCCCGGCGCGCCGCACCAGCGCCTCGACATCGAAGACGACGCGCTGACGTATGGCGCGCTCGAAGTCGTAAGCGCCGATCCGGGCGGAGACGACAAAGCCGCGCACGAAGACGCGGTCGAGTTCGCCCTCATGGTCGCGTCCGCCGATGATCCCGCGCGCCAGCAATCGCCAATCGATCTTTGGCGAAGCGTCTGGGTCTGGTCTCTCGCGCGGGATCAGATCGCGGATGAGAGCGACGGCAGGCGGGTCGATCGCGCCTCGCCGATCATGGGCGTGACAAAGCGCGCCTCGGAATCCAAGGACATCGGGGCGCACGAGCAACAGTCGCGGAACGTCGGGCGCTTCGAGCGAGCCCGCGAGGCCGCTCATCAGCTTAAGAGCGCGGCACTGGGAGCAGAATTGATTAAGCTGCACGACCTCGAGATGCGTGATGAGGCGGCCCCGCGTCTTGTCGCGCGTGTCGAGCATTGCGCCTTTGAATCCGAGCGCCGAAAGCTTGGCGAGGAGAGCGAAATCTGGCTTTTCGTCGGCGAACATCATGCCGACGAGGGTGGCGTCGCGCGCGAGCCCGTTCAAAGTATCGCCGAGACGATCGAGCGTAGGCGCATCCACGGCGAGCTTGACGTAGTCTACGCCCATCGCGCCTAGTGCTCGCGCGCTTTCGAGCAACGCTTCTTCATTATAGGGTGGATCGCCGAGCGCCGCGCTCATTTCGCTTCGTCCGGCGACAGCGGCGATCGCCTCGCGCGCGGTGTCGAGCGAGACTGCTCCGAGCGCGCCCCGCCGCGCGTCCTTCAGATCGATGACGTCGGCCCCAAGTTGCACGACAACGCCGGCCTCGGCGGCGTTGGCGACACTGGCGAGCATGCGCGTCATCGCGTCGCGTCCCTTTCTGTGCGGTCGCCAAACGCCTCGTCAGCATGCGCGTGCCGACGCCGAGCGGTGTCAAGAGCGACGCAACCGTGAACTTCAGCGGGTTGATTGGCCGCAAGCCCAATCTTATCATTGCGCTCGAGAGGAAACGCAAATGCATCCTGCGGCCCGCGCCGTTCTCGCGATCGCGATCGTGGCCTCACCGGCGCCGCGGGCGGTCGCTCAATTTACTGGAAAGACCGATCCGGACTGGCCCTGCCAGCAGATCAAGACACCGACTTTTTCGCTCGCCTCCATCTGGGCCGGCCCGCAGCTCGATCTGGAATCTCAGAGCTGGCGCAACGAAAGCGACGTCGCGGATCTGGAGGCGCAAATGGCCCAGCGGCGCGTTCCCATCGCTGGTGTGGAGGCCGCGATCACCGAGTTCAAAGCAAAGGCCGGCCCCGACGCGAACGCCAAGCTTCTGCACGCCTTCGCCGCGGCGTTCACGGATTTGTCCCGGCAACGCTCCGAAATCATCGAGGGCCTGGATCGAATTGGGCGCAAGCAGAAGGCTTTGGCCGATCGCATCCGCGCGGAGAACGAGGCGGTGCAAAAATCTTCGGACCAGAACCATGACGGCCAGGCGCCGCCCGGCGGGGACAATCAGGAGCGGCTGCTATGGGACCTTCGCGTCTTCGACGATCGCCGTCAGACCGTCACCTACGTCTGTGAGGCGCCGACGTTGATCGAACAGCGCATCGGGGAGATCGCTCGCGCGGTGCAGAAGGCTCTGTAGCGCTGCCGGCTACCTATTCCCCCGCTCGGGCGCCAGCCGTCAGGGCGAGATCGGCTTGTCGCTTTCATCGAGCAACGGGACGCCATAGGAGCGCAATATCGCTTGAATTTCCCCCTCATTCTCGGAGATCAGCTTATTGAGAGCGCGCTTCCAATTCTGATCGGAATGCCGCACCCCCATGACGATTCGATAGGCCATTCTGGTGTCGCCCCGCTCCTTCAGAAGCGGCACGACTGCCGTCGGGGTCTTGGCTTTCATCGCGTAGTAGCCGGCGATCGGACCCCAGAGCAACGCAACGTCGATCTCGCCGCGGTCCAGGTCGTCCATCATCTCATGCGTCGGCGAATTGAAGCGCGTATCGACGACCAGCGCGTATGATTTGATATGGCCGAGCAACCCGTTTTCGGCCAGCAGGGTTGCTGGAGGGGTGCCGGCGACGATACCGATCCTCGCCGTTTTGAGACGCGGATCGATAATGGAATCCAGCCCCTTGAGAGGACCATCCCGGTGATACGCGACTACGTAGCTCGTTCGATAATAGGGGTTGGTCGGCTGAACGATATCGTCGCCTTGAGCGATTCCCAACACGACGTCGCAACGATGGGCATTCAGCGTGTTGCGGACGAAGCCCGTCGCGTCGGGATAGAACGTGTAAGCCACCGACTTGCCGAGTTTGCGAGCGAACAGTTCGGCGATCTTGTTTTCGAAACCTTCGCCGGCCTCATCGGAGAACGGCAGATCGCGCGGGTCCGCGCAGGCTCGAAAGACGTGCGGGTCGATCAGCTCAATCGAACCTTCCGCATCCTGCGCTCCCGCACCGCCAGGAAGGGCGACCCCGACCAGCGCAAGAATTGCAATGGCGATCGACTTTGTCGCGTTCGCCATCGTCTCACTCGCCCATGCATTTCGCTTCGGCCTGTTCGAACTCAAGCGTCTTGTCTGCATGTTTGGGCGGCCGTCCGCGCGGGATCGCGTCCTGGGAGCGGGCGCGCAGATAGACGTAAATGTCGTTGAGGTAGCACGTCACATTCTTATTGTCGCCAAAGGCCGGCATGACTTTTTCCTGGCCCGCGCCGAGGTCCTGCTTGCCGCTGACGACGTGTCCGTAAAACTCGGCGTAGCCCATCGTTTTCAGCGAGTTCGCGAGTGCGGGCGCATAGGAAGAGCCCTCTCCGTCAGGGCCGTGGCAAACATGGCACTCCGAATGGTAACGGCGGAAGCCGGAATACGTATACCAGTCGACGGTCCCGTCCGCGGAGACTTTAAAGGTCGGATCGCCGTTCTTGTCGCGCCACATTCCTTGTTCATTGGTGGC
>DASXXT010000172.1:0-17801 GCA_036502965.1 Roseiarcus sp. | reverse complement strand
TGGTAAAATCAGAACCTCATGGTATGGTGTTCTTCATGACCGAACACGCCGCCAGCGACCCACGCCAGCGAAAAGGGAAAGGGACGCCTCTGAGCCGCTCCGTGCACAACCGGACAGGCGAGTTTAGAACGAGGGGATTTTTTTATTTTTTCGCCTGCAACCCTTTGAAAAGCCAGGAATCGGCCAAAGAAATCCAAGCATGCAAGGATTTTTCCTTGTTTTTACTTGGATTATCTTGCACTATACTCGACCGGAAGTTGTATTTGCCGCCCTCAGCGACTGGCCCCGCCCAGGCCCAGCCCTACCCGGCAGCCTCGGTCGACAGCGCCCAGCCGTCGCCGCGGACCCAGTGCGTCGCGCTCGGCGCGTCGCCGAAGCGCAGCGAGCGCACCCTGTCGGTGCGGCCGCGCCGGAACGCCTCGTCGAGCTTCCGGCCCATCTCGGCATCCTGCGCGCCTTCGCAGGGAATGAACACCACGCCTGAAAGCAAGCGCGCCGGCCACGCGTCGCCGCGTTCGGGCCGCGTCACGATAAGCATGGCCCCGCTTGAGCTGGTGGACTGGAGGGGAAAGACGAGCCTTCCCCCGGGTTTCAGCGCGTCGAGCCAGGCGCGAAGGGGATGCGAGGCGGCGGCGTTGACATAGATGGCGTCGGCCGGGGGGAGGTCCTCGACGCCGGAGCGGGCGCGGACTTCGACCTGCGGGTAGCGGGCGAGGTTGGCGGCCGCGCGCTCGGCGATGTCCGGCTCAATCTCATAGGCGATCACCCTGCCCTTGGGTCCGACCAGCGTCGCGAGGATCGCGGTGTAATAGCCGGCGCCGGCGCCGATCTGCACCACCGTCTCGCCCTCCTTCACGCGGAGCGCGTCGATCGACTGCGCATGCAGCGACGGCTGGCCATTGTTGATGCCGCGCCTGGCGTCGATGCCGATAAGGATGTCTTCGTAGAGGCGTTCGGGGTCGTTTGCCGTGTCCAGGCCAAAGGCGCCGGAGCCGACCCGCCATGGCGGCGGACCGGCGAAATCCTCGCGCGGAACGGCGGCGAAGGCGGCCTCGATTCTCGGGTCGCGGACGCCGCCGCGCCGCGTGATCTCGGCGGCATAGGCCCGCCGGCGTTTCGCAACCCGATCCGCCATGCCGTCCCTCCCCGCTTTCTTCCCCTCAATCACAATACGCCCGCTTTGGCGCCGGCGCATTGATCTTTGACAGTTTCAGACCGAACATGGCGCTTGAGCCGATCTATCCGCAGACAGCGAGGCTCCATGACCAGGGCCTTGGGAGTGATCGCGTTGGTCGCGGCGTCAGCTTGTGCCGCTCGCGTCGCGCTCGCTCAGGATGCGGCGCCGGCCAACACGCTCGTGCAGCTTCAACGCCAACTGGGCGCCTGCATGGCCGGCAAGTCGCTCGGCCCGGCCGGCTCGCGGCTGACGATCATGCTGATGATGAAGCGCGACGGCTCGATCTTCGGCAAGCCGCGCATCACCTTTTCCCACCTCGAGGGCGACAAGGACACCAGACGTCAGTTCGTCGACGACATCGAACGCGCAGTCGAGGCGTGCCTGCCATTTAGGATCACGCCGTCGCTCGGCGGGGCGATCGCCGGGCGACCGTTCTTCGTCACTCTGGGCCGGCCAAAGGCTGAGCAAAAGATTTAACGCCTCTCGTCCGCGCCGGAAGAGCAATCCCTGAGCAAGGCCATATTTAGCCGGCCTATTGGAACTCGGCGCAATCAAATCGCGTTAAGTCGGCAACGTCTTTTCAAAGGAGGCCCTGATGTCCTCATTGGGTAGAAGTTTCCTTACGTGCGTCATCGCTCTCGGCCTATCGGCGCCGGCGTTCGCGCAACCGAAAGCCGACGCGGGCAGCGGCCCCGCCAACGGCGCAGTGTCAACAAATGACGCGGGCAGCGGGCCTACTAAGGGCGCTAAGCCAAACAGCAACTCGACTGCCGCCAGCAATTCCAACGGTTCCGCAGACAACAGCGCCTCGGATAACAGCGCCGGCGTCACCCCGGGCCCCAAGTCGACCGGAGGCTCGCAGCCAGTTACGCCGATAACGCCGGAGAAGAAGCAGTAACGCTGTTTACGACCGTCTTGCCGATCGGCAGCGCCCAAAGGCCGCCGCCACCCGCCAGCGGCACCTCGTTCGCGTGGCCAACTCGAGCCGGAGCCGACAATGACCGATCGCAACGACCGCATCCGTGAGATTGCCTATTTCCTGTGGCTCGACGAGGGATGCCCCGAAGGTGAGGCGGAGCGCCATTGGGCCACGGCCGAAGCCTTCCTCGAGTCCGAGCCTCTTGAACGCAAGCGCATTGAAGGCGAGCCTCCAGGCGAGCCGGCGAGCGATTCCTCAGCTGTTCTCGGCGTTCCCCGTGCGCGCCGGAAGTAGCGGATTCCTCGTCACATTGTTCCTCGCAGCCTGTGAGACAAGGCGGTCTGAAGTGTGTAACTATGGCCCTCGATAGCTTGATTTCGCCGGCAGGGGACTTGATATATCGACCCCCGGCCAAGCTCGCCCTTGAGGACCAAGCGTTGAAGCGTGCGGGTCAACCGACCACTAAGCCGGCGCGCTCCACGCGCATTCGACACGATATCGCGGCCCAGCACTACCGAGCCATTATCGAATCGTCCGACGACGCCATCCTATCGAAGGATCTCGATGGCGTGATTCTCAGCTGGAACGGAGGGGCCGAGCGGCTTTTCGGGTTCACCGCTGAGGAGGCCGTCGGCAAGCCGGTGACAATCATCATCCCCGCCGACCGTCTGAACGAAGAGCCGGTGATCCTTGAGAAGATTCACCGCGGCGAGCGGATCGAGCATTTCGAGACTATCCGGCAGCGCAAGGACCGGAGCCTTATTAACATCTCGTTGACCATCTCGCCGATCCGGAACGCACGCGGGAAGATCGTTGGCGCTTCGAAAATCGCGCGCAACATCACGGAACTGAGGAAGGCGCGCGATCGACAGCACTTGCTGCTAAAAGAAATGAGTCACCGGGTGAAGAACCTTTTCGCCCTGTCCGGCAGTATCGTGGGCTTGAGCGCCCGCTCGGCGAAATCCCCGCAGGAGCTTGCGGAATCGACCCAGGCGCGTCTTTCCGCGCTGGCGCGAGCCCACGCTCTCACTTTCTCAGACGGCTTCGGTGATGCCGCAGGCCAGCCGACGACGTTCCAGTCGCTTGTCCGCACCATTGTGGCGCCGTTTGACGAACCCCACCATCCGCGTATCGTGCTCTCGGGAATTGACGCCGGGGTTTCCGGCTCCGCCGTCACGAGCCTGGCGCTCCTACTGCATGAATTTGTGACCAATGCGGCCAAATACGGCGCCCTCTCTGTCGACACGGGATCGGTAGGGGTCGTCCTTGCGGAAGAGGGCGATTCGATCGTGGTCCACTGGACCGAACGTGGCGGTCCGCCGGTCGCCGCACCGAATGGCGGCCTGGGATTCGGCGCTGTGCTGTCGCGGATCGCGGTTTCTGACCAGCTCGGCGGTGAAATCGTCCGCGACTGGCGGCGTGAGGGACTTGCGATTCGCCTTTCTCTTCCTCGATCGCGGCTCGAGGCTTAGGCAGGCGATCCGCCGAACGGAAAAGCCCCGACGTAATCGCCGGGGCCGGTTAACAGCGGCGCTTATTGCCAGCCCTGGTTTTGATACCAAGCGTCGATTTGCTTGCGGGTTTCATCCCTGGCGATTCCATACCGCTCCTGAATTATCCCCTCAAGCTTTTCCCGGCTCCCGTTGATCTGAGTGAGGTCGTCGTCGGTCAGTTTTCCCCACTGCTGCTTCACGGCGCCCTTTATTTGCTTCCAATTTCCTTCTACCCGGTTCCAGTCCATTGCGGCCTCCTTCTTCGAATGCATGAACGACGTGCTTGGCCATTCTGTTCCAGAAGCTCTGTTCCAGAAGCGGTCGTGGAAGACCGCCGCGGCTCGCGGCCGACGGACGGAACCCTGAGGTCCGAAGAACGTTTGTCCTTGAGCCGGCGAGGGCGCCGACGAAGCGAAGGACATCGACATGGGCCGTGAAGAGGATTGCTGCTGATCAGGGCCCCTGGTAGCGCGCCTGTGCATCAATAAACGAAGGTCTTTCGCCTAGAACCGTGGCTCCCCGGGAGCGGAGAACTCGCCCGGGGATTCGTGTGGTCGGATTCTGAGCCGCGGCCTCGCCGGCGGCCGCGTGTCCAAGTTCAGGCAGACATCGGGCCGCTGAAGCCGCGGGACTGGCGCGGTTGCGCGCGGCGGCATAGATTGGCAGGAAGAGCCAAAGCGTCTGGGAGGCGCAGCTTGCCGCATAGCCGATCCGATGCCGCCCTCCGATAGGCCGGTTCCACCCGTCGTCGAATCCAAATCCACAACCGAGGCTGCAGATCCCATTCTGCACGCCCTCCATCACCGCGTGCGTCAGCAGGAAATCCTTGCCGAGCTCGGCGTTGGCGCGCTGCAGGGACCGGGGTTCGATCAGCTTCTTGCGGATACGGCGCGGCTAACTGCGGAGGGCCTTCGCACTGAGTTTTGTAAGGTGCTCGAATACATTCCGACTGAAAACCGCCTTCTCGTTAGGGCGGGCGTTGGTTGGGAGCCGGGTGTTGTCGGTGTCGTCAGCATCGGCGCGGATCTCGCTTCACCAGCCGGATTCGCGCTGAAAACCGGCAGGCCAGTAATCTCCAATCATCTGGAAGTCGAGGAGCGTTTCAGAACGCCCGAGATTCTGGTCACGCATGGCATTCACCGCGCCATGAACGTTATCCTGCAAGGAGATGGCCGGCCGTTCGGCGTGCTGGAGGTCGACAGCCGATCGGAGGATGAGTTCGTCGAGCATGATCTCGCGTTCCTCCAAGGCGCCGCCAACATCCTGGGGATGGCGATCGAGCGTGAGCGGCACGAGCGCAATCTGAAGGCGGCGCTGGAGCGCCAGCAGTTTCTCGTCAAGGAGATGAACCATCGTGTCAAGAATAGCCTTGCGCTGGTCGTCGGCATGCTGCGCCTTCAGGCGCGCGAAAATAGCGAGCCGGAATTCGCGCAGCAGCTTGAAGACGCAACGCTCCGCGTGGGCGCCATCGCAAGAGTGCACGAGCAATTGTATCAATCGGCGGACGTCGAGCGTTTCGACGTCGGACGATATATCGACGCCATTTGCAAAGACCTCAGCGCCAGCTTCGCTCAATGCGAAATTCACGTTCAAGCGCAGCCCGGGATTGTGATTTCGACCGATCGCGCGATTTCATCCGCACTGATCGTCAATGAGCTAGTGTCGAACGCCGCAAAGCATGCATATCAAGGCCATGGCGCGGGCAGCGTATGGGTCAACATCGCCACGACAGGCGTCGACAGCTTTTTTATCGCCATCCGCGACGAAGGCGGCGGACTTCCGGAAGGCTTCCAATTTGGCGAGGGAAAGGGGCTAGGCGCCCGCATGGTGCGCGCGCTCGCCGAACAGTTGAACGCGTCGTTGGAGGTCGTTGCGCACCGTCCCGGCGTCGAGTTCGTCGTCACCGCCCCGCTCGCCCCTTAAGACGCGCGATTTCATTGTTCCGCGTCATTGTCGAGACGGTCGAGCAACTGCAGGAGCCGATCGGGAATGGGCTCGACAACCACGGCGTCATAGATCGCTTTCAACTGATCGGCGATATATTGATCCGCCTTCGCGGCCTCTGCGCGGAGCAATGACGCGCTAAGCGACGCAGCCTTTCTCGCTTTCTTTGGCGGTCTTCCCGAAGTTTTGTCCGGCATCGGCGAATTCCGAGCCTCCTTATTTTGCCGCGGCCGGCCCAAAGTCCTCAGGACGCCCGTCTCATTCCACACGAGAAACTACCGGCGTACAAGTGTAGGAACCGCGGGGATTAATCCGGCTCCCGCTCAGTCCGACGCGACTTCGGCCGACCGCTCCGAAGACAGCGGATCGCTAGTTCCGGTTTTCACGATGTCCTTCAGCGGGGCGATCAAACGCCATACGACGCCGTCAGGCTCGAAACTCAATATCGAAGAGGCATTGAGACCCGCGGCGGTGAGACGCTCGATAACGACTTTGCCGAACCCGGAGGTTGCCGCCGGGTTCACGCGAGGTCCGCCGCGTTCATGCCATATCATCTCGAGCTTGGGCTCGGCCTCGCTGTTGGTGATCCGCCAAAGGAGAGAGACTTCGCCGCCAGCTTTCGAGAAGGCGCCATGCTTCAGAGCGTTGTCGCACAGCTCGCGCAAAGCAAGGCCAAGCGTTTGAGTTGCATTGGGACTCAGCAGGACCTGCGGCCCTCCGGTCACCAGCCGCTTTTCCCCACAACGAGCTGTTTGCGCCCGCACCAGCGACTCCAGCGGCACGCCGCGCCAATTCCGATCGGTTAGCAAATCCTGACTGGCGGCCAGTCCGAGCAGCCGTTCCGAATATCTTTCCTGAAACTCGTGGACCGTTTTCGCGTTCTCCACGCCACAGCGCGCAATGGCTTGCGCGACCGCGAGCAGATTGCGCGAACGATGATTGACCTCCGCCATGAGGTCCCGGATATTCGCCTCGCGATGCTTTTGATCGTCGATATCGGTGGTCGTGCCATACCACCTCACGACGGCGCCTTGTGCATCAAGCAGCGGCGATGCGCGACTGAGATGCCACGCGTATCCTTTGCCAATCGCAAACAGGCGGTGCTCCATTTCATAGGGGACCGCAGCCTCGCTGGCGCGAAGCCACGCTTCCGCCGTCCCCCGCCGATCGTCGGGATGGATCATCCCTTCCCAATCCGTCTGCCCGATCGCTCCGTATCTTTCGCGAAGCGCATTGGTGTACTCGATGCGGCCATCGGGACCTGCCGTCCACACCAGTTGAGGCAGGCTATCGGCCAGAAGCCTGAAATGCTCTTCGCGGCTTCGCAGTTCCTGCTCGGTGTGGCGATGCTGCTCTGTTCGCAACGCCAACAATTCAGAAGTCCTGGCCAAGGCGTCGGAGAGGCTGTCGAACTCGCGAACGCCCGTGGACGTCGCGGCGATCGGCGCGCCAGTCAGCACATTCTTCGTCACTGATTCCAGGTCTCGCACTCGTCGTGTGAGCGCGCGGCCGTTCAGATAGGACAAGAGCACGCTACCCAGCATCGCAAGCGTCGCAAGGAGCGAGGTCAGCAGAAACGCACCGGGACCAATTCCAAGCCCGCGTGCGTCGGCGGCGACGCCAACAGTCCACCCCCCCTCCACCGGCGCATACGCGGAGACCACCTTTTGTCCGCCGATCGAATTGTAAGTCACGGTCGATACGGGCAAGCTTCGCGCAGCATCACGAAACTCCGCGCTCGCCAGCGTCCCCGGACGCCCAGGTTCGCTCGGGATCCGCGCGACAAAAGCGCCCTTGCGATCGACGATTCCAGACAGCCAGTTTGGCGGGAAGTTCTGACGTTGCATCAGATCGCGAAATTGTTTTAGAGAAAGAAGCATCGCGATTTCATAGACAGGCTTGCCATCGAGAAACACCGGAGTTTCGATTGAAGCATTCGCTTCAGGCAAAGCAGGATCAGCGTTGACGTCCGAAAGAAAAGCGGAGCCCGATTCGATCGCCCGCCGAACCAGCGCCGCACGATCGCGCAGCAGCGGCGAATCCGAAGGCGCCGGCGGAATGCTCAACACAGGTTCGCCGTCCGCGGTCGACACGATCAGCTTCACGCCAGGCGCCTCAGCAAGCGTATCTCGAGCTTGCTCCGCGAAGCCAGTCAAATCGCCGTGCTTAAGTAACCTCGAATGTGACAGCGCCGCTGACAGCAGGAAATACGCATTGATTTCGCGGCCAACGGTGTCAGCGAAAGCATAGGCATCGCCGATCAACCGATTCTGCTCCGCTTCACGTTCGCTATGGGCAATCCATACGACCATCATCAACGCGAAGACGACGAGGGGCAGAATAATGACAAGCGTCGACACCCCCAAACGCCAGCTCAACGAGCGGGACTTGGTCATACCGCCCGTCCTGTCAGCCAAATCCTTCGGAAGGGTAAAGGCCTCCTTCATCAGGAGGCTTTCCCACCGCGTTGCCCATCCAACAGGCGCCAGCGCCGTTCGTCGTGTTACCTGACTGTGGACCGCCCCGGCCGTCGCCCTCGCGATCACACCGTGTAGCGACCCGGGCCTCATGCCCCGTCGAAGCGACCCCGCCCCGCGCGAGCTCGTTGAGCGGAGAGTGCAGCTGCGATTGCCCCAATACCGATGACGATCCTCCCCTGGTCATCCAAGACATGGATCTGTTTTCCTCGCTTGCTCTCGAGCTCAGCCATACGGAAAACCCGACCCCAAACGTTTTCGAGGTCGGCTGCCAGATGACGCTCGCGCGACAGCCGCGACCCATCTCCGCCGATCAGGCAGAATTCGTAATACGGCACAACGTTTCCTCCCTCGCCCTCGCACGCTTAACGTACGGCGAGAACCAACGTTCCGCCCGGGCAAACATTATTTGGCGCTTGGATCGAATGGACCTGGGAGCCGGCAAGGAGCCGAGCAACCGTACGGATTGCGGTCAGCCGGCCGCCGCTTTCGCCACAGTTCTCTGCGATTTCCGATCGAAGAATAAGGCTTGGCTGATCACCGCCTTGACCGAATCCGCGCTGAAGGGCTTGGTGATCAGGAACGCCGGCTCTGGCGCTTGCCCGGTGAGAAAGCGCTCGGGAAAGGCGGTTATGAAAATAACCGGGACTTCCTGAGTTCCCAAAATTTCGTTAACCGCGTCGAGCCCCGAGCTTCCGTCGGCAAGTTGAATGTCGGCCAGAATAAGGCCTGGACTGGCCTTGAGCGCCGAGCGCACCGCCTCGGTATGAGTCCGAGCGATTGTCGTGACGTCGTGGCCCAGTTGCTCGACGAGCGTCTGTATGTCGAGGGCGATGAGGGGTTCATCCTCGATAATCAATACCGTCGTACGAATTTGTTCGGAAATTTCACGTCCGGCGCGCTCAATAAGATCAGTTGCGGTGTCCTCTGAGCAATCAATGATTTGCGCGATTTCCTTCGGGCTGAAAGACTCGACGGCGCTTAAAAGGAAGGCCATGCGCGGCTCAAGAGAGATGGCGGCAAGATTCCTGTTTGCGCCGCCCTCGTCACCGAAAACTGGGAGATCGACATGACTGTTGAGGGGTACGTCGCGCCAGCCGCGCAAAAACAACTTGTAGAGAGCGACTTTCGGATCGAATTCTGCCTCGAAACAATCGGGATCCGCCAAAATCGCCTCGAGCGTGGCCGCGACATAAGCGTCGCCAGCCGGCTGCGTTCCGCACAGCGCGCGCGCAAACCGACGCAAGAAGGGGATGTGCGGCGCAATGGCGTCCGAGATCGACATGTCGTTCCTCCTCATTAGACGTTCAATGGCGCTAGGGATTAGTTCACAAGCAATCGCGCCAATTGCAAGCTCCGTCATTTTTTGTTGGCGGAGCATGTCCCGCAAGGGCGCCTCGGGGGAATCGCCGATTCTGAGCAACTGAGCTCTGCCGCACGCAGATTATGAACCCGAATCAGTTTGCAAGGGAGAGAAACCCGTGGGAGCGGACTTTGTTCCCAAGTTCGGGAACAAAAATTTCCGGCGGCCCGTCAAGGCATGCCTTTGCCTTTCTTGGAGTAGACGAGGGGAGCGTTTCGCCGCTGGGAAATCCATGGAACCGCGGCCGCCGGAACTCGTTTACATTCGGGTTCGAACCGGTTCGGCCTTTCGGAAATGGAAGACGGCGTGTTGAAATGGACGCACGGCCCGTCTTTCGAGGACGGTGGTATACGCTTTCGTCTCTGGGCGCCCCGCGAAGAGCGGGTCGACCTCGTGATCGACGGGCAAGACGATCCCGTCGTCATGACGTCCGCAGCGAACGGTTTTTTCGAGACCTTCGTGAACGGCTTATCTGCAGGCGCACGCTATATGTTTGCGCTGTCGGGCGGACAACGAGTTCCAGATCCGGCGTCTCGCTTTCAGCCTGACGACGTCGACGGTCCGAGCGAGGCGATAGACCCACGCGCATATCGGTGGCGGGAATCCTGGGCAGGCCGCGAGTGGGACGACATTGTACTTTACGAGCTCCATCTCGGCGCTTTTTCGCCTCAAGGCACGTTCGCAGGCGCCGCGGTTAGGTTGGACCACCTCGCGGATCTCGGAGTAACGGCCGTTGAGATCATGCCGGTTAACGACTTCAAGGGCCGCTGGAACTGGGGCTATGACGGAGCCTTTCTTTACGCTCCGGACGCCAGCTACGGACGACCGGAAGATTTCAAGGCTTTCGTCGAGGCGGCGCATAAGCGGGGAATCGCAGTGCTCCTTGACGTCGTTTACAGCCACTTCGGTCCCGAAGGGAATTTCCTTCCGCTCTACGCGTCCGATTTCTTCACCAGCCGTCACAAAACGCCCTGGGGCGATGCGATCCAATTTGACGGACCCAACGCATGCCCCGTGCGCGACTTCTTCATTGAGAACGCCGAATATTGGATTGAGGAGTTTCATCTCGACGGGCTTCGCTTCGACGCCGTCCATGCTATCAAGGACGATTCGCGGCCGGATCTGCTCGACGAACTCGCCACGCGCGTTCGCGCGCGGTTCTCGCGGCCCATCCATCTCCTCTTGGAAAACGAGAGCAATGATCCGCGCCGCCTGACGCGCCACGGCGACGAGGCCAATCTCTACACCGCGCAATGGAACGACGACATCCATCATGTTCTCCATGTCGCCGCCACGCATGAGAGCAGCGGCTACTACGCCGACTACGGCTCAACGGAGCTACTGGGGAAAGCCATCGCCGAAGGCTTCGCTTACCAGGGCGAGATGATGCCTTATCGGAATGCACCGCGCGGCGGTCCCAGCGCCGGATTGCCGCCGACCGCCTTCGTATCCTTCATCCAAAATCACGACCAGATCGGCAATCGAGCGTTCGGCGAACGGCTGAACTCGTTGGCTCCCCCGGAGGCGATCCGGGCGCTTGCGAGCGTCTACCTGCTCGCGCCGCAGATCCCGATGCTGTTCATGGGCGAGGAATGGAGCGCGACGCAGCCATTCCTCTTTTTCTGCGCCTTCAGCGGAGAGCTGGCCGAGGCCGTGCGTAAGGGGCGGCGCGAGGAATTCTCACGCTTCCCTGAGTTTGCGGATCCGGAACGAGTCGCGAAGATTCCCGATCCTTGCGCTCAGTCGACTTTCCTCGCATCCAAGCTCAATTGGAGCCGGATCGACCTCACGCATCTCGCCTACTACCGCGAGCTGTTGAAGATCCGTCGCGATTTTGTGCGCCCATTGCTGCCTTCCATTCGACATGGGGGCGAGGCGCTCGTCGTCGGTGACCAGGCAGTGCGCGTCACCTGGCGGGCTGGAGAGCGGCGGGTCATCCTCGACGCCAATCTCTCGCCTGGTCTCGTCGCGTTTCCACCGGTTGAAGCGCGCCCGTTTTGGCTTTGCGGCGAGGCCAGCGCCAAGCTCGGACCTTGGGGCGTGCGCTGGGCGCTCGATCCTCCGTGAACATTCCGCGCGCGACCTATCGCCTGCAATTGCGCGCTGGCTTCGGTTTCCGCCAGGCGGCGGCGATTGCTCCTTACCTTGCACAACTCGGCGTCAGTCACGTCTACCTGTCTCCAATCTTCAAAGCGCGCCCAGGCAGCGTGCATGGCTACGACGTCACCGATCATAACCAATTGAATCCGGAACTCGGGACGGAAGAGGATTTCGCGTCAATGATCGAAGCTTTCCGCGGTCAGGGGCTTGGGCGAATTCTGGATATTGTGCCCAATCACGTGGGCGTATGGGGCGCCGACAATCCGCTGTGGCTCGATGTCCTGGAGTGGGGTCCCTATTCCCAATATGCAGGGTGGTTCGACATCGATTGGCCGGCTCAGGACGGCAAGCTGCTCGCGCCCGTGCTCGGCGCGCAATATGGCGAAGAACTGAGATCGGGGAAACTCAAGCTCCGTTTCGAAGCCGACGGGAGTTTCGCCGTTTGGGCTTATGACGCTCACAAGCTGCCGATCGACCCGCTGACCTTTTCGCAAATTCTCGGTCATCAGCACCCGGCGCTGGACCGGATGGCCGACCTTTTTCTCGACTTGCCCCAATGGCGCCCGCAGGTGGCGGAGCGGGCGCGGGCGCTGAAGAGCGAGCTTGTTTCGCTCGCCAACAAAAAGCGCGGCGTCCGCGCGGCGATCGACGCTCGGGTGGAGGAGTTCAACAGCGACTGGCGCGAACTTGATCGGCTCATTCGTGAGCAGTTCTGGCGCGTCGCCTTTCATCGGGTAGCCGAGGACGAGATCAACTACCGCCGTTTCTTCAACATCAACGACCTTGCCGGTCTGCGCATCGAGGTGGGCCCGGTCTTCGACCACGTCCACGCCCGCATATTCCGTATGCTCGAAAGCGGCGAAATCGATGGACTGCGAATCGATCATATCGACGGGCTATCTGATCCTAAAGTCTATCTCGAGGCGCTTCGGGCCGGCGTCCGCCGGCCATTTTATTTGGTCGTCGAGAAGATCTTGGCGTCGCACGAGTCATTGCGGGCCGATTGGCCCGTCGAGGGCACGACCGGTTACGACTATACCAATCTGTCGCTCGGAGCGCTGCTGGACACACGGAGCGAGCCGGCCTTCTCGAAGGCTTATCGTGATTTCGCCGGAGAGGACCAGGATTTCGCGACAATCGCGCGCGACGGCAAACTGCGAATCATGGAAAATGAAATGGCGAGCGAGCTCAATGCGCTCGGTCGCCGGGCGGCGCAATTAGCCGGTCAAAGTCCGACGACGGCGGATTTGACGCGTGCCCTGCTCCAGCGCGCGATCAGACAGGTGGTCGCGAGCTTTCCGGTCTATCGGGCCTATCTCGACTTTGCTGGGCCGCCGGCCGAAGCCGATCGGCGTGATATTGCCTGGGCGATTGCGCGCGCCCGCCGTTCCGATCCGGATATCCATCCATCCGCCTTCGATTTCCTGCAGAACGCGTTGATGGCTCAAACAGAAAAACCGCCAACACAGGAGCTCAGCCGCACCGCTGCGCTCCGCTTCGCGATGAAAGTGCAACAATTCTCAGGTCCCGTGATGGCCAAGGGGGTCGAGGACACGGCTTTCTATCGCTACAATCGGTTCATAGCGCTCAACGAAGTCGGCGGCGCCCCCGAGCGGTTTGGCCTCGCGCCCGCCATGTTTCACAAGGCGAACGCCGCGCGCGCGCAGAACTGGCCGCACGCCATGTTGGCGACCGCGACGCACGACACCAAGCGCGGCGAAGACAATCGGGCGAGGCTCGCTGTTCTGTCCGAGATGCCGGAGGAATGGCGACGGCAGGTGGAGACCTGGACCCGCATCTTGCGAGCGAGACGCGGCGACGTGGAGCGCATCGCTGCGCCCGATCGCGATGACGAATACATGCTCTACCAGATGCTCGTGGGCTCCTGGCCCATCGACATGCTTGCCGACCCGAGCGACGACCAACGGGAAGCCTACGGCGCCCGCATTCACGCGGCGATCGAGAAATCCTTGCGCGAGGCGAAACGTCGCTCGAGTTGGGCCGCGCCCGACGCTGAATATGAGGAGGCGACGCAGGCGTTCGCGCGGGAGGCGTTGCGCTCCGACACGTTCCTTTCCAATTTCCTCCCTTTCACGCGACGCGTGGCGCGCCTTGGAATTCAGAACAGCCTCGCGCAGACGGTTGGCAAACTCACGGTGCCCGGCGTGCCTGACATTTATCAAGGCTGCGAGCTGTGGGACCTCAATCTTGTTGACCCCGACAACCGACGGCCGGTCGATTTCGCCCGGCGCGAGATCGAAATGGCGGATCTCGCCGACCGTCTCAAGGTCCCGGAACAGCGTCCATCGCTGTTCAAAACGCTGATGCACCATTGGCAGGACGGCCGAGTGAAGCTGGCGGCAACCGCCCTGCTCCTCGCTCTTCGGCGTGAGGAGCCGGAGCTTTTCAGCACTGGCGATTATCACCCGGTTGTCATTGAGGGAGACCGGTCGGATTGGGCTTTTGGGTATGTTCGCGCCTCAGGAGACCGAAGACTAGCTGTCGTGATCGCGCGCTACCCTGCACATCGAGAGGCGGAGCCCGAGTGGAGCGCAACGGCGCGATTGCCGGAAGCGCCGTGGTTCGACCTGTTTCGCGGCCGGAATGCGACCGTTGACGCCCCACTTCATCAGTGGCTGCGGCCGCTGCCGTTCGCCGTGCTGTTAGCCCAATAGGACAACTCCGCGTATCACTTCGGCGATTGGCGGTCCGCCTTCTCGGGCATACGCTCGAACAGCAGCATAGAGCGCGCAGTCACTTCGTAGACGGCGCCAATTTCAAGCTGGCTTGCGTCCAACTGCGGATCCGTCGTGTCAAAGAGTCGTTTCCATCCCTCCGCCTCGTAGCACGGCGGCAAGGTGAACTCGACGGACTCGTGATGGGCGTTGAATATGATCAACAGCGTTACGTCTGCCCCTCGCCGCTTAATCCCCGTCGCCTGACCGCGCCCGTCCAGCAGCATGCCGAAGCAGCGTGTTCCGTTGTCCCAAGCCTCGGACGTCATCTCCGAGCCATTGGCGTCGATCCAGGAAACGTCTTTCACTTCAAGGTCGGCATTCATTTCGCCGGTCAGGAAGCGCAAACGCCGTAGCACCGGGTAGAGGTGAAAGGCGGCCGTCAAGTGACGGAAGAAGTTTACAAGCGACAGACGCTCCTCATCCATGTCCCAATGGATCCAGCTCGTTTCGTTGTCCTGACAATACGCATTGTTGTTGCCGTTCTGAGTGCGGCCGAACTCATCACCGGCGCAGATCATCGGAGTGCCCTGCGACAAAATCAGGGTGGCGAGCAGGTTGCGGAGCTGACGCCACCGCAACGTTTGGATGTTCTTATCCTTAGTCGGCCCCTCGGCGCCGCAGTTCCATGAGCGATTGTCAGAGTGCCCGTCGTGGTTGTCCTCGCCGTTCGCCTCGTTGTGCTTGTCGTTGTAGGAAACGAGGTCGTAGAGCGTGAAACCATCGTGGGCGGCGATAAAGTTGACGCTCGCCCAGGGTTTTCGGCCGCGAAAGTTGAACTTGTCCGGTGAAGCGCAAAGACGGGGGGCCAAGGCCTTCGCAGTCGCGTGGCCCCGCCAGAAGTCACGCACGTCATCGCGAAACCGGTCGTTCCATTCCGCCCAGCCAGGGGGAAAGCCTCCCACTTGATATCCGCCCGGGCCAAGGTCCCACGGCTCGGCGATCAGTTTGACGTCGGCGAGTACTGGATCTTGGCCTACGACCTTCAAGAATCCGCTTTCGGTGTTGAAGCCGTCGGGCTCACGGGCAAGAATCGTCCCTAGATCGAAGCGGAATCCGTCGACCCGCGTTTCGGTCACCCAATAACGCAGGCTATCCGCGACCATCTGGATGACGCGCGGGTGGCTGAGATTGAGCGTGTTGCCGGTGCCCGTATCATTAATGTAAAATCTCGGCTCATCGGGCATCAGCCGATAGTAGGACTTGTTGTCGATCCCTTTGAAGGAAAGCGTCGGACCCCGCTCGTTGCCCTCCGCGGTGTGATTGTAGACGACGTCAAGGATCACTTCGAGCCCCCCGTCGTGGAGCCGCGCGATCATTTCCTTAAATTCGCGCAACGAGTTGGGCACGTCTGAAGCGTAGCGCGGGTCGGGCGCGAAAAAACCGATCGAGCTGTAGCCCCAGTAGTTCCTGAGGCCTTTCTCGAGCAGGTAATTGTCGTCGATAAACGTGTGGATCGGCATCAGCTCGACGGTCGTGACGCCGAGCGACTTGATGTAGTCCACAACGGGCTTCGAGCCGAGTCCCGCGTAAAAGCCTCTCAGCTTCTTGTCGACCTCCGGGTGCAACTTGGTGAAGCCCTTGACGTGGGTCTCGTAAACAATCGTTCCTTCCCAGGGAATGGTTCGGCGCCGATACTCGCCATGCCAATCGAAATTCGGATCGACGATGACGGATTTCGGTACGAAGGGCGCGCTGTCGCGTTTGTCTAAACTTAGGTCGTCTCCCTCTGCTCCGATTGTGTATCCGAACACAGCGGGGTCCCACGTCAACTTTCCCGCGTGCGCTCGTGCGTAAGGGTCAAGCAGCAGCTTGTTGGGATTGAAGCGGTGGCCGGCCTCGGGCTCATAGGGGCCATGTACGCGAAAGCCATAAAGCGTCGCCGGCCCGACGTCCGTCACATGGCCGTGGAAGACTTCATCGGTCCGCTCGGGAAGTTCGAAGCGCTCGACCTCGCGGCGGCCGTTGGCTTCAAAAATGCAAACGTCCACCCGTGTCGCATTCGCTGAGAAGACGGCAAAGTTCACGCCCTTCTCATCCGCCGTCGCGCCAAGCGGGTACGGCTTGCCTTCGCTGAGCTGCATCCTGTCCCCTCGCGGCGTCCCTTGGCCGCTGATTTTCCCCGTAACAGCATAAACCTCCGGGCGGACGTCCGGTTCCTTTTGGTTGCGCACTAGCGGTGAGCTTCTTCCCGTTGCCAAGCGGATTTATGGAACCAAGTGATCACTCCGTGCGTTTCGCAGCGGGAAATACCCCAAAGTCGGAGCAATAAAGGAGATCTCAATTGGAGCGGGCTTCTGGGGAAGAGTCTTACGAACGGATAAGCGCGAGCAATGCTCCGATTGATCGTCCGGCCCATCCCGCGTCGCAATTCGAGTTCGGAGCCGAGGACAAGCACAATTGGCAAGGGCGGAGCGACGAGCGGATTAAACTCGCGGTCATGACAGCGCTTCACTGGGATCTGGCCGTGCCCCGCGACCGAGTGAAGGTCAGCGTCGATGGCGGGTGGGTCACGCTGACCGGCCGGGTGGTGCGCGCATACGAGAAAGCACGCGCCGAAGCCGACGCGCGCATGATTCCAGGCGTCGTCGGAGTGACGAACCGCCTCTCATGCGAGGCGGGGAACTAGGGTCAAAACCAATCACGCTTGGCAGCTATCGGCCCTGGGCGGAAGGTCGGCGCGGCTGATTGAACGTCGCCTATCGACCCTGAGCCGCCCTTCGAGATCGGCCATATGGACGGGCGGAAAGCGCGAGAAAACGGTCTCCGCTGAAGGCGTCGGTTGTGCCAGGACCGGATATAGGCACTTGTCCGCGCAGGGGGATGTACAGCTTTCTTGTTAATTCACCCGTTTCACCCCTGGTGGCGTCCAAGTGCCATCGAGCCCGGAGTGTCAGCCTGGAAATAAAGGTCGAGCGAACCGTCGGCGTTGAGCGCAAGCTTGTCGCGACTCGCAGCTCGGCTTCCGACCGGATTACGGCAAGCCTCGCCCGCGACCTGCCCGCGCGTCAGTCTCGCGATATGGACAGCCCCGCGAGAAGCGGAGCGTACGCGGCGAGCCTGCGGGATACGAACTCAGTGAAGAGCCGCACGCGCTTCGTCTTGCGTGTCTCCCCCTGTGTGAGAAGCCGGAGCGTTCCGTACATGTGCAGGTCGGCGCCCGGCGCCCTCGCCAGCAGGGGGTCGGCGTCGCCGACGAAGCACGGCAGGGTCGTGATCCCGAGCCCTTGCCGTACCGCAACGATCTGCGCCTCGCCGTCCGTGGTCCTGAATGGAGCGCCCGTTGTGCGAACCTCGCCCTCGCGGGCCCAGTCCTGGATTCCATCAGGGCTTATGACGATCCACCGGATGGGATCCGGCGCGCCCGCACGCCACGCAGCTAGCCGGTCGCGGGACATGTAGACGCCTCCGAACAGCTCCGGTCCCTTCAGGCCGTGAAGATGGGGCGGCAGGGTCTTGCGGTCGTAGACGACGCGGATCGCGACATCGGCCTCTCGGTTGGTCAGATTCGCCAGCTCGCCGGACGACAAGATTTCCATCTCGATGTCCGGATGCAGACGCGCGAAATCGGCGAAGTCCGGCATGAGCAGGTG
>DASXXT010000171.1:0-9708 GCA_036502965.1 Roseiarcus sp. | reverse complement strand
TCTTTTCGCCTCTGGCGGCTCTCAAATTGTCACCGTCATGCCGTGAAGCGGGAAGTTTGCTGGTCTAGATGTCGGCGGTACTCTTGCGTAATGCGACCCCTTCGGTATTCTATCAACGTCACATTGGACGGGTGCTGCGATCATCGCGCAATCATCCCGGACGAAGACTTGCATCGTCACGCGGCTGAGAACCTCGACCGGGCCGATGCCCTTCTCCTAGGCCGGGTGACTTACGAAATGATGGAAGCGGCGTGGCGGTCGCCGGCGCGAACGGGAGCGAGGGCTGATTGGATGGAACCCTTTGCCCGGACTATCGACGCCGCAAAGAAGTACGTCGTGTCGAGCACCCTCTCGCGGGTCGATTGGAACGCGGAGCTCGTGCGCGGCGATCTGGGGAAGGCCATTGAGACGCTCAAGGGGGAGCCGGGTAAGGGAGTGTTGGTGGGAGGCGTGAAGCTCCCGCTGGCGCTAGCGGAGCTGGGATTGATCGATGAGTACGAGTTCGTGGTGCAGCCCAGGCTCGCAGGCCATGGGCCGACGTTGTTCGCGGGGCTATCGAAGCGTATCGACTTGAAGCTCGTGAGCCGGCTGGAGTTCGGCTCGGGGGCGGTGGCGATGCGGTACGAGCCTAGAAGGTAGCCATCGGGCTTGTTAGCCCGAGCCGGCCGCATCATAGCGCGACTCGAGCCAAGGCTGCGAATTCGCGAAATGACGACACGCCCTATCATTGCGCTCCGCTTTTGCCGATTGCGTCCAGCCGGGCCATCGCGTCGGCCGGCAGCTCCAGTTCGGCGGCCGCGAGGTTTTAGCGCAGATGTCCGAGCGACGACGTGCCGGGAATGAGCAGGATCTTCGGCGCGCGCTTCAACAGCCAGGCGAGAGCGACCTGCATCGGCGCGGCGTCGAGTCTCTTGGCCACGTCGGACAGCGCCGTCGATTGCAGCAGCGGCTCTTGCCCCGCCGCTTCGCGCCTTCGTCGACTATATTAGGCGTTAGGGAGCGCTGTAGTTTCGTTCAGCGCCAATCTCACGCCGCGGCCTTGATTGCGACGATGAAGAGCCGCGGATAGGCGAACAGGGTCTTCCCGTCAGGCTGAACGGGATAAGCGTCCTTGAGGCCAGCGCGGTAGCGAGCCAGAAACTCGCAGCGCTCATCGTCGCCGAGCCGCTCCAGGAACGGCTGCAGGTTCGAGCCGGCAAACCAGTCGGCGATGCTGTGCGGCCCGTCGAGCGGGTGAATGTAGGTCGTCATCCAAGTTTCGATTCGCGCGGCGGCGGGCCGCAGCCAATCGTAATAATCCTCATAGCCGGCGATGAGAGGTTGTGTCTTGGCGATCGGCACCAGGCGCGACGACCAGGGTCCTTCGGCCGCAACCATGCGCATGAGCGCATGCGAGGATTCGCGCGCGGTGTTCGGCATTTGCGCCGCCAGCGCTCCGCCCGGGGCCAGATAGGACATCAGGCGGGGAAAAAGCCGATCGTGATCGGGCAGGAATTGGAGCGCAGCATTGGCGAAGATGAGGTCCGGCTGTTCCTCGGGCGCCCAATCCGCAATGTCCTGCTTGAGGAACTGAGCCCGCGGCGCGCGCACCCGCGCATGTGCAAGCATGGCGCCCGAGGTGTCGAGGCCGACGATTCGTGCGTCCGGGAAGCGACGGAGCAGCAATTCCGCACTGTTGCCGGGACCGCAACCCAGATCATAGACGAGACCCGCCGAGTCGAGCGGAATCCGCGCCAAGAGATCGCGCGCCGCGCGCATCCGCTCGGCCTCGAATTTCGAGTAGAGAACCGGGTTCCAGTCGCTCATCAGCATGGATTCGGGCAGCGGCTCAAGGGGCCGTCTCGTCATCTCGCAATATGAAGGCGGAAAGCGGGCGCCTCTAGTTGATCGGCACGAACTGATTGATGACAACGAGCAGCGCGAGCAGCGCCAGACCGGCGCCCAGGCTCCAGCCGATCAGTTTCTTCTCAATCGGCAGCAGGGGTTCGGGGACGCTCGTCGCTTCGCGCAAATCGGGTTTCGGCATCGCTAGTTTCCTCGATCAGGACGCGAGCGGCGGTTTGACGCCAGCGAAAAACAGCCACGAGATGACAAACCCGACCCAGACGACGAATCCGAACAGCGACACCAGGTAGACCGCGGCCAGCTTGCCAAATCCGTCCTGCCAGAGCTGCCGGAAGTTCGACATCACACCGATCGAGAAGAAGGTCAGCACGAAGAAGATCACGCGCAGCACATTGGCTTCGCCGATCGCCGCGGCCAGCTTGCCCGACAGGCCGGCGGCCGTCACCAGGGCAAGCGCCAGAGTAATCAGGAACGTGGCGACGAAGCCGAGGATGAACTTCGGAAATCGCTCCCAGATTTCGCCGAGCCTCGCCTTCTGCGCTCCCGCGCGCGGATTGATGTGATTCGTCCAGATATAGGCGAGAATGAAAGCCCAGACGCCGATGAAGACGTCGATGAACACCTTTACGGTCGCCGTCACGGTCAGCATCCAGCCCGGCTGATAGGCGACGCCCTCGGCCGCCGCCTTGGCTTGGATAAGCGATTGCGTAATGCCGCCCGCCGCAAGCGCCGCCCCGTCAGTTTTGACCGCAAGCCCCATCCAGGCCGCCGCGACCAACGGCTCATGCCACATGAACGCTTGGGCGATGACCGGCAGGATCAAAACTTCGATCACCGCGAAAACGACAACCAGCGACGACACGAGAATCGGCACCTGCGGGCGGGCGCGGATCGCGCCGCCGGTTGCGATCGCCGCCGCAACGCCACAGATCGAAACGCCCGAGGCGAGCGGCGCCGACCATTCGCGGCTGAAGCCGAAGCCCTTGCGGGCGATCAAGTAGACGATCGGCCAATAGATCAAATAGGCCTCGACTATCGCAGCCAAGCCGCGCAGCATCAGAGACGACGCCAGCGCGAGCTTGCTCGCCATGGTGACCGCGATGAAGGCGCCGAGGATGACAATCGCGATCTTGATATAAAGCTCGGGACGGATCGCGCTCCTGAGCCGCTCGGCGAAGGCCGGGAAGACATTCGCGACCACGAGGCCAGCGAGAAGAGCGACGATGAACCCGCCTTCGTTCGTCAGCTTCAGCGACCACGAGACGCCGAACTTGGCCTGATCGGCCGGTGTGACAGCGGCGAGATGCGCCCAACTGCCGACGAACCAGCTCGCGTAGGCGATGGCGAAGACCGCCGTGAAGGCGAGCGCGAACCGCCTGACGTCGTCGCCGAGCAGATAAGCGCCGGCCGCCAGAACGGCGGTGAGCACAAGGTAGGTGACAAGGAGCGCGCCGCCGCCGCCGAGACTCGCATAGGCTTTCGAGACGGGCGCAAGCGCCGTCGAGGGGTCGGTCCAGACGGATGTCGTCACCAGCCAACCGAGCGCGTCGGCGCCGGCGAGCGACCCTAAGGCCAGCAGGAAGACGCCGAGGCCGAGACCGACGGCGACAAGGTCTTCGCTGAGCCGAGGCGCCGCCGCCTGGACGGGGATGGTTGCTTCGGACATTTTCGGAGCCCTTTCCACTCAATCCCGCGGACGGCCAGTGATTACTTGACTCACTCTATAGACTTTTGGGATTAGGGTCAATCTGACGCACGAGCCCGGCCCGGGCTTCACCGGGTTTACCAGCTGTGAAATGACTTTTGCTGACGCGCCTCGAGCGGCGCTGCGCATCTCACGAGGCGGCAGCCAGGCCGCGCCGGTCCGCCAACTGCGAAAGCGGTGGCGCCAAACATCTAACCACGTCTCCCATTTTTCTCCTGCTCTACTTTACCATCTTCCTCAATCAATTGGTTAATCTCCGAGCCTACACTCCGAGTGGAACAAGCCCGGCTCGCTCCCCGTTGAACGGTGCGGCCACAGCGAAACTTCTCACGGACTTGGTTGAGGAGATGGATGATGTTCGGACGGGCCGAAAGGTTTTCGCGCCTGTTACGGCGCCACAGTTCTGAGGGCGGCGGCTTGGTCGCTTGCGCTGCGGCGATGCCGCTCGCAGTGCTGGCTCTGGCGGTCGCTGCTGATTACGCAAAAGTGTCCCACTTTAGGAGCCGCGTTCAACAAGCGGCGGACGCGGCCTCAGTCGCCGCGGCGGAGGCGATTGCACGGCAGCCGGACATCACCAAAGACGGCGATGTGCTCGCCGGTCAAATTGCCGATCTCGTCTTCATTGGTCACGCTCCGCGCGGAGCCGGGACGCCCACAGTCGCTGTGAAGAGCCGCGCTGCTGCCGTGACGGCGACTGTGGGGTATGCAGGCGTGGCGCCGAGCAATTTCGGCTCCGCCTTGGGCTACGACGCGGTCAGCGTCGACGCTTCGTCGACCTCGCTCACGCGCGTCGCCGATTTCCGATCAACCGTTGCTCGCTGAACCGCGCGCGTTTTGGTTTGGCGTTAATGCGAGTCGTTGTAGACCTCGGAGGCTTGGCGCCCCGCTCGGCGGATCGCCCGCCAGGCCGGGAGGCCGCATGACCGGCTACGTCGATCCGACCAAAGAGGCCTTCGCCGCCGCTCGCGCCGACGACCGGCCGGGTCCAATCCATATGCTCAATCTGATCAAATTGCGCGCCCAAGCGGCCTATCCGGACGGGCGCAAGGCGACCGGGGCTGAGGCCTATGCGGCTTACGGGCGGGAGAGCGAGCCGGTTTTCTCGCGCCTCGGGGGATCGATCGTCTCGCGCGGTCTGTTCGAGCAGACGCTGATCGGCCCTCCGCAGGAGCGCTGGGATCTCTGCTTCATCGCTCAGTATCCCACTGTCGCCGCCTTCGTCGCCATGATCCGCGACCCCGTCTACCGCGAAGCGGTCAAGCACCGGCAGGCGGCGGTGGAGGATTCGCGGCTCGTCCGCCTCGCGCCCGGGGCGGTCGGCGTCGGCTTCGGCTGAACCTCTACATAAACGAAAGCCACAGAAGTGAATTGCCTCTTGCCGCCAGCCAAGGCCTCGGCTAGACCCGCGCCATGACCAAGCCAGTGCCATGGATCATCGGCATTATCGGCATCGTATTCATCTGCATTATCGGCATCGTGCTCATCGGCGTCGCGACCGTTTACTGGCTCACGCCTGCCGGCGGCCTTCCCAGCTTCCTGCCCGGCTTCGAGGCTGGCTCCGATCATGTTCATGTCACGCACGCGCTTGGCTTGCTGATCATCGCGCTCGTCCTGTTCGCCGTCGGCATCATCTGGTTTCAGCTTATCTCCGAGGAATACTAGCCCGCGGGCCGCCACAGGAGCGTGGCCGCTCGCCCGTCGAACGCGGCCAGCGCGGCTTCGGCTGACTCCCAATCTGATCCGTTGCGCCCAGGTGATCGCGGGGAACTCGACCCTCCGGAATGTCGCCAAACCGTCATGATGGGTGCGTAGTGAAGTGGGTATCGAACACGCAGACGCCGGAAGTGCGCGCATGGACATGAAAGTCTTCCAGGTCGACGATGAGATTACTCACGTTGTGCTCGACGGGCGCTTCGACATTCAGGGCGCGCAGGAGGTTGATTCCGGTTTTGACCAGCTGGCGAAGAGCAGCAAGGCTCTGATTGTCGACCTCGCCAAAGTTTCGTTCCTCGCTTCGCTCGGCATTCGCACGCTGATGCTGAGCGCCAAGACGCTCATTCGCCGCGGCGGCGAAATGGCGGTTTGCGGCCCCAACGAAAATGTTGAAAAGGTTCTGCGGACGACCGGCTTCAACGAAGTCGCCGGGATCTATCCCGACTATGAATCGGCCGCTCGCACGCTTCGGGAGAGGCTCGCCGCCTTCTCGAGCAAGAAAGCGTGAGCGAGCCTGCACCGCGAGCCTGCTCGCGCGATTTTCCCGGCACGGTCGAGGCCGCTTCGGACGCCGAGAACTGGGTCGCGCTCCAGGCCAACGCCTTGGGCCTCGGCCAAGAGGCAGAATTCGCGATTGGTCTCTGCCTCGAGGAATTGTTTCTCAACGCCGTCAAGCATGGCCACGCCAATCACGCGAGCATTTCGCTTTGCGCTGAGCCGAACGGCGTCATCGTCGAGTTTGCCGACGACGGCGAACCGTTCGATCCGACGCGCGCCCCGGCCAAGCGGATCAACGGCCCGACCGACGATTTCGACATCGGCGGCTACGGCACTGGGCTCATGCACAAATTTTCCCGCCGCATTAGCTATCGCCGCTTTGAAGGTATGAACCGTCTCGTGCTAGAATTCGAGGCCGACCGCAACGCCAACGCGAGTCGGGGACGCTGAGCACGACATGATGACATGAAAGATTCGCCGGAACTGCGCGCCGCCATCCGGGCGACGAGCGGGTTCCGTGACCTGTCCGACAAAAACCTTGCAATCCTGATCGAAGCAGCCGAACTCGAGAAATTCGATCCTGACGCCATCCTCATGGTGCAGGGCGAACCCAGCGATTACGCGATGCTGATCCTGGAGGGGGAGGTGACGGTCACCGCCGACAGCGCTCGCGGCGCCATTCCCATCTCAACTCTCAAGGCCCCCTCGCTGGTCGGCGAATTGGGGTCGTTAGCGGAATTGCCGCGGAGCGCCACCGCGCGCGCGCGCGCGCCCGTCACCGCTCTGCGCTTCGGACGCGCTGCGCTGGTCGAGGTCGCGCGCGCCACGCCGTCCTTGCTCATCGACGTCATCGCCCGGATGGGCGAGCGCCTGCGCAAGTTCAATGGCGCGGTCAGCCTTTACACAGCGGCGCTTGGCGCGCTCGAGCATCACGAGCTCGATCCCGCGCTGCTCGAGGAGTTGCGCAATCCGATCCCGGGCCTCGCCGATTTCGGGCTGACCTTCGGCCGCATGGCCGAGCAGATAATTCTGCGTCGTCAGCGCGACGACGAAATGGCGAGCGCGGCGGTCATTCAGCGTGCGCTTCTGCCCAGGGTTAAGGAGTTCGCCGCCGAATCCCGCCTCGACGTCTGGGCGTCGATGACCCCGGCGCGCGATGTCGGCGGCGATTTCTTCGATCTCGTGCCGTTAGCTGACGGGCGTTTCGCGCTCGGCATCGGCGATGTCTGCGGCAAGGGCGTGCCCGCCGCTTTGTTCATGGGCATCACCAAGACGCTGATCCGCATCAACCTGCGCGAAAATCCCGACCTGCCGGGAGCGATCGTCAAGGCCAACGCCTTTCTCGCCGATAACAACGCCGGCCAGCAATTCGCGACGGTGTTATACGCAGCCTACGATCCGCGCTCGGGAGCGCTCGAATATTGCAACTGCGGCCATCTCCCCGGGCTCATCCGCCGCCCGGGGGGCGCGGTTGAAACGCTGCCCGTCGGC
The DNA here is from genome assembly GCA_036502965.1 of Roseiarcus sp. Classification (GTDB taxonomy): domain Bacteria; phylum Pseudomonadota; class Alphaproteobacteria; order Rhizobiales; family Beijerinckiaceae; genus Roseiarcus. The sequence continues at coordinate 2,456 of DASXXT010000171.1, read as the reverse complement.
GGGCTGCCTGTCGGCCTGTTCGAGCCCATGAAGATGATGGCGCATAAAACTCAATTGCGCCCTGGCGATCTTTGCTTCCTCTATACCGATGGGGTCACCGAAGCCGAGGACCCTGAGGCGCGCCAATTCGGCGAGGAGCGCCTCGAAAGTCTGCTGGCCAAAAAAGGGCACGGCGCCAGCGCGTCGCAATGGATTGCGCGCATCGAAGCGGCGGTGCGAGAGTTTGCGCGAGGACGGTCTCAGTTCGACGACATCACCTGCCTCGCCCTGAGACGGTGAGGGATTCCCGTCTCCCCTCATCCCCGTCCCCGGACCTGATCCGGGGATTGTCGAGGGACGGGAGAGGGCCATAGCCCGTCGTCAGACGGGCGTTCTTCCGAACGCCCTATCGGGAGAGGGCCGCGCCGCTCAGCTGAGACGGCGCGAAGCCAGGGTCTGCGACGTTTGGAATCCAGGGCCATTGACACGGTTTTGCCGCCCATGGGACTCTGCGGCGCCGCTTGAGGTCGCCAGGCGCCTGCGGCTCTCGCGAAATCCGACGGGGACATTCGACGATGCGACCTCTGCTCGGCAGGGAAGTTCTCGGCGGAATCCTCGTTCTCGCCACAGCGCTTTGCAGCTGCGAACGCTCCTCGACCGCCGACCGAGCGTCCGCTTCGGCGGCCCCGCCTGCGGTGACCGTGACCGCTGCGACCCTGAAGAGCGTCACGCCCGCCGGAACTTTCGTCGGGCGCGTCCAGGCGGTCAACACGGTCAATCTGGTGTCGCGCGTCGAGGGCTTTCTGCAAAAGCGGGCTTTCACCGAGGGCCAGCAGGTCAAGACCGGCGAGCTCCTGTTCGTCATCGAGCAGGACACCTATCGAGCGGCGGTCGACCAGGCTCAAGCCCAGCTGGCGAGCGCACAGGCGACCGAGCGGAACGCGGCGCTGGCGTTGCAAAGATCCCAGGAGCTGGTCAGGACCAACGCGGTTGCGCAGGCGACGGTCGATCAGAATCAGGCGAATGAGGGCGCGGCCACAGCCGCCGTGCGCTCCGCCCAGGCCGCGCTCGAGCAGGCCAACATCAATTTCGCCTTCACCGAGATCAAGGCGCCGATCGACGGACGCATCGGCATGGCCAATGTGTCGGTCGGCAATTTCGTCAACCAAGCGACCGGCACGCTCGCGACCATTGTCAGCCAGGACCCGATCTACGTTCTGTTCCCGGCGACCACGCAGCAGGTGCTCGATTATCGGCAGCGGACCGCCAAGACGCCCGGCGCAGGCTCGAACGCCGTCGTCCGCGCGACCTTTTCCAATGGCCAGGAATATCCTCACCCAGGCTCGGTCGATTTTCTCGACATCCAAGCCAATCAGGCCACCGACACCTTGACTGTGCGCGCTGTGTTCCCCAACCCCGACAGTTGGCTCGTCGCCGGCCAGGTCCTCAACGTGACGGTCGAGGCCGGCGAGCCGACGCAGACGCTGATGATCCCTCAGGCGGCGTTGCAGGTCGATCAGTCGGGATCTTACGTGCTCGTCGTCGGAGCAGACAACAAGGTTGAGCAGCAACGGGTGAAGCTGGGGCCCGTCCAGGGCGCCGACATCACCGTCTCGGAAGGGCTCAAACCCGGCGAACTGGTCATCGTTGGGGGCATCCAGAAGGTGCGGCCAGGCGAGGCGGTGGCGGCGACGCCGTCCGTTCAGGCGCCGCCGTGATCTCCGATATTTTCATCGCGAGGCCCCGTCTCGCGTTCGTCGTCTCGGTCGTGATGGTGCTCGCGGGCCTCATCGCGCTCACCCGAATCCCGGTCGCGCAATATCCGGACATTGTCCCCCCACAGGTCACGGTCACGACCACCTTTCCCGGCGCGAGCGCGACCACGGTCGAAGCGAGCGTCGCCGAGCCGATCGAGGCCCAGGTCAACGGCGTCGACAAAGCGATCTACATGACTTCGACCAGCGGCAATGACGGCAGCTACACGCTGACCGTCAGCTTCGCGGTTGGCAGCGATCCGAACATCGACGCGGTCAATGTCCAGAACCGGGTCAATCTCGCGCAGGCCCAATTGCCGGCGGAAGTCAATCAGCAGGGGTTGACGATTCGCCAGCGCTCCTCGGCGCTGCTTCAGGTGGTCGAATTCTACTCGCCGAACCAGTCCCTCGATTCGCTCTTCCTCAACAATTATGTGACAATCAACGTCCTCGACACGATCGCGCGCGTGCCCGGCGTCGGCCAGGCGCAGCTGTTCGCGAACTTGAGCTACAGTATGCGAATCTGGCTCGACACAGACCGGTTGACCGGCTTCTCCATGGTCCCGGGCGACGTGATCAAAGCCGTGCAACAGCAGAACACCCAGGCCGCGCTGGGACGGATCGGAGCCCAGCCTTCTGGACCAGACCAGCAGCGGCAATTGCCGCTCGATACGCTCGGGCGCCTCTCCACCGCGAAAGAGTTCGAAAATATCGTGGTGCGCG
>DASXXT010000170.1:0-12370 GCA_036502965.1 Roseiarcus sp. | reverse complement strand
ATTGTGAATCAAGTCGTCGATCTCAGTGTCGGTATGAAGGGGGCTCGTCGCCACCATCACCGTGCGGTTCAGGATGCCGAGCGAGTTCACGCACATGTCCGGCGAATAGTCTTTCCGCAAGCCCTGGTTCTGCGGAAGGTTAAACGGGTTGAGCGCCGGATGGGCGGCGCCTTCGTGCGAAAGCACCGAGTCCCATTGGGTGTAGGTGTGTCTGCCCGTTTTGCCCGAAATGACGCTCGGCTGCAGTTCGGTGAATCGCGTGGCCGCCTCTTCGCTCGGCAGGAGGTACATCACCTGCGTCGCGCACTCGTGTTCGGGGCTGTTCAAGGGCGTGGGCTTGAGACCGAGGTTGCTGAGGTGGCGGGTGCCGTCGAGGATGCGCCGCTTCTCGCTTCGCATCTTGTCGATCATGCCGTCGAGCCGGTCGAGCTGCGCGTTCAGCATCGCGCCCATGAGTTCCGACGCCCGCGCGCCGTTGCCGGCGAACGGCCGGACGCTGTCGCTTTTGCCCTGCCAGTAAAATCCGCAAGGGTCGATGGCGCAACGGGCCCTTTCGGCAATCTTGATGTCGCTGGTGGCGAGGCCGCCGCCTTCGCCGCTGGTGATGTTCTTATAGTAGTTGAAGCTGAAAGCGCCGGCGTGTCCGATCGAGCCGAGCTTCCTCCCTTTGTAGGAGCCGCCGACGCCCTGACAGCAATCTTCGAGCACCTGGAGACTATGTTCGCGGGCGATTCCCATGATCGCGTCCATCTCGCAGGTCGCGCCCCACATATGGACGGGGATGATCGCCTTGGTGTGTGGTCCGATGGCGGCGCGAATGGCCCTGGGGGAGATCGTGACGGTCTCGTCGACGTCGACGATCACCGGAATGGCGCCCACCGCCAGAACAGCCGTCGCGGTCGCCATATAGGTGTGGGCCGGAATGATGTCTTCGTCGCCTGGGCTGACGCCCATCGCGGTCAAGCCCGCCACGAGCCCGAAGGTCCCGCTGGCCGAAAGAGCGAAATGACTGACGCCGAGGTAGGCGGCGTATCGCTTCTCAAACGTGGCGCACTGGCCCTCTTCGCCGTACCGGAACAGCTTGCCCGACCGGATGACCCGGGCGATCGCCTCGATCTCCTCCTCGCCGACGATATACATTTGCGTCAACTCCTGGCCAATTTGGAGCCATCAGTAACGATAGTCCACGACCGGGAAAGCGCCAATCTCCGGCTTTTCCCGGGGGCCACTTTCGGAGCGGCGCGTGCGCCGCGCGAAGCGCGTTCAGACCGATGGCGTCGAAAAGATGGTTTTCCCCTTCACCCTGATCTCGACATCGACCTTGTACCGGGCGATCGCCTCGAGATTAATCTCGATCCCGAGCCCGGGCGCGTCGGGCACGACGATCTCGCCATTGGGGTCGGGCGCGATGTGGTTCAGCGTCATATCGCGCGCCAAAGGCTGGAGCTTCGTCGGATATTCGCAGATGGGATGGTCGGCCAGACCGGCGAACGGCTGAAGCGAGGCGCTCAGCGCAAGGTTGGAGGTGAAAGTGTGGTTGACGTAGGTCACACCCCGCTTGGCGGCCTGGTCCGCCACCTGTTTCGCCGACCCCAGGCCGCCAATGCGTCCACAATCAATCTGAATATAGCCGACGCGGCCATATTCCATGAGATGCTCGGCTATGAAGCGGTTATGCGCCGCCTCGCCGCCCGCAGTCTTAACCGTTCCCGCGCGGGTGCCGAGCGCCCGGTACGCGCCATAAGCCGAGCCCTGGAAGGGCTCCTCAAAGAACGTAACGCGGTTCCGTTCCATCGCGTCCAGTCGCAAGGCGGCGGCTTCGACGTCCTCGCCGAAAATCTGACCGGCGTCGATCAACAAGACCCCTTCGCGGCCGAGCCCCTCCCGCGCGGCCTCGATATGGAGAACATCGTTGGCGAGCGACTCGCCGAAGGGCGCCCAGCCGAATTTCGCCGCCCGGAATCCGGCCTTGTGGATCTCGGCGGCGCGGGTCCGCGTCTCCTCCGGCGTCGCGCCGAACAGCACAGAGGCGTAAGGCAGCTTCGGATAAGCTTTGGAGTAACCGAGAAGCTGGTAAGCAGGAACGCCCCGCTGGCGGCCGAGAAGGTCCCACAACGCTATCTCAACGCCTGACCAGGTATGGGCGGCCTGAAGCAGGTCCATGCTGTTGTAGGCGACGGTCGCCGACATGCGGGCGATGTCGTCCGGAGCGTCGAGCCGCTCCCCGAGCACAGAGGTGGAAACCGGCCGGCAGGCCCCGTGGGACATCGGCGCCACGAAGCCTGCGATCGAGGGGAGCGGCGCGGCTTCGCATTCGCCCCAGCCTTGATGGCCGCCGGCCGTCACGCGCACCAGAAGCGCGTCCTGGCTGCCGTCCGCCGCTTCGGTGACGACCGGCATGGAGAGGTAGAAGAAATCGACGCTGTCGATTTTCATGCCATTGGCATCTTAGAGCGACACCTTTGCCCGTGCGGCGAGTTCGCCCACGATGCCGCGGCGGAACGCCAGCACGCAGGCGACGAAGACGACCCCCTGGATAACGGTCACCCACTCGCCGAACTGGGCGAGATAGTTCTGCATCGCTATGACAATGAGCGCGCCGACCACGGGCCCATAGAACGTGCCCATGCCGCCGACCAGCGTCATCAGCACGACTTCGCCCGAGGTCGAGAACGAGACGTCGGTCAGCGACGCGTTCTGGACGACCAGCGCCTTGGTCGCGCCGGCGAGCCCGGCGATGACCGCCGACAAGACGAAGGCCGCGAGCTTGTATTGCAGAGCGCGATAGCCCAGCGAGACCGCGCGCGGCTCGTTTTCGCGGATCGCCTTGAGAATCTCGCCAAACGGCGAATTGACCGCGCGCTGCACGACAAGAAAGCCAAACAGGAATACCGCCGCCACAAAGCAGTAAAGGATCCACGGATTGGACAGATCGATGAAGCCGAGCGCCCGCCCCTGCGGCACCGCCTGGATGCCGTCCTCGCCATGGGTGAACGGCGCCTCGACGCAGAAGAAGAACACCATCTGGGAAAAAGCGACGGTGATCATGGCGAAGTAGATGCCGGCGCTGCGAATGGCGAGCGCTCCGGTGACGAAGCCGAGCGCGGCGGAGGCGGCGACGCCGACCGCGATCGCCGAGACCGGCTCCAATCCCCACACTTTGGCGCCATGAGCGCAGACGTAGCTGGCGATCCCGAAGAACATCGCGTGCCCAAGCGACAGAAGGTTCGCGTAGCCGATCAAGAGATTGAACGCGCAGGCGAACAGCGCGAAGCACATCGCCTGCATGACGAAGAACGGATAGGCGAAAAAGGGCGCGATCGCGATCAGGGCGACCATGATCGCGAAGGCTATGGCATTGACGCGTCGGTCCTGGCTCGTCATGTCCGCCGCGGCAACGGAAGCCTGGAGGTCCATGTTCAGGCCGCCCGCCCAAACAGGCCAGTCGGCCGGATCAGAAGGACGATCGCCATGATGACGAACACCACCGTGTTCGAGGCCTCCGGGTAGAACACTTTCGTCAGCCCTTCGACGACGCCGAGCACGAAGCCGGTCACGATCGATCCCAGGATCGACCCCATGCCGCCAATGACTACGACAGCGAAAACGACAGCGATGATGTCCGCACCCATGCCCGGACGGACTTGATTGATTGGCGCGGCGAGCACGCCTGCGAACGCCGCAAGCGCGACGCCGAAGCCATAAGTGAGCGTGACCATGCGGGGCACATTGATACCGAAGGCGCGCACCATGGTCGGATTTTCGGTCGCCGCGCGCAAATAGGCGCCGAGCCTGGTTTTCTCGATGATGAGCCAAGTCGCGAAGCACACCACGGCTGAGGCGAGGATCACCCAGCCGCGATAGACGGGAAGAAACATGAAGCCGAGATTGTAGGCGCCGCTCAGTTGCTTCGGGATCGCGTAGGGCATGCCAGAGGCACCGTAATAGTTCTGAAACAGCCCTTGGATGATGAGCGCGAGCCCGAAGGTGAGGAGCAGGCTGTAGAGCGGATCGAAGCCGGCGAGCCGCTTGAGGAACAGGCGCTCGACGATCGCCCCGATCGCGCCGACAATCAGCGGCGCGAGGATGAGGGCAAACCAATAATTGAGGCCCGCATATTGGAGCAGGAAATAAGCGGCGAAGGCCCCCATCATGTAGAACGCACCGTGGGCGAAATTGACGATCGTCAGCATGCCGAAGATGACCGCCAGCCCTAAGCTCAGCAGCGCATAGAAGGAGCCGTTGATGAGGCCGATCAGCAACTGACCATAGAGCTGCGGCATGCTGATCATGTGGCCGAAAATGTTCACGGCGCGTGCGCCCCAGCGGCCGTCCCGGTCCGCATATCCTCACCCCCGACCCCTCTCCCCAAGGGAGAGGGGAGCACACACCTTCTCCCTCGAGGAAAAGGTGGCCCGAAGGGCCGGATGAGGGCAAACGGCGGGCCTGACTTCGTCATCACACCCCCAGCGCCTCGTGCAGCCTATCCATCCTGCCCTCCAGTTCCGAGTTGGCGAACGCGTCGATGATCCGGCCGTGCTCCATGACGAAAAACCGGTCGGCCAAGGTCGAGGCGAAGCGGAAATTCTGCTCGACCAGCAAAATCGTGAACCCCTCCCGCTTGAGCTCAGCGATGGTGCGGCCAATCTGCTGGATGATGACCGGCGCGAGGCCTTCGGTCGGTTCGTCGAGCATCAGAAATCGCGCGCCGGTTCGCAAGATGCGCGCAATGGCGAGCATCTGCTGTTCGCCGCCGGATAGCTTGCCCCCGCCGCTCGACAGCCGCTCGCGTAAGTTGGGAAAGAGCGCAAAGATGTGCTCCACCCTCATCGCGCCTGCCTTGGAGATCGGAGGCGGCAGAAACAGATTCTCCTTGACCGAGAGAGATGCGAATATTGCTCGCTCCTCCGGGCAAAATGCGACGCCATGCCGGGCGATGCGGTCGATGGATAGGCCGATCAGCTCCTTTCCGTCGAATACGACCGAGCCGATTCGCTTGCGGACGATGCCCATGATCGCCTTCAGCGTCGTCGTCTTGCCGGCTCCGTTCCGTCCAAGCAGCGTCACGACCTCGCCCTCCCGCACGTCGAGATCGACCCCGTGCAGAATATGCGATTCGTTGTACCAGGCCTGCAGGCCCTTGACGCTGAGCACCGTCGTCGCGCTCGCGGCTGGCCTTTGCGCGACAGCCGCCTCAGCCATGTCCCACTCCGAGATAGGCCTGCTTCACCTCTTCGTTCTCCGACACTTCGCGATAGTCGCCCTCGGCCAGCACCCGCCCGCGCGTCAGCACGGTTATGCGATGGGAGAGATTGGCGACCACCCGGAGATTATGCTCGACCATCAAGATGGTGCGGTTCGCCGACACGCGGCGGATGAGATCCGCCGTGCGATCGATGTCCTCGTGGCCCATGCCCGCCATCGGCTCATCAAGCAGCATCATCTCCGGCTCCACCGCAAGTGTCGTCGCAAGCTCCAGGGCTCGCTTGCGGCCATAGGAGATTTCGCCGGCCTTCGAGTTGGCGAAGGCTCCCAGCCCAACGTCGCCCAGTAACGCCAACGCCCGTTCATTAAGCGGCTTAAGCGCCGCCTTGGAGCGCCAGAAGTCGAAGGAATCGCCACGCTTTCGCTGGAGCGCGATGCGAATGTTCTCGAACGCGGTCAGATGGGGGAACACCGCCGAAATCTGGAACGACCGGACGAGCCCGAGCCTCGCAACGTCGGCAGGCTTGAGATTGGTGATGTCGCGCCCGTTGAACGTGATCCGGCCGCCGGTCGGCGCGATGAATTTCGACAGCATGTTGAAACAGGTCGTCTTGCCCGCGCCGTTCGGCCCGATCAGCGCGTGGATCGTCCCACGCTTGACGCGGAGCGAAACGTCGCTGACCGCGCGGAAATCACCGAAGCTCTTGCTAAGGCCTTCCGTGACGAGAACATCATCCATGCTCATTCTCGCCGGTCGGCCGAGCGCATGCGCTTCCCCCGATGAACGCCATGGTCTATCAAGCCGCTGGAGCGGCGGTTGTAAAGCCTAAAACGGTCACAACGGCGCAGGCAACGTGCGACTCGAGCACGGCAGCTGCCGCTTCGATTACCATTCCGTCCTTCGATTATGCAGGCGGCGTTCCCAGTCGAGCGCCTGGCGCACGATCTCGTCAAGATTGTCGCGGCTCGGTTTCCAGCCAAGCACACTCCTCGCCCGGTCGGCCTTAGCCACAATGGCGGCTGGATCGCCCGCCCGGCGCCCGGCGACTACGACCGGGAAATCGATCCCCGACACCCGTTTGACGACCTCGACGACCTCCTTGACCGTCTCGCCGTGCCCGTAACCGCAATTACAGACGACGCTCGCCCCGCCGGCGCGCAGATAAGCGAGCGCGCTCAAATGCGCGTCGATGAGATCCGTGACTTGGATATAGTCCCGCACACAAGTGCCGTCACGGGTCGGATAGTCCTGGCCGAAGATCTCGATCTTCGGATGGAGCCCAAGCGCCGTCTGGACGGCGCGCTTGATCAGATGGGTGGCGTTGGGCGTCGACTGACCGAGGCGGCCCTTGGGATCGGCTCCGGCGACATTGAAATAGCGCAGCGCGACGTAGCGAAAATCGTACGCCCGGGACGCGTCGTCGAGCATCCATTCGACCATCAGCTTCGATCGGCCGTAAGGCGAAATTGGCGCAAGCGTGGCTTCTTCCGACACCGCTTCGACTCCAGTCTCGCCGTAAACCGCCGCGGTCGAGGAAAAGATGAACGTCTTCACCCCGCCGTTGACCGCCGCCTCGATCAGGGAGCGCGCGTTCGAAACGTTGTTGAGGTAGTAGCCAAGCGGGTCGCGGACCGACTCCGGCACCACGATCTTGGCGGCGAAATGGGCGATCGCGTCGATCGCATGCTCCTTGATCAAGCGCGCGACCCAGTCCGTGTCACCGGTGTCGCCGACGATTAGCTTCGCTCCTTCGGGCACAGCCCAGGCGAAGCCGGTGGAGAGATTGTCGAGAACGACGACCGTCTCGCCGGCGTCGAGAAGGCCCAGAGCCATGTGGCCGCCGATATAGCCCGCGCCGCCGGTCACCAGAACGCTCATACGCAAGCCCCCTTTTGGATTGACCCAATACGAATTCAGCGAAAAAGAGCCGCGTAGAATGGCTCGGGCGGAACTGATAGTCGGTTATCAGGATTTCGCTAGGCTCGCCTCCCCTTCACCTCCCATTGACCGAGGAATCAGGCCTCCATGGACAAACCCATCCGTAAAGCCGTGCTGCCCGTCGCCGGTCTCGGCACGCGGTTTCTACCTGCAACCAAAGCGATCCCGAAGGAGATGCTGACCGTTGTCGACCGGCCGATCCTTCAGTACGTGGTGGATGAAGCGCGTGAGGCGGGAATCGAGCATTTCATCTTTGTGACCGGCCGGAACAAGGGCGTGATCGAGGATCATTTCGACTACGCTTATGAGCTCGAGGACACCCTTAAGCGGCGTGGGAAACAGGCCGAATACGCTGCCTTGATGGCCGATCTTCCCGCCGCGGGCGCGACCAGCTTCACCCGCCAGCAGGCGCCGCTCGGCCTTGGCCACGCCATCTGGTGCGCCCGCGAGATCGTTGGCGCTGAACCCTTCGCTGTCCTGTTGCCGGATATGGTCACTAGGCGCGGATCCCACAGCGGCCGATGTCTTGCCCAGTGTGTGGCGGCCTATGAGCGGCACGGCGGCAACATCATCGCGGTCGAAGAAGTTCCTCCAGCCGAAACTCATCAATATGGAATCGTCGGGGTCGGCGCCGACCATGGCGCGACCTTCGAGATCACCAAAATGGTCGAGAAGCCGAAGCAAGGGACGGCGCCCTCCAATCTCATCATCTCGGGGCGCTACATCCTTCAGCCGGAGATTTTCCAGATTCTCGAGCGGGTCGAAAAGGGGGCTGGCGGCGAGATCCAGCTCACGGACGGCATGATTGAGCTCGCGCGCGCCCAGTCGTTCCACGGGGCGCGCTTCGACGGACGAACTTACGATTGCGGCTCCCGGCTTGGGTTCCTCAGCGCCAATCTCGCCTTCGCGCTCGATCGCAGCGACATTGCCCCAGGGTTCAGGGAGGAACTGCGCCGTCTGGGCTTTACCGCGAAGGGTGGTTGACTTCGATCTTAGCCGTTTAGCCTGCGGTTAAGCGGCAAGTCGCCGCCCGGCCGGCGCCCCTCTGCAATTGCGGCGTTTTCCATTCCTGCCAGCGAATGATAGAGAGCGGCCATGATTCAGGAACAGACCAGCGCGGTCCTGTCGGCGCTCCGCACCATCGCCAACGAGCGCAAGGGCCTCGAGGCGCTCGAGGAGGCCATCCGGGCGGCGGGCGACAGCGCACTTGGGGCCGCGTTCTCGGAAGCGGTCAAGACGATCTCGGCAGCGCCCGGCCGGGTCATCGTGACCGGCATCGGCAAATCAGGGCATATCGCGCGCAAGATCGCGGCGACCCTCGCCTCGACCGGCGAGCCCGCCTTCTTCGTCCATCCGGCCGAGGCGAGCCATGGCGATCTCGGCATGGTGCAGATCGGCGACGTCGTGCTGGCCATCTCCTGGTCGGGCGAGACGGCGGAACTGGCGGCGATCGTGACCTTCGCCAAACGCTACGCCATTCCGTTGATCGCCATGACCGCTGAGACCAACAGCACGCTCGGCCGCGAGGCCGACGTCTGCCTGACAATGCCGGGCGCGCCGGAGGCTTGCCCCAACGGGCTTGCGCCAACGACCTCGACGACGATGCAGCTGGTGCTGGGCGACGCGCTGGCGATCGCGCTGCTCGAGGGCCGCGGCTTCACCGCGCTCGACTTTCGCGCCCTCCATCCAGGCGGCAAGCTCGGGGCCAAGCTGGCGCATGTGCGGGAGGTCATGCATACGGGCGACCGGGTGCCGCGCATCGACGCCAACGCGCGGATGGCAGAGGCGATTGTCGAGATGACGTCGAAGGGTTTCGGCTGCGTCGCAATATTCGAGGACGGCGGCCGGCTCGCCGGCATCATCACCGACGGCGATCTGCGCCGTCACCTGAAGCCGAATTTCTCCCTCGACACCCCGGTCGGCGCGGTGATGACCCGGCGCCCGCGAACGATCGCGCCGGATGCGCTGGTCGCCGAGGCGCTCGAGCTGATCAGCCACAAGATCCAGGCGCTTCTGGTCGTCGAGCGTGGCCAAGTGGTTGGAATCGTGAACTTTCACGATCTCATGCGCATCGGGGCGTTCTGAGGGGCGGGCACCGCCCGTCAAAGAATTCCCGGCTGGCGGGCAGTGATCAATTCTGCACGCAGGGAAGCGTTTTCAATGGCTTAGGCGTCTTTTTCTGGCACGGGAATCGAATTTTATACGTACCGAACTGGTTTAATTAGCGAGAGGAGGCAGGCGATGGCCGACAAGACAAGCCGGATCGGCGAGATCGTCGAGGTCATGCTCAACACATGGGACCTGCCAGCCGATTGCAACGAGGGCGAACTCTTCACCTACGCCGAGACGCTTCACGACCGGATCCATGCCGGGGACAGCAAAGATAAGCTCTACGCCTATCTTTCCGAGGTGCAGGTCGAGCAGCTCGAAATGGCGAAATCGGACGCGTTCAGACAGATTGTCGATCGCGCCCTCGAGCTTTCAAAGGGCCGGACCTGAGCGCCCCCGCCTGTTTGTTGGAAGGCAGAGGCGCCAGGACCGGCGACGGCGGGGCGTTCAATGGGCGGTCCGGCCGCCCGCTGGGCGAAATTTACTATCCGCAGGTTTCTCTGAAGCGCCTGCAAGTGCCAGCTCCTCGGCGGCGTAACCGCCGCCATTCCCATCTTCCGGTGGGAGAGGGGTTGGGGGTGAGGGTTTGCTCGCGAGGCGCGCCGCGGCCCTGCGCCCTCATTCGGCCTTCGGGCCACCCTTCTCTCAGAGGGAGAAGAAAAGGGACGTCAGTCTGGATTTTGATTGGCTGCTTCTTCGCCGGGCGACGCAAGAAAATAGGGCTCGACGACGCCCGTCATCTTGATCACCAGCGGCTGGCCCCGTCGATCAAGGGCTTTGCCCGCCGCCGCCCGAATCCACTTTTCGATGACACAATATTCCTCAACGTCGCGACGCTCGACGCCACGAAAGCGCACGCCGACGCCGCGCGCGAGCGCCGCTTCGTCATAGAACGGACTCGAGGGGTCGACGCTGAGCCGGTCGGGCGGAACGTCGGTCATCGCGGGATGAGCGCCGGGTGAGCGCGGCGGCCGAAGCGATCAGCCGGCGAGCGCCTTGACCCGCTTCGTCAGCCGCGAGATTTTGCGCGAGGCGGCGTTCCTGTGCACGATGCCTTTTTGCGCCGCCCGCGCAAGCTTGGGTTCGGCCTCGCTCAGCGCCTCGGCGGCAGCCTTCGGGTTCTTGGCGGCGATCGCCTCCTCGACCTTGCGGACATAGGTGCGCATCTCGGTACGGCGCGACTTGTTGACCGCGGTGCGGCGAATGGTCTGGCGGGCCGCTTTTTGGGCCGATTTCGTGTTGGCCATCGACTGTCGTTTCCCTGCGCGGCGCGGAGGTCGGCGCCGCTCAAAAATAAAACGGGCCGGGTTCGAGGCCCAGCCTTGCTCGGCGCGCTTATAGGCCAGTCGGGCGCCAGGCGTCAACCGCCGCCCGCTCATTTCCAATGATAAGCCTTTACCGTGTTACAGGGCGCCCATGAGCTCGGCGGTTCGCCGTGTCGTCTTCAGGCCAGCGCCAGTCAGCACGAGCACGGACGTCTCATTGGGTAGAATTACGCCGCCTTCTAGCAGTTTTGTGAACGCGGCGGCGGCGATGGCGGAGGTCGGTTCCACATAGAGGCCGATCCGGCCCAGTTCGAACAGGGCCCTTTCAATCTCAACTTCCGAGACGGCGACGGTCGCGCCGCCAGAGCGCCGCAGGGCCGCCAGCGCTTCGCGGGCCCGCACAGGCTTCGCGATCGACGCGCCTTCCGCGATCGTCGGGCGGACCTCAACTGGCGCAAGATCATCGGACCCGGCCATGAAGCTCGCGTGAAGTGGCGCGCAATTCTCCGGCTGCGCCGCGAATAGCCGGGGCCGGCTTGGGATTTCGCCGTAGCGCAGAAGCTCGCTGAAGCCGATATCGCAACCCATGATGTTGCTGCCCGCGCCAGTCGGGATGATGACGTTATCAGGCGCGTTGAAACTGAGATCCTCCCAAAGCTCATAGGCCAATGTCTTCGTCCCCTGCAGGAAGAACGGTTGCCAGTTGTGACCGGCGTAGAAGATCGTCGCGGCTAGGCGCTGTGCCGCATCGCTGACGTCTTGACGCGTTCCAGGAATGAGCTCGACCTCGGCGCCATAAGCACGCATCTGCGCGGCCTTGTCATGCGTTGTGGAGGCCGGGACGAGTATCTTCGCCGCAACGCCGCCGGCCGCCGCGTAAGCCGCAATCGCCGCTCCGCCATTTCCTGAGCTGTCTTCCAGAAGCCTCGCCACCCCTTGACCGCGGAGGATCGAGACCATCACCGAGGCGCCCCGATCCTTGAAGCTCCCGGTGGGAGAAAACCACTCGAGCTTGAACAGCGCCGCGGCGCCGCGCCATCTCCGGGAGATAAGCGGCGTGCATCCCTCTCCCATCGTGATCGGATCAGAAACGTCGACCGGCAGGGCGGCTGCGTAGCGCCACAGCGATCGCTTCCCGGTATCGATCATGTTGCGCCCGAGTCCCGGCAAGGCGGTGATCATAAGTGGGGCGCCCGTATCAGAGCGCCACCGTGGCTCCGAGATCGGATATTTCTGACCGCTTATTGGATCGACATAGGCCGGAAGGTCGGTCAATGGCTTCACGTCATTCGGCATGGCGCCAATCATGGCGCCTTGGAGACGGATCTCGCAAACGGATGAGGCGCGGGTGCCGACGCGGTCAAGAGCGACGGCGTCGACAAAGCCTGAGGCGAATCCGACCAGCGCCAGGAGCGCGAGAATCGAAGGGGACGTGGCCACGACGTGATCTCTGTCGGCCTCCGCTTCGATAGGTCCAGTGCGACGGGCGATCACCGCGCGCCACGCGCGACCGCGACACTCGCAACAATATGATCGTTCTTCAGTGCAGGAACGAACAGTTCACTGACGAGTTAAAGGGAAAGTTGAAGATTGAGAAATCGTCGGTGAAGATCGCCCAGATTGCCCCGCTTCTGGAAAGTTGCCCTCCCCGCTTGTATGGCGGCACGGAGCGCATCGTTTCCTATCTCACTGAGGAATTGGTGCGGCTCGGCCATGACGTTACTCTTTTTGCAAGCGGCGACTCTCAGACATCAGCTCGCCTGGAGCCGTTCTCTGACAGCGCCCTACGACTCGATCCGAAAATCCACGATCCGACTCCCCACCACATTGTCATGCTGGACAGCGTTCGCGC
>DASXXT010000169.1:0-5169 GCA_036502965.1 Roseiarcus sp. | reverse complement strand
CCCCGCGCATCTGGCCAATTCTTTTTTCGTCGCCTCCTCGTACTTGTCGACCGCGACGGTGCTTTACAAAAATGGTGGCTTCACGCCAGAAGAGATCGCGAAGCTGCGTGCCCATACCCGCGCCATGTCGTTTGACGAAATCTACTCGCCGGGCCTCTTTTACGATCCGTCGCAAACGGACAGCACGCTTGCTGGCTACGTCGAACAGATTTTCGCCGGCGCCGCCGGTGGTCCGCTCGCCGCCGAGCCCACGGAATCCACTAGGACAGCCGCCCCGACCGGCGACGACGCTGACGCCCCTCCCGGTAAGGCCGACGACGGCGTTCTTCCGGCGACGGTCATGGGCCGGCTCGCATGGCATGCGCTCGTCGCTGGCCAATGGCCCGAGATCGCGGATCGCTATGTCTTTAGTACGCGCGCGCTGACTAACGATGCGCCCTACTTCGCCGCGTACGTCAAGACCGCCGACCTGCCCCGCGTGCTCGACAGACTGGAGCTGTTACAGGACGAGTGGGGATATCTGCTGATTTGGGCGACGCTTGGCGTCGCTTGTCTGACGGCGACCGTGCTGCTCGCCATACCGCTGATCTGGGGTTGGCGAGCCGTCTTCTCGCGCTCGCCCGGCAAGGCGCTGACCGTGCTCTACTTCGCTTGTCTCGGCGCAGGTTACATCATGGTCGAGGTCGGGCTCATAGCCCATTTCGTCATGGCGCTTGGAAACCCGACGATTTCGGCCTCGGTGCTGATCACCGGCATGCTGGTGTTCTCGGGTCTCGGCGCCCTGACCTCGGAGCGCGCCTTGCCCCACATGCGGACGGTCATGCCGGTTCTATTCGTCGCGGTCGGGGCCATGTTGATTCTGTACGGGGTATATCTGGGTCGGGCGCTCGACTCGATCGGCGCGATAGCCTATCCGGCCCGCCTCGTCGTTTGTTTCCTTTTGATCGCCCCTCCCGCCTTCTTGATGGGCTTCCCGATGCCAATCGCGATGACCACGCTCGGACGCCTCGGCAAAGATCACATGTTCGTCTGGGCATGGGGCGTCAACGGCTGCTTTTCGGTGATCGGGGCTGCGGCGGCGCCCGTCATCGCGACCAATTTCGGCCTTGCAGTGGTGATCGAAGTCGCTGGCCTGGCTTATCTGTTGGCGATTCCGGCCTTTTACGGCGTCATCGCTTCGAACCAAGGACCAGGTCCAGGTAAAGTCCAAGCGCCGGCCTGAGTCGATGGTCACCCACACGGTGTTTCGCCGCGTCGGCGCCGCCAACCTGACGCTGAGACGACACATAACAATTTTGCAACGAATTAACGACGCTGAGGGCGTTCGTTAGCCGCTCACAAAAAATTCATAATTGCCAAACCCTTACTTGCCAAGCGCGGCGCGGTTCGGGTCGGCGCTCAATCAGGTCGCGCCGATCGGGCCGGCGCCAAGGTGCTTGCGCGCCAGAATTTAACGGCGGCGGGTTACAACCGGCCCACGATCTTGTCCCTTAAATCAAGCCCTTGCGTAAAAGCGTAATGAAACTGTTCAATAATTGTCCACTTTCGCCGCCCTTGCGGCGCTTTTTGGCCGCGGAACCAAGGTTGCGCCGTCGCCTGACCCGTGCCATAATCTTCACAACGTCAAGAAACGAGAGAAATTGTGGTCGTGTCTGGCGTGTATCGCAAGTAGACAACAAGAATAGACGTTCCGGGGCAAGAACTGAATACAAGGGCGATTGCATCTGGTTTGGGTGCGAAATTAGGGCTAGATCTTTTGTTGGCCCGTTTTCAAGAATAGATTGAACCAAAGGTAAATCCGTAGCGTGGACTGCGGAGGGAGAGGCAATGTCTTATCAGAACTTCCTTGGATACGCTGGAGATATTCTCGCAACCGACGCGTATGCACTGCTCGCGGGCGACTCAACGTCGGTTCTGATCGATGTCCGAACCCAGGCGGAATTGACTTACGTCGGGGCACCGGACATTCAATCGCTCGGCAAGACGCCATTGTTCTTGGAATGGCAAAGCTATCCTTCGATGGCGGTCGACCCTAACTTTACCGCCGCCCTTGAAGCGCTGCTCCAGTCGGGCGGCGTCGAGCGCGGCGCTTCTCTCGTGTTCTTGTGCCGTTCGGGCGCGCGGTCGCGCTGCGCCGCAACCGCGATGACCAGCGCGGGATGGGCGCCTTGTTTCAATGTGTCGGATGGGTTCGAAGGCCCGCTGGGCGATTCACGCCGAAGAGGGGAGGTCAGCGGGTGGAAGGCGGGCGGGTTCCCCTGGACGCAGACGTAAAGCGTCGAGCGAGTCCCGTTCCACGGCACCGCCGCAACGTCGGCTGTCTACCAAACGCCCGAGACACAATCATGGACCTGTACGACGAACCCAATCCGGATCGCTTTGACCATGGCGGTTCCGGCGGTCCTTCTTTTGGCGAAGCATGGCGGCGCTGCTGCGATCGCTTGCGGGCGGAGGTCGGCGATGCTGTGTTCAACAGCTGGTTTGGGAGCCTCACTCTGGAGTCGGTCGGATCAGGGCAGGCCCGGCTTTCCGTTCCGACACGCTTTCTCAAGAGTTGGATCGTCACCCACTACGCCGGGCATGTTGCTTCGGCTCTCAGCGCCGAAGTCGGCCCGGTCGGGCAAATCCTTATTTCTGTGCGCTCGTCGCCGCCGCTCGCGTCGTTGACCAAAAGTCCGCCTCCCGAGTGCGCCTCGCCCGCCAAGACGCCGCCCAGGCCGCTGCTGGAGTTGTCGGTTGATCGCGCCGCCACCGATCGCCGCCCGCCCAACGGAACGTCCCCGGCGCTTGCGGTTGGCGACGCCTTGACCGGGTCCCCCCTTGATCGGCGGCTGACCTTCGCCACCTTCCAGGTTGGGCGGTCGAACGAACTCGCCTTTAACGCCGTGCAGCGCGTAGCCAACCGCAACCGGGGCGGGACGCCGGCCTTTTGTCCGCTCTACCTGCATTCCTCCGTCGGCCTCGGCAAGACCCATCTCTTGCAGGCCGTGGCCCATACGGCCGCTCAACAAGGGCGCTCGGTCATCTATCTGACAGCCGAGAAATTTATGTATGGCTTCGTCGCCGCGCTCCAGTCTCAGACGTCGATCGCCTTTAAGGAGCGGCTGCGAGGGATCGACCTCCTCATCTTTGACGACGCGCAGTTCCTGCAGGGGAAAAATATCCAGGCCGAATTCGGTCACGCGCTCAATGCTTTGCTCGACGCGGGTCGCGAGGTGATCGTAGCCGCCGACCGCCCTCCGAACGATTTGGAATCGCTCGACGAGCGCATACGTTCGCGACTAAGCGTCGGCCTTTGCGTCGAGATCGGCGCGCTTGACGAGCCGTTGCGACTGAAGATTTTGGAGGCGCGCGTCGCCGCAGCGCGCGCGGAGGAGCCCCATTTCGACGTTTCGCCGACCGTTCTCGCCTTTGTCGCCCGCGCCATTCGCTCGAACGGGCGCGATCTGGAAGGCGCGGTTAATCGGCTGCGGGCGCACTATATGCCGACGGGTCCCGCGCTGACGGTCGAGACGGCGGAAACCGCAATCCGCGACCTCATACGCACGCACGAACTCAAACGGGTGAAGATTGAGGATATCCAGAAGCTGGTCGCGAGCCACTACAGCGTCTCGCGCGCCGACATACTTTCCTCGCGCCGCACCGCCGCCGTCGTCAAGCCGCGCCAGGTGGCGATGTTCCTCGCCAAGATGCTGACCCTGCGCTCGCTGCCGGAAATTGGCCGACGGTTCGGCGGCCGCGACCATACCACGGTGCTGCATGCGGTCCGCAAGATTGAGGCGCTGCTGCAGATCGACACGGTCTTGCGTGAAGAGCTTGAGCTTTTGAAACGCATGCTCCAAGAGTGACCGAATCTGGTCCGCCCACGGGCAGTTGAACGGATGGAGGGGTCGTCCCCCGAATGGCGAAGCCCGTCGATAATGACGCGCGACGCGCTTTTGCGGCGGCCTCTGTTGAGAATGGTTGTCTATAAAATCGTCGCCACCGAGGAATGGGCCGAGGCCGAGGCGGCCGGCGTCTTTGTGGGCGCATCCGTCGATCGCGCCGACGGCTTCATTCATTTCTCGACCGCAGAGCAGGCCCCGGACACGGCGGCCAAATGGTTCGCCGGCCGAGGCGATTTGACCCTGGCCGCGGTCGACGCGGAAGTGCTGGGCGACGACTTGCGCTGGGAGCCGTCGCGCGGCGGAGCGCTCTTTCCTCATCTTTACGCCGCCCTGCCGATGAGCGCCGTCGCCTGGTCGCGTGCGCTGCCGCTCGGCGTGGACGGGCGGCATGTTTTCGGGAACCTTGAAGCGTGAGGTTGGCCAAAGTCGCAGGTCCCGTTCTGAAACGCCTGCCGGCGGAGACGGCCCATCGAGCGGCGATCAACGGGTTGAAGATCGCTCCGCCCGCGAACGCGCCGTCTTCCGATCCCCGGCTGGCAGTCGAGGTCCTCGGACTGAAGTTCCCCAATCCGCTTGGGCTCGCCGCCGGCTTTGACAAGAACGCCGAGGTTCCGGGCGCGTTGCTCAGGCTCGGCTTCGGCTTCGTCGAGGTCGGCACGCTGACGCCGCGGCCGCAGGCCGGCAACGCCCGCCCGCGGCTGTTCCGATTGCGGGAGGACGCCGCTGTCATCAACCGGTTCGGCTTCAACAATGATGGTTTCGTGCGGGCTCGGGCGCGGCTCGAGCGGCGACCGCCCGGTCTCATTGGAGTCAATCTCGGCGCCAACAAGGAGGCGGCCGACCGCGTCGAGGACTATGCGCTCGGCGTCAGGACCTTCGCGGCGCTCAGCGACTATCTGACCATCAACGTCTCGTCACCCAATACGCCGGGATTGCGTGACCTGCAGCGCCGTGAGGCGCTCGACGATCTGATTGCGCGGGTCGTCGACGCCCGCGACGAGACGGATCCGCGCCGCCCGCTGATACTCAAGATCGCGCCCGATCTCGACGCCCGCGGGCTTGAGGATATCGTCGCCACCGCGCTCATTCGCCGGATCGACGGCCTCATCGTCTCGAACACCACGGTCGCGCGCCCGGCGACCCTGACCTCCAGGAACCGGGGCGAAAGCGGCGGCTTGTCCGGGCGTCCGCTGTTCGACCCGTCGACGCGGCTTCTCGCCCGCACCTATCTCCTCACCGGCGGGGCGATGCCGCTCATCGGCTGCGGCGGGGTCGAGGATTC
>DASXXT010000168.1:0-8530 GCA_036502965.1 Roseiarcus sp. | reverse complement strand
GCTCGCCGCGCGCCATTGTTCTGGAGAACGTGTACGGTTGCCTCACATCCCACGCGGGAAAGGATTTCGCCGCCGTCGGGTCGGCGCTTTCGAGTTCAGAATACCGGTTCGGGGCGATTGTCATCAATGCATCTCGTTTGGTCCCCCAATCCCGGCCGCGTGTGTTTTTCATTGCAATTGATAGGAGCGAGTTGGCGCCAACCGAACTGGTTTCGAACGGTCCGGATCCTGAATGGCATCCTCAGTCGCTCGTAGACGCCTCCGCAGGTATGTCTCTATCCGCCAAAAAGGCTTGGATTTGGTGGAAGGTGCCAGCGCCGCCGGCCCGCAATACCCGCTTTGCCGACCTCATTGAGGAGGAGCCGACCGGCGTTGATTGGCATTCACCGGCGGAGACGGACTATCTTCTCAGTCTCATGTCGCCCGTGAATCGAGCGAAGGTTGCTGCCGCCAAGTTGTCGGCAAAGCGAACTGTTGGGAGCGTTTATCGGCGTATGCGACCCGATACGGATGGCGCGAAGCGCCAACGGGCTGAGGTTCGGTTCGATGATCTCGCAGGATGCTTGCGTACCCCCGCAGGCGGTTCGTCCCGTCAGTCAATTCTAGTCATAAACGGCGAAAGCGTTCGGTCACGTCTTCTATCACCACGAGAGGCCGCAAGGTTGATGGGTCTCGACGATAGTTACCTTCTTCCCGAGCGCTACAATGACGCCTATCATGTTTGTGGAGATGGCGTGTGTGTGCCGGTCGTTCGCCACATTGCGGAGACGATACTTGAGCCTATCCTCGCAGCAAATCACACGAATGTACTAGCAGCGGCCGAATGACACAGCAATGGCCGCGTCGAAGTCTAAGCAACTAAAATCTAGCAAAAAATTAACTAGTCCCCACCCATTGGGACCGCTTCTCTCCGAGAGGGTCTTCACGCGTTCGCAAAATTGAAGTATCAAGATTAAACCAGCGAACACAATATCGGCTGGTTCAAATGGGGCGTCTATATTTTCTACGACTACGACCGGGAGCCGATCTACGTTGGCCAAACGAACGAAAAAATCAGCGGTCGAATAAGTCGACACGTGACCAACCAGCGCACCGACGCCGTTGCAACGAGCGTCCTCAACCCCCTTCGAGGTGTTTGAGATTGAAGTCTATCCACTTCCTGAATACCACAGCGTGAACAGTAAGCACCGCGATTTCAAAACGGCCAAGGGGCATTTGGACGCGTTGGAATATTACGCCCACCAAAAGGCGATCGGCGAGAGCAAGTTCAAGGCGATTCTCAATGAGAAGGACCCGGAACGGCCGAAATTGGCAATCATACCTCCGCAGCCGCGTCGGGCGCGGATCGTGTCGGATGAAGTGTCTCAACTTCGCTCTCATCCAGACGTGCGTATCGCAAGGCGAGCCCAAACGATCGCCAAGCTGGCGCAAGTGATTTCAGAGCGAGACATTCAAAAGCACGGTGGTCTGAGGCGGGTGCTTCTTGTGCAGTCACGCCGGCTGGGGTCGCTAGCCAAGGAACGCTTTGTTTCGTTGGGTGGAGAAGCGCTCGTAGAGCATGGCTCCGAAAGTGACGGCGTTGGAAGCGAGCACAATTAGCTAGCCGGCTTTCGATGCCCTCGATTGCTTCGCTCGCAATGACGGCTCGGCCCTGCAGGTCAGGCGGCGTCCTGAGTGACGCGATTGCGGCCCGCCGACTTCGACAGATAGAGCGCTCGGTCTGCTCGACGATAAAGCTCGGCGGAATCCCATTTCTCCCGCCACTCGGCGAGACCAATTGAGACCGTAATCGAAACCGAGCCGGCCGCGCCGTCGAGCACGAAATCCCGGCTCTCCGTGGTCCAGCGCGCGCGTTCCGCGATCAGCGCCGCTTGGGTTGCGTCGACATCCGGCATCACAACGACAAATTCCTCCCCGCCCAGACGACAAAGGAGGTCGCTGCCGCGGACGATCTCTTGCAGTTGGGCGGCAAAGCCCTTGAGCACGAGATCGCCGACGTCGTGACCATAGGTGTCGTTCACGCGCTTGAAATGGTCGATGTCGAGAATCATCATGGTCAGCGCCGCGCCTCTCTGGCGCGCGGTTTCGATCATCGCCGCCAGGCGGCGCTCGAGCGAGCGGCGATTGTTGAGCCCAGTCAGCGCGTCGTAAAGCGCCATCTCTATCGATTGCTGCACGGACTGGCGCAGTCGATCCGCGTAAAACTTCTGGCGGATGTTTGTCCGCACCCGGGCCAAGAGCTCGTTTCGGTCGATCGGGCGCGTGAGGTAGTCATTGACGCCGAGTTCGAGGCCGCGCAGAACCTTCGCGCGATCTTCGGGATCAGCGATGAGCAGGATCGGCAGATTGCGCGTGCGCTCGCGCGAGCGGGCCTGGCTGCACAGCCTCAAGCCGTCGAACGCGCCAAAACCGAGACTGACGATCATGAGGTCGATTGCCTCTTCGCGCCCCGCGGCGAGCGCCTCGCTTGGCTCGTCGGCGAGGATCACGTCATGATACGGGCTCAGCGCGCCAGTGATGCGCTCACGCGAGCTTCGCTGTTCGTCCACGAGCAACAGTCGTCCGCGTTCTGACAGGTCCAGCTTCAGGGCTTCGATCGGCGCCGACGCTCCCGCTTCCGCGCTATGCGAGGCGCGAGTGCGCAATTCATCGATCGAAAACTTGAGGCGAACCAGCGAGCGAACGCGGGCGATCAGCGCGATTTCGTCGACAGGCTTGGTTAGGAAATCGTCAGCGCCGGATTCGAGACCGCGCACGCGATCGGCCGGCCGGTCGAGCGCAGTTAAGAGAACGATCGGCAGATAAGCGGTATCCGGCGTGGTTCGCAGTCGTCGACAAACCTCGAAACCGTCCATGCCCGGCATTCTCACATCGAGAAGAACAATGTCGCATCCGCCCTTTTCGCAGATGGCGATCGCATCGCGGCCGTTGGTCGCCGCCAGCACCTCGAAATATTCGAGGCTCAGTCTCGTCTGGAGCAGTTTGAGGTTGGACCGGACGTCATCGACGACCAGCACGCGGGCTGTCATCCCGTGGCCCCTGGCCCAAGAAAGTGGTCGATCGTCTCGAAGAACTTGGCGACCGATATCGGCTTGGAGAGGTAGGCCTCGCAGCCGCCCTGCCGAATTTTTTCTTCGTCGCCCTTCATCGCGAAGGCCGTCACGGCGATGACCGGTATCGCTCTGAGCTCCTCGTCATCCTTCAGCCATTGTGTCACTTCGAGACCGGAAACCTCGGGCAGCTGAATGTCCATGAGAATGAGGTCGGGCCGGTGCTTGCGCGCCAAAGCGACCGCTTCGATGCCGTTGCGCGTTTGCACAATTCGATGCCCACGGGTCTCGACGAGGTCGTTGAACAGTTTCATGTTGAGTTCATTGTCCTCAACAATGAGCACGGTCTTGGGCATCGGGCGTTCCATGGAGGGTGAATTCGGCCGGCGCGCCGGGTAGGATTAGCGTCGAGACATTTACGAAAGGAGAATCGGACTATGCGCGATTCCTTGAAAAAGATGCAATCCGCAAGCCCCGATTTCGCCCAATCTTTGGCGGTCCGAGCGTTAGCTTTCATTGCCGCCGACTCCGACCGGCTGGGCCGGTTTCTTAGCCTGACCGGACTGGGCCCCGATAACCTCCGAACCGCGGCCGCGGACCCGGCGTTCCTAGGCTCGGTGCTCGACTATCTGGTCGCCGACGAAGAGCTGCTGGTCGGATTTGCAGCCGACGCCGGCCTTAAGCCCGAGGTCGTCGCGCGGGCGCATGACGCTCTCTGCAGACCACACGAGAGTGACACCTGATGGACCCGCCTCGGCTTCGCCTCTGCCGCGACTGTCTAAGGAAGGATTCTCAACGTTCGGCCCGGTGCGCCCATTGCGGCTCGCCTCGCACGATCAGCCTCGAAGACGCGGCCGGCCTGAACATCGCCCATGTCGACTGCGACGCCTTCTATGCCGCGGTCGAAAAGCGTGACGACCCGAGCCTCAACGATAAGCCGGTGATCGTCGGCGGGTCCGGCCCGCGCGGTGTCGTGTCGACTTGCTGTTACATCGCCCGGACGTTCGGAGTACGATCAGCAATGCCGATGTCTCGGGCCCGAGCGCTTTGCTCGAACGCGGTCGTGCTCCCGCCCGACATGGCGAAATATGCGCGGGTCGGGCGCGAAATTCGAACGCGGATGATGGAGCTCACGCCCCTGGTCGAGCCGTTGTCCATCGACGAGGCCTTTCTCGACCTCAGCGGCTGCGAGCCATCCAACGGAGCGGGCGCCGCGGAAACGTTGGCCCGCTTCGCCCGCCGCGTCGAGGTCGAGATCGGCGTCACGGCTTCGGCTGGCCTCAGCTATTGCAAGTTTTTGGCGAAACTCGCCTCCGATCTCAACAAGCCGCGCGGCTTCGCTTTCTTTTCGCGGGAAGAAGCGAGGGCCTGGCTCGCGCCCCAAAGCGTCGCGCGCCTGTGGGGCGTGGGCAGGGTAGGGCGGGAGCGACTGGAGCGCGCGGGCTTTCGGGTGATCGGCGATCTGCAGCGGATCGAAGAGCGTGAGGCCGTCTTGCGCCTCGGGGAGGACGGGCTGCGTCTGTGGCGTCTGGCGCAGGGCCGCGACGAGCGGCATGTCATCGCCGAGCATGAAACGAAGAGCGTTTCCTCCGAGACGACGTTTGATCGCGACATCAGCGACAAAGCCGAGCTGACGCGCATATTGCTTGCGCAGTGCGATCGTGTCGCAACCCGCCTGCGCAGGGAGGCGCTGGCTTCCTGTGGGGTCACGCTGAAGCTGCGCCTGGCGGACTTCTCTCTTCGGACGCGGAGCCGTAGCGGGCTTAGAGCCACGCAGCTCGCGCCGCGCCTCTTCGCGGCGGCGCGTCCGCTTCTGGACGCCCAGCCCGACGGCGTCGCCTATCGGCTCTTGGGTGTTGCTGCAACGGACCTTGCGCCGGCGGAAGGCGCGGACGAGGACGACATGTTCACGAGCGACGGCGGCGGCCGCGAGAAGGTTCGAGAAGCGGCGATTGCTACCTTACGCGATCGGTTCGGCCCCGCAGCGGTGCAGCGAGGCCTGACCTTCCGGCCGGGACCAACCAATAAGTGAGCGCGCTAGGTCAAAACTCAATCGGACGGACGCCTTCGAGGAGGGGCCGAGTCGAGCGAGCGATGCCGATTACCTTGTTGAATAACCTGGTGAGATCAAACTTCGACCCGATAGACCCGAACTTCACGCGACAGATTCTTCATCTCATTGATTTGGACAAACTCCAATCTAAGGTCGATTTGCCCTTGAAGCTGATCGCGTACGACGCCTGTTATGAAAATGCCTCCCGGCGGCGCGATGGTCTGAACGCGAGCGGCAATGTTGATGGCGTCGCCGACTATGGCGCCTACAGGCGTAATAAGTAAGTCCCCGGAATTGATCCCGATCCGAAATTCCATTCTGCGCGCCGGCGGCAGCCCTGTGTTGCGGCGCGCAATGTCCAATTGCCAAACGACAGCCGCTTTCACCGCGGAGCCCGCGCTGTTGAACAGCGCCACGATTCCGTCGCCGGCAACCTGGAAAACGCGTCCATCCATCTGTTCGACGCGGTCCCGGACTATCTTCAGGCAACCCTCAAACTGGCGGGCTGTCGCGAGGTCGTCTTGCTCTACCAAGCGGGTATAGCCGAATACGTCGGCGGACAGAATCGCGTATATCCGGCGAACGTCGCGTCCGCGAAACTGCGTGGCCGCCTCGTCGCCACGGTCGAAGAGCTCGACTCGAAGCGCAACCCCGTCTGCGACCTCGATTATGTCGCCATTGCGCAGAGCGCGTGGTTCAGCGACCGGCGCCCCATTCACGAAGGTTGGATTCACTGGACTGAGATGGGTGAGAATCAGAGTTTCCGCCCGCCATGCCAGTTCCAAATGCATCCGGGATATGGTCGGGTTGCCAATACGAATGTCGCAGTTGGAGCCGCGGCCGATCGTCGTTCTGTCCTGTCGCAACACGTAGTGCGGCTGCTCGCTCCAAAGCTTGGGCTCCATCGGAACTAAGACGCCTCCCGGCGGGAGATGGTTCGCTGAATTTGTCAAACTGGCGACTTCGTTCGGCTGCGAATCGTGCGCCCAATCGGGTGTAGGTTTCCCTTGCGGCTTTGGGTCATTATGCCACAAAGGGATGCGGACGGGCCAGCGCCGGCCGGCGCCGGCGGTCTGGTTTATTTCGCGCCCGAGGCGGAAGCCCGCTGCGGCCGCGGCGGCGATGTCTCAAAAGGGGCGGTGAAGCCTATCTCGCGGGCGCAACGGAATGGCGACTTTGGCGCGGACCGCTGTCGTTCCCGACCGACTCTTGTTGGCGCGCTCTCCGTCCACAGCCGTCGCGCCGCCTAACGCGACCGGGTTTGGACCGGCCTATTTGGCGCAGGCTGTCGTGGGCAGAATCTCGAGCTTGCGAAGGCGTGCGCGTAAGGCGAACGCGCCGTAGTCGAGCTTGAGGCTGCCTGATACGCCGTTTTCATAAAGGTCGAACGAAAGCGTGTATTCCGGCGGGGCGTCGGTTGCGGCCTCGTTGAAGTAGGAGATCACCACCGGCCACCGGCGTATTGCGCTCAGCGCTGACGCGGTCTGGGTGTCTTCGTCGGGCTTCGTCGCTTCCTTTCCGATCACCGACATGGTCGCAAAGATCTTCGCGCCCGTATCGGAGCCGTCATAGACGCGCGCCTGCATGGGGCCGCCGCCGTGCTTGGCGGCCTCGATCAGACGCTCGATATGCTGGGTGGGGAACAGGACCTCGCGGCCGAAGTCCAGCGTCTGCGCCTTCGGTTTGGTCAACACCACGCGCAAGTCGTCATCAGCGCCCCGGGTGGCGGTCCCCGCGACCGGGGGCGTGTCTTGTGCGCCTTGGGAATCGATCTGGAAACGCATCGACTGCCAGTTCGCCTCCTCAAACGACATGGCGTTCACCTGCATGGAGACGGGGTCACCCTCGCTGCGCTCCATTTCAGTCATCTGGCGGAAATTGGACGTGTATCCCTCGCAGACCGAGCCGCGAAATTCATAGGCGATGAGGCCCGTGGCCGCGACGGGCGTTTGAGCGTGCGACGGTGTTGGACCCGAGGAATCGACCAACGAGATGTCATAAGCCGCGCGATGCGGCGAGAGGGGCAAGACCGGCGACGTTTGGGCGAGCGCAGCCGAAGAAGTGCACAGGAACGCGGCGGCACAGACGGCGAATCGTGAGACCATTGTCTCTCCACGGGGCGACGGCAATCTTCAGAGCCCGCGCATCTTCCGCGCTTTCGTGACGCCGTCAATGCCCGTGACCGGGAAGCCGCGCTGATGACGCTCAGCTTTCTTCTGGCGCGACAGGCGCCCAGGCTTGCTCGAGCGGGGACGAGTCTTCGAGCGGGTCCTCGTCCGCCCGGAGCGCTGGCGCGTCGTCCGGTTGGGGAATGTCATAGCCGACCGGCAGTTTTCCCTCGAACAATCCGGCGCCCTTAAGCTCGTCGAGGCCAGGCAGATCCGCAATCGCGTTGAGGCCGAACTCGACCAGAAAGTCGGTCGTCGTGCCGTAGGTAATGGGCCGACCCGGCGCCTTTCGGCGTCCCCGCATGCGCACCCAGCCCGCTTCCATCAGCACGTCGAGCGCGCCCTTCGACACCGCCACTCCACGGATTTGTTCAATATCGGCGCGGGTGACGGGTTGGTGATAGGCGACAATGGCGAGCGTTTCGAGCGCCGCGCGCGAAAGCTTTCGCTTCTCGTCACGGTCGCGGGCCAGCGCCCAGCTAAGATCGTCAGCGGTGCGGAACATCCATCGGCGCGCAACCCGCACCAGATTGACGCCGCGCCCCTCATAGAGCCGTCTCAGTTCATCCATCACCGCTCCGACGTCCGTCCCTTCGGAAAGGCGCTGGGCGATGGCCGATTCCTCCTGCGGTTCCGTCGCGGCGAAGACCAGCGCCTCGGCGATCCGCACGTCCTCTGGCGAGACGCAGGGCGCGGCGGAAGGGAACAGTTGCGCGACATTCTGCGCGCCGGTCAAACGGCCCATGAAGCGCCTTTCTTGGATTGCGATTGATTAGACAGGATCGCAGCCTCCCGGATGAGGGAGTCCGCGAAGGCTCGCGAATTGCCCGTTCCGCAGTGGGCGCAAACGGCGCAGCTTCGATAGCCGGCGGGTTGGGGGAAAGTCACGCGGCGCGCTCTTCGCCAGGATTGGTATCCATCGGGCGGAGCCAGATCGGCGCGAAGGCCCTCTCTTGGCGCATTTCGATTTTGCCTTCACGCGCGAGTTCGAGCGACGCTGCGAAAGTGGAGGCGCGCGCGCTCCGGCGCATGTGAGAAGCGGCGCACGCTTCCTGCACAAAATTCTCGAAAGCCGTCCAATCGGCTTGGGCGCCGATCAGGCGAGTCAATGCCTGGCGCGCCTCGGCGAGTGACCAGACATCACGCGTTTTGAAGCGCACCCGCGCCAGCGCATGGCGCTGAGTCTGCCGCGCATAGGCGGCCAACAAGTCGTAGAGGTTGGCGTGGTAGGAGATACGCCCCGACGTCTCGACGGCTTC
>DASXXT010000167.1:0-2302 GCA_036502965.1 Roseiarcus sp. | reverse complement strand
AGCTTCTTCTCGTGGATGAGAATGTAAGGGTCCTCGAGCTCGGCCACCATCTTCTCGGCGTTGGTGATGAAATAGGGCGACAGATAGCCGCGGTCGAACTGCATGCCCTCGACCACGTCGAGTTCGGTCACAGCGGTCTTCGCCTCCTCGACTGTGATCACCCCCTCATTGCCGACCTTCTTCATGGCATCGGCGATCATCTTGCCGACCGACTTGTCGCCGTTAGCCGAGATCGTGGCGACTTGGGCGATCTCTTCGGAGGACTGAACCTTCTTGGCGCGGCGCTCGATGTCTTTGACGACCGCCGCCGCCGCCAGATCGATGCCGCGCTTGAGATCCATTGGATTCATCCCGGCTGCGACCAGCTTGAGGCCCTCCTTCATGATCGAGGCGGTCAGCACTGTGGCGGTGGTGGTGCCGTCGCCCGCATTGTCACTGGTCTTCGAGGCAACCTCGCGCACCATCTGGGCGCCCATGTTCTCGAACTTGTCTTCGAGCTCGATCTCCTTGGCGACGGTGACGCCGTCCTTGGTGATGCGGGGCGCGCCGTATGACTTATCGAGAACGACATTGCGGCCCTTCGGACCGAGCGTCACCTTGACGGCGTTGGTGAGGATATCGACGCCGCGCAGCAGTCGGTCGCGGGCATCGGAGGAGAAGCGTACGTCTTTGGCGGACATGGTTTCACTCCCTGGTTTGAGATGAGGTCAGGCGGGGTCAGGCCGCCTTCTTCTTCGTGGCGCTTGCGCCCTCGATCACGCCCATGACGTCGGACTCTTTCATGATCAAAAGGTCCTCACCATCGATCTTGACCTCGGTGCCGGACCATTTGCCGAACAGCACCCGGTCGCGCGCCCGGCCCCACGGCAATGACCTCGCCTTCCTGCGGCTTCTCCTTGACGGTGTCGGGAATGATGATGCCGCCTTTCGTCTTGTCCTCCCCCTCGATGCGGCGGACGACGACGCGATCGTGCAATGGACGGAATTTCATGTGTTTCGCTCCCGGTTTGACCTGCGATGCCGGCCCCGGGCGAAATGCCGCGGGCGTTCGGCTCGGGTCTCAAGCGCGCGTAGATAGCCGCGACTAGCATTCGTTACAAGAGATCGCCAAGCCTCACCTGAACTTGAACGAAAGGAAGGCTGCCGCCTCCATGACCCATCCGGCGTATACAGTATGAGGCCGAGCGGGTGCTCGCCAGACGGATGATTTTCGACGCCCGTCTCGATGTCACGTTCGACGCGGCTACTTAGCGTCCACGCGGCGACTAACTGTTCTCTCAGAGATGTTTCGCTCATCTGATGCTGCTTTCTTCATTCGGCTTTGACCACCGTATTTGAGCTCAGCCGCTAGCCAACCC
Source organism: Roseiarcus sp. (assembly GCA_036502965.1). GTDB lineage: Bacteria > Pseudomonadota > Alphaproteobacteria > Rhizobiales > Beijerinckiaceae > Roseiarcus. The sequence continues at coordinate 944 of DASXXT010000167.1, read as the reverse complement.
TTGCTCACCACGCGCGGGCCATTTCGGCAATCCGGATCAAAGCCATTTGTCTGAACCACGTATCACTGAATGACCCCCATGGCGGGCGCAATTCTCCTCCGCATTTATGTTGAGTGGCTTTCGCCTCGAGACGATGCTTGGTCTGGTCCGCTGCGCCGCACTCCCTATCGAGGCGCGCGCCACCGGGGAAGCGATCTCGGGCGCGGAGACGGTTTCGAGAAGCCTCGCGGCGATCATTGCTGCCGGCTATTCGCAGCTCATGGAAGCGGACGAAGAAGAAACGCTGGCGCGTCTCAGAAGCCTGCCACGATCTGATCGATCCGAATTCGACAAGGGACGCACGCTCGAGGCCACCCGCGACGGCATGCTCGTCGAATTCGCGAATGCCGTCGAGCCGGAGCGCATCGCGGCGGGGTGATGCCAACGGAGGCGGAAGACGACGTGACCCGCGCGGTCTACGCCGAGCAAGTACGCAGCCTGTTCAGACAAATCCCGATCGCGCTCTCCGTCAACTTCGTCAATGTGGCTCTAGTTGCGATCGTGCTCACGCCGCTCGCGACCCGGCCGCTTCCGCTGCCCTGGTTCGTATCGGTGATGCTGGTGACGATAGGGCGCGGGATTCTATGGCTGTGCTATCGCCAGGACCCCGTTCAGCCCGAGAACGCTCGCCGTTGGTCATGCGGCGCCGCAGATCGGCGAGAACCTTGACAGGCATCCCAGTGCCCACGCGGCCGGCGTAGATGAGCTTGCCGTCGTCGGTGTAATAGCCCAGCATCAGCGCCCCGAGATGCGGCCGCGTTCCCTCAGGGTCGGACCAGCCGACGACGAACTCCTGGCGGTTCAGCCATTTGGCTTTGCGCCAGAGGCCGCGATTTCCCGGCGCGTAAGGCGCATCGATCGTCTTTGAGACGACGCCTTCAAATCCGAGCTTGCCGGCGTGCTTT
>DASXXT010000166.1:0-7337 GCA_036502965.1 Roseiarcus sp. | reverse complement strand
CGTCTTTGGCGGACATGAGTTTGGATCCTTCGATTCTCGAAAAGAAATTCTGTTTTAGGCTGCTTTCTTGGAGGCGGCCGCGCCTTCAATCACGCCCATGACGTCGGTCTCCTTCATGATCAGGAGCTCCTCGCCGTCGATCTTAACCTCCGTGCCGGACCACTTGCCGAACAAGACGCGTTCGCCTGGTTTGAGTTCGACGGGCGTGAGTTTGCCGCTCTCATCGCGGCCGCCGGGTCCGACCGCGATGACCTCGCCCTCCTGCGGCTTTTCCTTGACGGTATCGGGAATGATGATGCCGCCTTTCGTCTTATCCTCGCCCTCGATGCGGCGGATGACGACACGGTCGTGCAACGGACGAAATTTCATGGAGCGTTCCCTTTCAGTCAAGCTGCTTCGCCGGCTCAGAAGCATCTGCCCTGGCTCGACGGCAGTCCCACGACATCCTTAACATGGCGTTGGCACTCATCACAAGGGAGTGCTAGCATCCTGGTCGCATTCTTTCGGCTGCGCTGATTTGGCTGCCGGACCGAGAGCGTGGCCTTGCGCGGGCCCGCTTGGGCTCAACACAGGGGCCTGGCCTCGGGTGAAGTCGCTCCCTAAACCAGGGGCGTGTATTCTCCGCGCCGGCGCGCCAGAACCGGTTCATCGACGCCCTCCTTGAGACTCACGACGGCGCCGAGGACGATCGCGTGGGAGTGGCGTTCCATGACCTCCTCGACGAGGCAATCGAAGGCCGCGATCGCACCGGCGAGAACAGGGGCGCCGGTCGAGAGTGTGAGCCATTGCGCCGAGTCGAAACGACGTGACCCGTGTACGCCGCTGTGTCCGCTGAAGCGATGGGCGAGCGCCTGATGGCGCGCAGCGAGCAGGCTGATCGAGAATGCGCCCGCCTCGCGCAATCCGGCGAGCGTCGAGGACGTCCGCGCGAGGCAAACGATGAGCGTCGGCGGGGCCAGCGACAGGGAGGCGAGCGACGTGACCGTGCAACCGAGGCGCGTTTCGCCCTCGCCGCAAGCGATGATCGCAACCCCCGAGGACAGCGCCCGCATCGCATGTCGAAAGGCGGCGCTATCGGCATGGCGCAATCGCCGGTCGCTCACGCGCGCGCCTCGACGAGGCGCGCGCGCTCGCTTTGCGTACGGCCGATGAGCCAGACCGCGGCGGCCGCGATAAGGCAGGCGAAGCCGGCGACGTAAAAGGCCGGAAGGTAGGTGTTGAAGGTCGAGCGGAAGAAACCGCCGCCCCAGGCCGCGACGGCCGCACCGATCATATGCGAGGCGTAGACCCAACCGTAGACCACGCCGGCGCGCTCGCGGCCGAAATTCGATGCGGTCAGCTTGACCGTCGGCGGCACTGTGGCGATCCAGTCGAGGCCATAGAACGCCGCGAATAGCGACAGACCGTAGACGGTGAAGGTCGAGCTCGGCAGATAGAGGAGGGACAGGCCGCGGAGGCCGTAATACATCGACAGGAGTCCTCGATTGTCGAACCGGTCGGAGAGCCATCCCGAGCCGATCGTGCCGACAAAGTCGAACACGCCCATCATCGCCAGCGTCGAAGCCGCGGCGACCGCCGGCATGCCGTAGTCGCCGCAGAGCGCGATGAAATGGGTCTGAACCAGGCCGTTGGTGCTCAGTCCGCAGACGAAGAACGTGCCCGCCAGTACCCAGAACGCCGGACTGCGCGTGGACTCGAACAGGATCTCGAAGGCGCGGCTGAAGGCCGCCGGCGGCGCGACATGGGCAGGCGTGTCGCCTCTGTCGCCGTAGGGCTTGAGGCCGACGTCCTCCGGCCTGTCGACCAGAAAGAGGACGACGAGGACCGCGACCAGCAGCAGCGCCACGATCGGTGGCGCCAACGCCAAGCGCCAGCCGTATCGATCCGCGAGCCACGCGGCGAGGGGCAGCAGCATAAGCTGGCCGGAGGCGCTGGAGGCGCTCAGAATCCCGACAGCGAGACCGCGACGCGCCGAGAACCAGCGCGTCGCCACGAGCGCGCCCAAGACCATCGCCGTGAGCCCGGTGCCGAGGCCGACGATAACTCCCCAGAACAACACCAGATGCCACAGTCGGGTCATGATCAGAGCGCCGATGAGTCCGATCTCGATCAGCCCAAGGGCGACCAGGACGACGCTTTTGAAGCCATACTTGTCGATCAGCGCCGCCGTAAACGGCGCCATCAGGCCGAACAGGACGATGCGCAGCGCCAGCGCGACCGAGATCTGCTCGGTGCTCCAGCCGAATTCCTTGGTGAGCGGAACGATCAGCGCGCCGGAGATGCCCATGCAGCCCGCGGTGGTCAGGGCGAGGAGGAAGACGACGGCGACAATCACCCAACCGTAATGGATGCCGGCGCGCGCGAGCCGGTTCGCCAAGACCTGAGCGAACATGCGGAATCCCTTCAGGGCGCGTTTCGACCGGCGCCGATCGTTACAAAACGGGTTAGGCGTTAATTGGTCGCGCGCGGACGGCCTGTCAAGCAACCGGAATTCGCGTCCAGCGGGCTCAATTCATTACGATGACCGACATCATCCGGCCATAGTCCGACTCCTTGCCATGCGTGGCGCGGCGATAGCTGAAGAACCGGCGCTCGTCGGCGTAGGTGTCGAGACGAAGATCCTCGAAGGGTCCGATTCCCGCGCGCGCGGCGCGTTCGGCGACATAGGCGTTGAGGTTGAACATCGAGTGGCCTGCTCTGCGGCTTGGGGCGAAGTAGCGCGCCGTATCGTCGCCCGCAGCGGCGAAGGCGGCGACGAACTCTGGGCCAACCTCGTAGGATCTGTGGCCGATGCAGGGTCCGAGCGCCGCGACAACGTTGTCGCGTTTGGCGCCGAGCTCTTCCATCGCCGCGACGGTCGCTTCGACCACTCCCGCGAGCGCCCCCTTCCAGCCCGCATGCGCCGCGCCGATGACGCGCGCGCCCTGGTCGGCGAACAGAATCATGCCGCAATCAGCGCCCGTCACGCCGAGCGCCAAGCCGGGGGTCGCCGTCACCAGCGCATCGCACTGGGGGCGCGCGCTCGGCGGCCAAAGCTCGGTTATGGCGACCGCGTCGGGCGAGTGAATCTGGAACGGCACGGCGAGACGCTCCGGGGCCGCTCCGAGCGCAGCCGCGGCCCGGGCGCGGTTCTCGGTCACGGCCTCCGGCGCGTCCCGCGACCCGATACCCCCATTCAGCGAAGCGTAGACGCCTTGCGAGACCCCGCCGAGACGGGTGAAGAAGCCGTGCGCGACACCGGGAATACGCAGCGATTCCGCGGTCAGGAATTGGGCCGCGCTCACGCGGACTTAGCGCTTGCGGATTGGAACCCGGGGGGCGGGCGCAGCCTGCGGTCGGCGACCGCCATTGTCTTGAACAGAGCGCCCATTTCGCCCTGACCCTTGCCCACCAGCCGCGCTCGCGCCCGCTCGAATTCCTCTGCGTGGTCGAGGGTGGCGCGCTCGGCAAGCGCCTTTGTCCTCAAGTCGATGCCGATGGCGCGCAGGAAATCGCCTTGGTCGATCGGCCCATAGACGGCGGCGCCGGCGGCGCTCGCGCTCCGCGCCATGGCTGCAAAATCGACATGCGCGGTCAGGTCGCACTCGCCGGGCGCAACCAGCGGGTCGACATAGCGGTGAGCGCGCAGCGCCTGCAGCGTGTCGCCAAATCGGGTGACCACGTGGCCATAATCGATCAGCAGCGCCGCGCCGCCCTGCTTCGCGACCCGAGCGCCGAGCTCAAACATCACCCAATGCGCGGAAGGGTTCACTTCAAGGACTTCGCCGTTCGCGGCATTGGCTCTGATATAGGGCTCGGGCTTGTCGGCGGCGTTGAAGACAAGCGCGCCGTCGCCGTTCACACGCACCGTGCGCTCGCGCCACTGGCCGTTCACGCGCACGAACTGGCGTACGGGCAGGGCATCGAGAAACTCGTTGCCGATCACGATTGCGGGCCCGTCCGGAACTTCCCTTAGAGTCTGGGCCCAAGAGACCGCAACCCCCGAATCGACAAGCAGTTCGTGCTGCATCGCCGCCAGCGCCGGACTCGTCTCGACGAGCCGGACGTCGAGTGCGTTGCGAAAGGCCGGAACGATGCGAGCCGCGCGTAGCGCATCGCTCATCAGCGTCCCTCGCCCAGGCCCGAGTTCGACGAGCCGCACTGGATCGGGCGAGCCCATGCTCGACCACACTTCAGCCGCCCAAAGCCCGATCAGCTCGCCGAACATCTGGGATATCTCCGGCGCGGTCGTGAAATCTCCCGTTGCGCCGAATGGATCTCGGTTCATGTAGTAGCCGAGATCCGGATGGGCGAGCGCCAGTTGCATGTACTGCTCGACCGTGATCGGTCCGCGCTCGACGATCATTGCTTTGATTTCATCGAGGAGCTGCGTCATGGCGAGATTCCCCGCCTGTAGCTCCACGCCAGCACTCCAATGCCGGCGATGATGAGCGGAAGCGAAAGGACCATTCCCATCGTCAACCCCCACCTGAGGTATCCGAGCTGCGGATCGGGCTCGCGAAAGAATTCGCTGAAAATGCGCGCCGCGCCGTAGACGATGGCGAACACGCCGGTGAGGAGGCCCGGACGGCGTAGAGCGCCCTTTTGCGCCAGCGTGTAAAGGATGACGAACGCCAGAAACCCCTCAAGCAGGGCTTCGTAAATCTGGCTCGGATGGCGCGGTAGACCATCCGTTCCCGGGAAGACAACGGCCCAAGGGACGTCGGTCGGGCGGCCCCAGAGTTCAGGGCGAATGAAGTTGGCGATTCGGCCAAGGAAGATGCCAATCGGCGCGACGAGCGAGCACAGGTCGAGCACAGTCAACGCCGGCGCTTTGTAGCGGCGGCAGAACAGGAGGACGCCGATCAGCGCGCCAATCAGCCCGCCGTGAAAGGCCATACCGCCTTCCCAGATTTTGAAGATCTCGATCGGATGGGAAAAGTAATATTGTGGATTGTAGAACAGAACGATGCCGAGCCGGCCGCCGATGATGACGCCGAAGGCGCAATAGACCAGGAGATCGTCGATGGTGTCGGCGCTCGGGCGCTTTTTCCCATTCCAATACCGGTCGCCGGAGACGATCCGGCGAATGAGCAGCCAACCAAGGACAAGGCCGGCGATATAGGCGAGCGCGTACCAGCGGACGGCCAGCGGACCCCATTGCACGAGAACGGGATTGATCGCTGGAAAAGGCAAAACGAGTGTTGGCATCGGACGCATGCAGATGCGCTGGGGCCGATACCGCGTCAAGTCGGCGCGCCGGATCGTACGCTCCAGTTGTCCGATTGGCCGCCGGATCGGCGCGATCGCGTTCGATGTCTCGGGAAACATATCGAATGCGGATCCGCGGCGCTCGGAGCGAGCGAGCCTCCGACACTGATAATGACGTAGCGATTGCGGGAATCGGCGAAATCCTCGTGCCCGTCGGCGGAGCCGAACGTGCAAGGTCAGGCATGATTCGGTTCTTGCTGTAAAGTTCGGGCATGGCGACGGCGCAAGTGCGAGGCTATGCCGCGCTCGCTTGGGGCAAATCCTGCCGCTGATATTCGCACTGATCGTCGTTTCGGACTATGAGCGCAAACGATGGCGGACGCCCGTGGCGGTGAGAGGAGTTGATCCCGATGGCTTCGGCAATACCGATCAATGACCAGGACGTTCTTCTGGCGACTGACCTGCAGAACGATTTCATGCCTGGCGGGGCGCTGGCGGTCGGCGCGGGTGACGAGATCGTCCCGCTCGTCAATCGACTTGCGAGTCGGTTCGAGCACGTCGTCATCACCCAGGACTGGCATCCGCCGACGCACGCCTCTTTCGCCGCAAGCCACGAAGGCGCGAGGCCCTTTGATACCAAACGCCTCCATTATGGCGACCAGATCCTTTGGCCCGAGCATTGTGTGCAGGGGACGCCAGGCGCGGCGCTGCACCCCGGCCTCGCGGTCGATCTTGCCTTCCTCATTCTGCGCAAAGGCATGCATTCGGCAATCGACTCCTATTCCGCCTTCGTCGAGGCTGACGGCAAGACCACGACCGGCCTTGCCGCGCTGCTCAAAGCCCGTGGCGTCAAGCGGGTGTTTCTCTGCGGCCTGGCGACCGACTTTTGCGTCGCCCACTCGGCGCTGGACGCGCGCCGGCAAAGCTTTGAAACCTTTGTCATCGAGGACGCCTGCCGGGCGATCGACGCCAACAATTCGCTGGCGGAGGCCTGGGCGCGCATGAACGCCGCCGAAGTCGGGCGCGTTCAGTCGGCCGAGATCCTCGGCTAGGCTCGAAGAGCAGTCGCAAGCGATTGGCGCCGGCCACGCGGTTAACCATTGGTTAACCCCCCGCAGCATCTGATGGGTCCGACAATGAAGTCCCGTGGACGGCGGCGCCCGTCCCCGATACCTGTCCAGTTAAGCCAGGGTCCGAATGATCACGCTTTACCATCACCCATTTTGCCCTCACTCCCGCTTCATCCGCCTTGCGCTCGGGGAGATGGGGATCGAGCCTCGTCTGGTCGAAGAAAAGACATGGGATAGGCGCAGGGAGTTCCTGTTGCTCGCGCCCGAAGGCGCGACGCCGGTCATGCTCGACGACGAAACGTCAAGCCTGTCGGGAGCGGAGGTGATCGCCGAATATCTTGATGAGACCCGAGGCTTCGGTCTCGGAGATCGCCGTCTGATGCCGCAAGATCCATTGGCCCGTGCGGAAACGCGCCGGCTCATGCACTGGTTCAATGTCAAGCTTTTTAACGAAGCGAGTCAATGGCTTGTGCGCGAGAAGGTCTACAAGCGCTTTATGAATGTAGCCCAAGGGGGCGGCGCTCCGGAGATGGACGTAGTGCGCGCCGCGCGCGCCAATCTGCGCTATCATCTGCGCTACATTGGCCACCTTATCGGGGCCCGCAATTGGTTGGCCGGCGACCGGATATCCTATGCCGACCTGGCAGCGGCCGCGCACCTGTCGTGCATTGACTATTTAGGCGACGCGCAGTGGGACGAGAACGAAACCGCCAAGACCTGGTACGCGCGAATGAAGTCGCGCCCGTCGTTCCGCCCGATTCTGGCCGAGCGGCTGCCGGGGATGATTCCGAGCGCGGTTTACGCCGATCTCGACTTCTAACGTCTTTACGCGAAAAAGCGGGCGCTCTCGGGTTCGACGCCTGCCGGGTCACGTCGGCCGAGGCGCCGGCGCATGCGCGCGCGCATCTTGCCGCCTGGCTCGCTGAAGGCGCGCATGGCGACATGACCTGGATGGCCGAGGCCTTCGAGCGACGGATTGATCCTCGCAAGCTCATGCCCGACGCGCGAAGCGTCGTCGTGCTGGGCCTCAATTACGGCCCCTCGGTCGATCCGCTGGCGGCGCTCGCGCGCCCTGGG
>DASXXT010000165.1:0-8654 GCA_036502965.1 Roseiarcus sp. | reverse complement strand
CCGCCGTCCTCGGGGCGCAGGTTGTCGCTATGCTGCCCGAGGGCATGCGAACGACGATTCTCGCGGCCTTCGCGCCGCCTGCAAATGCCACGGGCGCGGCGCAAGGCCTCCTGTGGGCCCCGGTGCGCGCGGCGGCTGGCGACCCGCAAGCGGTTCTCCTCTGGACAACTTTCGGCGTCGTCGTCTTTGCGCTCGCCTGCGTGCTGTTCGGCGAGCGCTTCGCCCGCGCGGCGATCGCCTCCGCCGGCGCGCCCGCTTATGCGGGGGTCGCAGCCAGAGGGACCTCGCGCTTTGGCGCGAGCGCCGGCACGGCCTTGCGCATCAAGGAGCGGCGCGTCGTTTGGCGCGATCCCTGGCTGATGTCGCAACTGATTTTGCAGGCCGCCTACACGACGCCGCTCGCCGTCATTCTCTGGCGCGGCGGCGGCGCGACGGGCACGGTCGGGGTCGCCTTCACGCCGGCCCTGGTGGTGATCGCCGCGCAACTCGCAGGCGCGCTGTCCTGGATCGCGCTCTCGGGTGAGGACGCGCCGGATTTTCTCACGACCGCTCCCCTGTCGCGGACCGTCATCGAACGCGCCAAGATCGCCGCCATCGGCCAGCCGATCGCGCTCATTCTCGCCTTGCCCCTTGCTGCATTGGCCTTCGCATCGCCCTGGGCTGGGTTTTGCGCGCTCCTGTTCGGCGCCGGAGCGATCGCCTCGTCCGCGCTGGTCAACCTCTGGCGACAAGCGCCGTCGCGTCGTGGCCTCGTGCTCCGTCGTCATTCACAGTCGAAACTCGTCGGCATGATGGAGCACCTGGTCTCGATCCTGTGGGCGGTGGCGACGACCACCGCCGTGATCGGTTCATGGGCGACATTGGTCCCTCTCGCCGCCGTCGCCGCCGTCCTGGCGCTCAACTGGAAGTGGGCGGCGATGGCGACGACCGCGCATGTCTGACCCGCGTCGAGCGGATCGATGGACGGCCGATGGCGTGGTGGAGTAGGTTCTTTGCGCGGCGAGCCAGATCTCGGCTCTACGGGCTCGAATATCGGGTCGCATTCAAGCTTTATAGCAAAGACGCTAAGCGGGAAGTTGAGGTCCTCGAATTCCGCAATGGCGAAAGCTATCTCGTTGAACGAGAATGGGTTGAGGGGACTACGTTCAAGGATCGACACTCAGGCAAGATGGCGGGGCCGTTCGCTTCCCCGGCGGAGGCAGAGAATTTCATCGTAGTGACCCCGTGGTTTATTGGCCGCAACGCCTAGTCGAGTCGTGAGCGTCAAATTTTCTGCTTGCCAGAATCATCGATCATATGCTATAAAATTTCCGACTGCCGGATGGAGCGCAGGGATCGCCACATGGGTTGAAAGGAGGGGTTTCGCTTACAACCCGAGACGCGAGTGGAGAGCGAGCCAGATTTTTTATTTTTTTTCGGCTGTAACCCATTGAAAAGCTCCGATTCGGAAAAATAAAAGAAAGCAAATGAAAGGAATTTTGCTTTCAATCATTTTCATTTGCTTGCGCCCAGCTCGCCCGGAAGTTGTATTCCGTCCCCGGCGGATCCCTCCGAAGCCTGGAGCCCGCAGCGGCTTGGACAAATCGGTGCGCGGTCCCACATGCTGCTATGCGGTAGACGGCCCAAGCGAGTCTCTTGTCCAGGCGCCGCTCGCCGCGTATGGATTGGGTTCCGGAACTCGTCACGGGGCTCGCGGGTTTGGGTGAACCCGGCATCGGCGGTCTTGGCTAGCCCGTCGAGGCTTCGACGAGAAGGCAAGCGAATGAAGATCATTCTTGCCCAGCCGCGCGGGTTTTGCGCTGGCGTTGTTCGGGCGATCGATATTGTCGAGCGGGCGTTGGCCAAGCGTGGCGCTCCGGTCTACGTGCGTCACGAGATCGTTCACAATCGTCACGTGGTCGAATCGCTCAAGGCGAAAGGCGCGCGTTTCGTCGAGACCCTGGAGGATGTGCCAGCGGGCGCCGTGACCATCTTTAGCGCGCATGGCGTATCGAGAGACGTTGAAGACGAGGCCAAGGCGCGATCGCTTCCGACCATCGACGCGACGTGTCCGCTGGTCACCAAGGTGCACAATCAAGGGCGTCGATACATTGCTCAGGGCCGCGTCCTGGTGTTCATTGGCCATGAGGGGCATCCTGAAGTCGAAGGGACGCTTGGGCAGATTGACGGCAAGGTGCACCTCGTCGAAGACGAGCAGGACGTGGAAAAGCTTCCGATCGAGTCAGACACCCCGATCGCCTACATTACTCAGACGACGCTGAGCGTTGACGATACGCGCGGTGTGATCGCCGCGTTGCATCGCCGCTTCGACGACGTCGTGGGTCCGGATGTTCGCGACATCTGCTACGCGACGCAGAACCGGCAGACCGCAGTGCGCGAATTGTGCCAAGTCGCCGACGTCATCATCGTCGTGGGCGCCCGCAACAGCTCCAACTCCAACCGTCTGCGCGAGATTGGCGACGAGGTCGGGATTCCGAGCTACCTTGTCGCCGACAGCAGCGAAATCGACCCGGAGTGGGTGCGCAACGCCGCTGTCGTCGGCGTGACGGCCGGCGCCTCTGCGCCTGAGATCGTTGTCGAGGACGTGGTTCGGACCTTGTCTGCAATTACGCCGTCGGAACTGTCGGTCCTCGACGGTCCGGCTGAGACCGTGAGCTTTCGCTTGCCCGCGGAGCTCGCGAATTGAGCCGGTCCGACCCGTTCAACAAGTTGGCTTCGTAAGGATCGCTCGTGGGCATACCCTTCAGGCAAGTTGCAAGAGTCGGCGCCTACATCGTTCGGCAGCATCTCGCTGGCCGCAAGCGCTACCCGCTCGTGTTGATGCTGGAGCCGTTGTTCCGATGCAACCTTGCTTGCGCGGGCTGCGGCAAGATCGACTATCCCGACGCCATTCTCAACAAGCGCATCTCAGTTGAAGACGCGTTGGCCTCGGTCGACGAGTGCGGCGCTCCGGTGGTCGTCATGGCGGGCGGCGAGCCGCTGCTGCACAAGGACTTGCCAAAGATCGTCCAGGGCGTGGTCGCCCGCAAAAAATTTGCGATCGTGTGCACCAACGCGCTGCTGCTTGAAAAGAAGATCGATCAATACGCGCCGAGCCCCTACTTCACCTGGTCAATCCATCTCGACGGCGACCAGGAGATGCATGACAAGTCGGTCTGCCAGTCGCGGGTTTATGATCGCGCGGTCGCGGCGCTGAAGGCGGCCAAATCAAAGGGCTTCCGCGTCACCATCAACTGCACCTTCTTCAACGACGCGGATCCCGAGCGCGTCGCCGCCTTCTTCGATACCGTGACCAAGATTGGCGTCGACGGCATCACCGTTTCGCCCGGCTACGCCTACGAGCGCGCCCCCGACCAGAAGCATTTCCTCAACCGGTCCGCCACCAAGCAGCTATTCCGGGCGATCTTCGCGCGCGGGAATCGGGGCCGCAAATGGGCCTTCAACCAGTCGACAATGTTTCTCGACTTCCTGGCCGGCAACCAGACCTACCATTGCACGCCCTGGGGCAATCCGACCCGGACCATTTTCGGCTGGCAGCGGCCCTGCTATCTGCTCGGGGAAGGTTACGCCAAAACCTTCAAGGAACTCATGGAGGAGACCGACTGGGACGCCTACGGAACCGGCAACTATGAGAAGTGCGCCGACTGCATGGTTCACAGCGGGTTCGAGGCGACCGCCGTAAGCGATACGGTGACCAAGCCTTGGAAAGCGGCGCGTGTCGCTCTCATGGGCGTTAAGACCGATGGTCCGATGGCTCCAGACATCCCGCTTGGGGGCCAGCGCGAGGCCCAGTACGTGTTCGACAAGAATGTCGCCCAGAAGCTGTCAGACCTCCGCCGCGCCGAGGCCGAGGAAAAGGCCAGGAAGAAGGCCACGGCAGCGCTCTAACGCCTGGAACGCCGCTCTGCTGTCACGAGCGGCGGCGCGCAACCCTGAGAATTGCCCCGGAGAGCGGATAAGCTCTCCGATGACGGCTACCGCATCGGTCCCGCCATCGGAATTCACCGCTTTCGTCACGAGCGGCGGCAAGTCGCGTTCGGCGGGGTCGGCGACCGCACGCAAAATCGCGAACGGGGTCCGCTGTTCGAGCGCATATCGGCCGGCGATCAGGCTTTCCATGTCGACGCCCGCCGCTCCGGTGGCGCGGCGCAGATCCGACTTGGCGGCGGCGGTGAGGACCGGAGCGTCGGAGGCCGCCAGACGTTCGACGACGACGCGCGCTCCGGCGCCGACGAGGCGCTGCGCAAGCGACAATGTAAGGGCTTCGTCCGTTCTGACGGCGCCCTCGCCCGAGACGACTTCCGCGCCGAGAATGAGGTCGCCGGGACGGAGCCGCGGATCAAGCCCGCCGCACAGACCCCAGCTGACCACGAGCGACGGCCTGAGCCTCGCCGCTTCCGCCAATCTGGCGCGCAAGGTAGACGTGTCGCCACACAGCGTCATGTGCCCCGGCGCCGCCAGGATCGCCGCCTCGCGCTTCAGTCCGCTAACGATCAGGACGTTTGCGGACGATGGCAAGCGTCGACGCCGTTTGGCCGGGCGGCTAGCTCGTTAACAGGCTTTGGGCCCGTTCGCGCAACGTCTTGACTAGGGCGTCCGCGCCGCCGCCGCCGGCGAGGATCGAGGCGAATTCGTCGCGTCGGGTCGCCAAGTCGCTCACCGTGCCATTGAGGTAGACGTCGATCACACGGCCGCCGCGAACAAGATAATTGATCTGCACCGTCCGCCCGCCGGGTTGGAGCAATTTGGTCCTGACGATTTCGCCGCCGCCGCGCGCTTCCGGGCTCGTCTGCGGATCGACGACAAAGCTCTCGCCCGAATAGTCGGTCACCTGATGAGCGTAATCGGCGACGAGGAAACGGGCAAAGGCCTCACGAACCGCAGCCTGCTGGGCGCCTGAGAACTTGCTCCAGGCGGGACCCGAGGCCAGTCTCGCCATGGTCCCAATGTCGAAGGCGGATCTGATGGCGGGCCCGAAGCGCCGGTCGCGTTCGCTCACGCTGAGCGATCCGGCCGCCTTGAGCGTCGGCATCAGCTGCTGATAATAGGCCTCGATGCGCCGGGCGGCCGCGCTCTGCGCCTCAGCCCGCGACGGGATCGCGCTCAGGGAGAGAAGGGCGAGCACGACCGCGATCCAGGGCGTCGACAGGCTCAGGCGAAATGTGAAGCGTTTCATTTGCGGGGGATTCCATTTGCTCGGATGGGAGACCTTTCGGCCAGCCGAGTACATTGTTCGAGGGGCGCGCCGGCGCAAGGCCGCGCCCGGGCTTCTACCGCCAATTTGGGGATTGAGTCGAGACTCGGTCGCCCGAGGCGCGCGGCTTTGCTCACGACTCAAGCTTTTCAATGGTTTGCGCTCGCTCTCCCGCAACTCGCAAGGCAGAGCCCGTTCCCGCCGCCAAACGGGACACATCCTGGACAGCCTGCTAGAGTCGGGCGGTTCTGTTTAAATCATCGGAAATGGACGGGATGAGATATTGCATCGTCGGCGCTGGATTCAGCGGCGCGGTCATCGGTCGCGCGCTCGCGCAAGCCGGGCACAACGTCCTGGTGGTCGATGAGCGCTCGCATGTGGCGGGCAATTGCCATTCGCAGCGCGACCCTGAGACCGGCGTCATGACACATGTCTACGGTCCCCACATATTCCACACTGGTGACGAGCGCGTCTGGGCTTATGTTCAGCAGTTCGGCGTCATGCGCCCTTACCGGCACCGCGTGCAGGCGGTCTCTGGGGGATTGGTCTACTCGCTGCCGGTCAACCTCCTGACCATCAACCAATTCTTCCGCAAGGCCATCGGGCCTGAGGAGGCGGCCGCCTTTGTCGCCTCGAAGACCCGGAAAATCCCGCAACCGGCCAATTTCGAGGAGCAGGCTCTCAGCATGATTGGGCCCGACCTCTACGAGGCCTTCTTCCGTGGCTATACCCGCAAGCAATGGGGCCTGGATCCCGCGCGGCTGCCCGCTTCGATCCTCAAACGTCTGCCGCTTCGCTTCAACTATGACGACTCTTATTTCGCTCACCCCCATCAGGCGATGCCGGAGCGCGGCTACACCGAATTGGTCGCCGCCATCCTGGATACGCCCCGCCTCGAGTTGCGATTGGGCGCGCGATTCGAAGATTTGACCGAGCCGTTCGCCCATGTGGTCTACAGCGGCCCGATTGACCGCTATTTTGGCTACAGTTCGGGCAGGCTAGGTTACCGCACCCTGGACTTCGAGGTCTTCAGGGCGAAGGGCGACTATCAAGGCGCCGCCGTCATCAATTACTGCGACGAGACTACGCCCTTTACCCGCATAACGGAGCATAAGCACTTCGCTCCGTGGGAGAAGGACCAATTTGAAGGCACGATATTGTATCGCGAATTCAGCCGGTTCTGCGGTCCCAACGACATTCCCTATTATCCAATCCGCCAGACGGATGAAGAAGCGATGCTGCAGAAATACGTCGATCGAGCAATGACTACTCCTGGCGTAACCTTCGTTGGCCGGCTTGGGTCCTATCGTTATTTGGATATGGATGTGACGATCGGCGAGGCGCTAACCGCGGCCGACGCGATGCTCAAACGCATCTCCGAAGGCGCCGATATTCCCACATTCTTTGCGCCGCCACTGAGCCATTGATCGCCACTGAGCCATTGATTAGGTCCCTAGAGTCGTCAGAGGGGCGCCGATGATCTCTCAGTCCAAAAGACCGAGCTTCTCTTTCTCCGGCATCGAGCGTGCAAACACTATTCCCGACCACAGACCGTAGACGATCGTTCTGCACTTCAACAGTACGAACGTGCCGCTTGTGATCGATGAGATCATGTCTCTAAACGACCTGAAGAGAAATTGAAATGTACTTCGAGATACAATTCCATCATATTTGAAACCAACAAAAAGTCTATTTCTGTAGAACCAATGATACTGCAATATCTTACCACGGTCTTGTTCTTTATATATTCTTTGAGAAGCGTCTCCCGACTTTAAATGCTTCGTCTTGCTCTTCCCTACCTGATAAAGCCTAGTAAAACGAGCGAGGCGGAACGAATACTCGGCGTCATCGCTCCAGATGAAAAACTCTTTCAATGGGAGCCCGACCTTTCGCACCAGGTCTGCCGAGACGAGAAACGAAACGAAGGTAAGCGCGGCCATTTCAAGCAAGCCGTCCGCCAAATAAACCCCATACTGCGCCATGGAGTTCATTCCCGGTCGCTGACTGATCGGTTGGACATTGATGCATTCCCCGTTCAGGTCGAAGATGTTGCTGCCAAGAACAGCGTCCTCGCCAACAATCGCCGCCGCAGACACCAGTTCCGCCACGGCCTCTGGTTCCGGTTCGCAATCATCGTCCATCAACCACATGTGGGTGCAAGGAAGGGACAGACAGGCTCGCATTCCGGCGTGAAAGCCCCCGGCGCCACCGGTATTTTCTTCCAACCGTATTGAGTGAAAATCGGCGCGCCGACGTGCGGTCTCGACGGCGAGCAGCTCGCGCGTCGGCTCATCGGAAGCATTGTCGACGACCACAAGCTGGCGAACTGGGTAAGTTTGCGAATCAATCGCCGCGAGACATCGTTTAAGGAGCGCTGGACGGTTCCGCGTTACGACGACTGCCGCTACAGTTATCACGAACACGTGTCCTTAGTCTATCAAAGGTTGGAA
Source organism: Roseiarcus sp. (assembly GCA_036502965.1). Taxonomy (GTDB): domain Bacteria; phylum Pseudomonadota; class Alphaproteobacteria; order Rhizobiales; family Beijerinckiaceae; genus Roseiarcus. Next base: position 1,010 of record DASXXT010000165.1, on the reverse strand, counting down.
ATTATTGTCCCAGAGGCTCCGTTTTCCTTCAACGGCCTGAGGCTACAGCGAGGATGAACCATGTCGCCGCCCACCTTGTCAAGCGTGACGCGCCACGCGCCGCGCGGTAAGAAGCGCGAATTTTTGACGATTGAGTGAATGCGGAGCCCATGCGGCGCCGACTGCGCCATATAATGGTGAGGATTCCTGGAAGAGCAGCTCGCAACCTAAGTGGGCAAGTCAAATTACCAAATGGTGCCGTCGTTTGCGACGACGGATCGACTCCGATGGCAACCGACGAGGAGGTTTGATGGATTTTTCCGTCATCATTCCGGCTTACAACGTTTCGAACATTGTCGAACGCGCCGTCCGAAGCGCCGCGGCGCAGATGTTTCCGCCGCTTGAGATCCTCGTTGTCGACGACTGCTCGACGGACAATACCGTCGAGGTCGTGAGGGCGCTGGAGCAGGAAATTCCACCCCTTCGCCTTCTTTCAACCCCCGCCAATGGCGGCCCAGCGGCTGCGCGCAATGTCGGGTTGCGTGCCGCGAAAGGAGACTGGATTGCACTGCTTGACGCCGACGACGCCTGGAAGCCCGGTCGGCTTAAGCGCCTGTCGGAGGTCGCCAGGGCGACATCGGCCGACTTCGTGGCCGACAATCTGGTGATGTGGGACGCCTTCGCGGACAGGCAGTTCAAATCCGCCTATTACGAGCTTGCGGAGCCCCAGAAACTGGTCACGCTCCTTGATGTGTTTCGCGCGGATGACAATTTCAATTTCTCGAAGGCCACTTTCTCCCTCATGAAACCGATCTGTCGCCGGGATTTTATTGTCGATCACAAGCTTGAATACAATGAAGGCATGAAAGTCGGTGAAGACTTCTTCTTCCTGACGGAGAGTCTCTTCAACGGAGCAAAGGTTATTTTGATCGAGGAAGCCTACTACATCTATTCGATGCCGAGTGGTCCCTCCGGACGTTCGCCGCACAGCCGTACGGTCTATGACATCGGTAAGCTTTCCAAGGAGAGCG
>DASXXT010000164.1:0-16193 GCA_036502965.1 Roseiarcus sp. | reverse complement strand
CCGGAACGGGTGAGCGGACGCCGCGTGTCCGATGTCCGCTCGAGCTGGGGCATCGCGGCGCACGAGCGCATCGTTCTGATGCCGGCGCGACTCGCGCCCGGCCGCGGCCAGCAGACGCTCATCGAAGCCGCGGCCCTGATCAAGGGCCAGGGCCTCGACGACGTTCGCTTCGTGCTTGCAGGCGAAGCGGCGAAGCCGGTGTTCGCGCGCGAGCTTGACGCGCTCGCAATCAAGTGCGGCGTCCAGTCCATGCTTATCCGTGCTGGCGCCGCGGCCGATCCGCCAGCGGCGTTCGTCGGCGCGGCAGTCGTGGTCTTTCCCGCCACGGAAGCCGACGGCGTGACGCGCACTTCGATCGAGGCGGCCGCGATGGGGGCGCTCACCATCATCTCCGACGTCGGATCGGCCCGCGAGATCATTGCCGCGCCGCCGCACGAAGAGGCCGAGGCGCGCACCGGATGGCTGGTTCCGCCGCGCCAACCTGCTGCGCTTGCCGAGGCGATCCATGCTGCGCTCTCGCTCGGCGCCTCCGCGCGCGACGCCGTCCGACGCCGGTCGCGGGGAAAAATCTCCGAAGCCTACTCGCTTGAGCGCATGACGCGTGACACGCTCAGCGTCTATGCCGAGGCGCTAGAGCGATGACCCCAGGTTCGGCTAATGGCGAAAACCGCGATCTCGCCTCCATGACGACGCGATCTGGCGGCTGCCTGTGCGGCGCGGTCCGATATACGGTTCGGGGCGAGCCATACCGATACGGCGTTTGTCATTGCGCAGACTGCCGCAAGGAGAGTGGGAGCGTTTTTGTAGTCTATCCTCATTGGCGGCTTAAGGACGCGGAAATTACCGGAACAGTGATCACCTACAAGGGTCGGAGCTTTTGTCCGACCTGTGGCTCAAGACTGTTCGACCTCCATGACACCGACATTGAAGTGAGAATTGGTAGTCTCGATCAAGCGCCAACGGACCTCGGTGCTCCCCGTCAGGAGGGCTGGATCAAGCGGAGAGAGAATTGGTTGGCTCCTATTCTTGGGGCCGACCAGAATTTCGAGGACCCGCCTGGGGAGCGATGACGGCATGGAACCCTTGCTCGACGGTGGACCGGCGCGTCGTTGCCTCCTCGAGGCTGTCGCCGAACAATCACAGAAAAGGCGTATCCTCGCTCTCCTGCGATTGGGTCGAACGAGAGTCGTCATTGCGACCCCCGGGCGATTCAACCCCGTTGCAAACCGCGCTAGCGAATCGGCTTGGCGGCGCGCCGCTCGTTGACCTGAAAGGGAGGACGCCATGACACTCATCAAGGGGATAGCGACCGGGGCGACGATGCTGATCGTTCTCTCCGCGCCGTCGGCGCAGGCCGGATATGTCTTGCACCTCACGGAGCAGGGGAGCAACGTCGTCGCGACCGGAAAGGGACCAATCGACCTGACCGGCCTGAGTCCGGTCGGCCTCTTCTTCTTACTACCTGCTCTAGAGCCGTCCGCTGGGATTATACAGACGGGGCTGTCCAATTTGGCTGACGTTTACTTGGGCGTAACTGGACCAGCGAATTTCGGGAGCGGAGGCATCACCGGCGCTAGTAGCGGCAGCGGAGATGTTGTCGGCATTCCCGCCCCTCTCTTCTTTTTGTGCCAGACGGTTACATATCCGACGATCCCTTGTCGGACACCGCGACCTGGAACAACCAGACCTTCAACAGCCTCGGCGTGACGCCCGGCACCTACGAATGGACGTGGGGGAGCGGGCCGAACCAGAACTTCACGCTGGTGGCTGGGGTCCCGGAACCCTCGACATGGGCGATGATGCTCATCGGCTTCGCGGGACTGGGGTTCCTGGGATATCAAGGCGCCGGGCCGCGCCGCCGGACCGCGCGCAACGCCTAGGCGATCCAGAAGCGGCGCGAAAATAGGGACAGGCTCAAGGCTGTACGGGCCGGTTCGGTCGGGGGCGCTAATTCGGCGCCGCTTCTGGCGTATGCACGTGCTCGGGACGAATGCCGATCCCGATCAACCGGGCCGGAATGCGGCGCAGAACCGGAAAGCTGTTAAAGAGCTTGAAGAAAGCCGGCGGCTTCGGCCGCTCTTGGCTTGCTAGAACGCGGCTGATGATCCGGCGCTGGATGGTCAGCTGCAACCACTGCGTGAACCGCATGGGCAGAGTGCGCCGCTCCTCGATGGCTTGAAGATCGTCGTCCGTCACCCGGCCGGCGCGCAGCGGTCCGGCGAGCCGGTTCGCCGCGGCGACCGCGTCCTGCACCGCCATGTTGATGCCCACTCCGCCGATCGGCGACATCGCATGCGCCGCATCGCCGATGCAAATGAGCCCCGGCCGCCACCATTTTCGCAACCGATCGACGGTGACGCTGAGCAGTTTGACGTCGTCCCAGGTTTTCAATTCGCCGACCCGGTCGGACACGAACGGCGACATATCGACGACCCTGCTACGGAACGCTTCGAGGCCCTCGGCCTTCACGCGCTCAATTCCGCCCTTCGGAATGACGTAGGCGCATTGCCAATAATCGCCGCGATTGAGCATGACCATCAGCCTACCGGCCTCGATATGGCCGAACACATCCGTGCTGTCGCTGGCTTTGCGCGGCAGGCGGAACCACAGCACATCCATCGGCGCGCCGTAGTCGTCGCTCTTGAGCCCCGCTTTCTCGCGCACAATCGAATGGCGTCCGTCGCAGCCAACCACGAGCTCGGCGCGGATCGTGAGCGCGCCGTCCGGCGTGTTTGCGGTCAAGCCGACGATGCGGCCGTTCTCCTCGATCAAGTCTGTCGCCTCGGCCTGCATCCGCAGATCGAATGTCTTGTAACGCTTGCCCTGCTCGGCCAGGAAGTTCAGGAAATCCCATTGCGGCATCAGCGCGATGAATTTGCAGTGCGTCGGCAGATGGCGAAAATCCCCCAATTGAAGGTGTTCGGCGCCGACTTGGCCGCTCAGCGTTTCGACTTCCTGATGCGGCAGCTTCAGGAACTCGTCGAGCAGGCCGAGCTCGTACATCAGCTCGAGCGTTGAGGGATGAACCGTGTCGCCGCGGAAGTCGCGGAAGAAATCGGTGTGCTTCTCCAGCACCACGACCCGAACGCCGGCGCGCGCCAGCAGGAATCCGAGCATCATCCCGGCGGGGCCGCCGCCGGCGATGCAGCATTGCGTCGTGATCGTTGCGTTGGCCATGTCTGCCTGGCTCCCCAGGACGCAGCACCCCCGGTGTCACGATCGTAAAACGCGAAGATTAAGGCGAGGTTCCGGCGCGGCGCCGGTCGGCTTTTTGGCTCGAGCCGCGCAATCTGCGGCTCGAACCGATTCTCGTTAGCTCTTGATGAAGGCACCGCTGCGCAAATCGCTCAGCGCCTGACGGATCTGGTCCTGCGTGTTCATGACAATCGGTCCGTGCCAAGCGATCGGCTCGCGCAGCGGCCGGCCGGAGATGAGAAGGAAGCGCGCGCCTTCGTCGCCCGCCTGGACGGCGATCTCGTCACCGGCGCCAAATACGATGAGCGACCGGTTGCCGACCTTGTCGCGCACCAAGACCTCCTCACCATCGATCTGCGCTTCGCGCAGCACGCCGAAGGGTTCGGATGAGTCGGCGAATGTGGCCGAGCCCTCGAAGATATAGGCGAAGGCCTGGCGGAACTCCTCAACCTTGAGGCGCTTATGTCTGCCCGCCGGCACCGTCACATCGAGATAGCGCGGCTCGGCGGCGACGCCGTCGACGGGACCGGTTTTGCCCCAGAACTCGCCGCAGATGACGCGCACGCGCGTGCCGTCGTCGTCGATCACCTCGGGGATCGCGGTTGCGGGAACGTCTTGGTAGCGCGGCTTGGTCATCTTGAGATGCGCGGGCAGATTCGCCCATAGCTGGAAGCCGTGCATGCGGCCCTTGGCGTCGCCGGTCGGCATTTCCTGATGCAGGATGCCGCTGCCGGCGGTCATCCACTGGACGTCGCCCGAACCGAGCTTGCCGCGATTGCCGAGGCTGTCGCCATGATCGACCTCGCCGGCCAGCACATAGGTGATCGTCTCGATGCCGCGATGCGGATGCCAGGGAAAGCCAGCCAGATAGTCCTCGGGCCGATCACCGCGGAAATCGTCCATCATGAGGAACGGGTCGAAATCGGACGTGTCGCCAAAGCCGAAGGCGCGGCGCAGCTTGACGCCGGCGCCCTCCATGGTCGGAACGGACTGGCTGACGCGCTTGACGGGACGAATGGACATGAGCCCTCCTGGTCGAACTGATATCGATTTGGCTTCCGAAATACTGCCGCTGTTTCAGTTTTGAGACTGAAGAAGTTTGGCAGATTCTTTGATCGAAAACCGTGCCGGCGACGAAGATAGGTATAGGCGGCGATCGCCGCAAGTCTATCAAAAGAAGCGATCGTAGCTATCGGTCGGGATGAAGGCTCGAGCTCTTCGGCCTGCCGCCGACAATTGTCGAAGCGGCGGCGCCTGCGGCGACGGCGCGCTCGAGCGCGGGCTGAATGTCCGCGCCGGAAAGCCGCGCGGCGAGAAAGGCGGCGACGAAGGCGTCGCCTGCGCCAGTGGTGTCGACGGCCTCGACCTTGGCCGCGTTGACACGCCAGCGGCGCGCGCCCTCCGCCGCTTCGCAACCCTCCGCGCCGCGCTTGACGACGACGAGCGGGTAGTGGGCGGCAAGCAGCGCGCACTGGGTTTCGGGATCGTCCGAGCCAGCGAGTATCGCGGCTTCCTCGGTGTTGGGAAACAGAATCGAAGCGCCTTGCGTCCATGCGAGGAATTTGTCCGCCCCCACCTCGCGCAAGAATTCCGCTGACGCCGGATCGACGCTGATTGGCTTATCCCCGGCGCGCCGCATTACGTCGAGCACCGCTGCGCGCGGGGAAGGGGCGAAGAACGAATAGCCGGAGAGATGGATGAGCGGCGCGCCCTCGATCAGCGCGTCGGGGATGTCGCTAGCTTCGAGCGCTTCGTTTGCGCCGCGATCGGTGAGGAAGCTGCGCTCGCCGTCCGCGTCGATCAGGGCAACGAGCCGCCCGGTCTCGTGGCTTCGATCGCCGATGAGATGCGGCGTGACCCCGATCGCCTTGAGCCGCCCCGTTTCGCTCTCAACGTCGGCCAAGCCGACGCGGGCGACGAAGTCGACGCTGACGCCAAACGAGGCGAGCCATGCCGCCTGATTGGCCGCCGACCCGCCGGGCTTAAACGTAATCGACGCGCGCCGGTCCGAGCCGCGCGCGAGGGGTCCTTCCGGACAAACGATGACGTCCGTCATCACGTCACCGATGACGAGGATGCGGAGCGACGGGATCATGGCGGCGACGGGCGCGCGGATTGCTGGGATTGGCGTCAAGCCAGCAGTTTCACGAAATTGCGCCTGCGGCCGAAGCGCTCCTTGAGGGTTGCAACATAGGCCGCCTGTTCGGCAGCGTCGCTCAGGCGGCCCATTCGGGCGATCAGGTCTGCCGCCTCCTCGTAAGCGCGATTGCCGCCGCCGTTCGCGAGCTCGTCGACCCGCTCGGCATAGACTTCCAAAGCCTCGCGCGGATGGTCGGCTTCGCTTTCGCGAGCGAGGCGTTCTTTCACGGTCCGTGAGATGCGATGCTTTTGCGTCATCGCCCAGGCCATGCCGAATCGCTTGTCGTGCATCAGAATTTTGACGCCGAGGTCGGCGGGATGGCCGAAGGAGAGCCCGGTCTCTGCCCCCGCCCAGCGCTCGACCAGCGCAAGCGCCTGGTCGCGAGCGGCCTCTCCGCTCGCCTCGCGCCAGCGCAGGTAGACATTGAAGTCCGGCGCGCGCTCGAAAGCGCGCTTGAGAACGGCTTCGGCTTCGCCTCGGCGGTCTGCCTTCAGCAGAAGGTTGGCGGCGAAGAGGACGAGGCGCTCGTCCGAAGGGCCGTCCTCGAACGTCCAGAGCCCCTCCTCAGCCCAGCGCAGCGCCTCGTTCGCGCCCTTATGCTTGAGGCAGAACTCGGCGATCTCGAGGTATTTCCACGGCGACGACAGATCCTTGGCGCGCAGCGCGATCCGCGCCTCGACATCGCCGTCACGCTCCGCGAAGCGATCGAGAATCTCAGAGAGTCCTGCATAGTCGCCTTCGACTTTCTGCCGGCCGTGCTGGGTGCGCGGCGGCAGCTTCTCCCACGCTTCGGTCGCCAGCCGGCGATATTCGGCCAAGCCGGCCTCGCCGAGAATGTCGGCGTAGAGCCAGGCCGCGTCGTCGAACGTTCCGTAGCCGTCTCCGGTCTCCCGCTCAAACAAATCCCGGGCGAGGGCTACCGGGTCCGGCCGGGCGCCGCGAGCAGCGCGGATATGGATGTCCCGCGTGCGCTCGAGCAGGGCGCCGCATTCGCCATCGGAATCGTCGATGGATTCGATCGCGCTCTCCATCCGGTCGATCGCCCGCTCGGCCAACTTGACGACGAGGCGGTCGTGCCTGGAGTCGAGAGCCTCGATGGCGTCGAGCGCATCATCCACGCGCGCGGCCCAGCCGCCGGCCTCGCGATACGCGACATAGCCGCGCGTCGCCGTCGCCTGGTCGATCGCCTTGCCGAGCCGCGCCGCCAGCGTCTTGTCGTCGGCGACGTCGGCAGCCGAGGCGATCTCCAGCTTGCGGAACAAGGCCGGATCGCGTTCGGCAAGCTCGACGATCATCCCGACGAGAACTCGGTTCGGTTTGTCTTCGAGGTGGGCGCGGATGCGTGCGAGCGCGCCGGCGCCTTCCGGTTCGAGGCCGTGATCGTTCGCGGCGAGCGCGGTCGCCACCATGTGCTTGCAAAAGCCATAATCGTCGAAGGCGGGACATGTGCACTCTCCCCGGATCGCGTTACCCGCGCCGAGGAGATTGACGCGGTAATCCTCCGTCCCCGACACTTCCGCCAGCACCCGCCTGGGTTCGATGGCTAGGATCTCGACGCGTCCTTCCCGATGGTATGCCTCGCCGCGGACGAAGGCGCCTCCGGCGAGCCGCTTGAGAGCCGCGATGTCGAAACGTGGGAGGTTTTCGACGGTCATGCCGCAGCGCGCCTTCCTGTATCGGTCTCCCGCATGCGCGCTTGACAAGCCTCAGGCAGCGCAGGCGGGTGACCTGATTCGCTGACGCGCGACGATAGCACCTGACCGCGACGCGGCGAACGGCGAAGCGCAAGCAATTCGCCGAGCTACTCTCCAGCTGCGGCCGCCAACGCCTGCACAACGGCGATATTTTGCACGAGATTTTCCGGCAAACCGTGCCGTTCTTTCAGGTACTCAGGGTCATTGTAAGAGATCCACACCTTTCCTTGCGCATCTTCCGCAACCAGAATTTTCAAGGGCAGGTCGATGGCCGCGCTCGGAGCGGCGAGCATGAGCGGCGTGCCGCCCTTCGGATTGCCGAAGATCAAGAGCTTGGTGGGCGGCATTTTACGCCCTGCCTTTTCGGCTTCGCCGCTGTGGTCGACGAGCGCAAACAGCGTCACCCTTTTGGATTTGAGAATGGTCTTGAGCTTTTCGACCGTATCCTCCACGGAGTGATGGCTCGGAATTTTGACAATCCCTTCTTCCTTCTGCATGGGCCAAGCCTCCGACGCCAAGAAAATGGAAAATGGCAAACATGAGGGCAGGGCGCCGATGTTTCATCGCGCCGCCTCCCGCTCCATCACGCGCCAACAATCGAGCTTAATGGGGACCGGCAATGGCAGACAAGCAAAACGTCTCGGACGATGAAGCCGCGGTGCGGGATTTGATCGAGGCATGGGCGGACGCCGTGCGGCGGAGGGATTACGCCGGAATTCTTCGCAGCCGCCGACTTCGTGATGTTCGATGTTCCGCCGCCGTTCAAAAGCGTTGGACTCGAGGCCTACAGGACGACCTGGGACCTCTTCTTTTGGAGGGCCTAATGAGCAACGAGCAGGTGAGGTTGTCTTGCTGGCCGCCTCCTGCTGGCTGCTCCGATCCCTGCAATCACGAAAAGGCCCGTGCCAACCAATACGAGGGACGACGGTTCCGGAACCGCCAGCTCGGATTTGCGTAGGGTTTCCAGCTGAGCGAGCGATAGCACGCCCGACGCATCATTTGCCTTGGTGGTTCCGAAGATATTCACATCGTCCATCAAGCCGAGAAACGGCGAATTCCCCCTCGGCATCGACCCGATGGTCAGCCCTTTATTAACCGCCCCCACCTGGCCTTGATTGATCGTCTTGGTGGACACCAACGTGACTTCGCTTGTGTCCCCAGACCCCCGCAGGCCGAGATAGAAGTTGACGTTGTCTGCCGCCGCCGTGCCGTCATAGGTAACTGCGATGAAATCATATGCCGTGTAGGGATAAGCGATAGAAAGCGTGCTGGAGGTCCCTCCGTTGACGGAAAGGGACAAGCCGAAGCCCTTCGCGTTTACAGCGCCACCGCCAGGTATGGCTTGGAGCACGAAGCCGGCGCCTGAGTCGAATTTGAAAAAAAGAGATTCTACCGACGTCGCCGGAATGGGTTGCGGGGAAGGCGCAATCCAGGCGGTGAGCGTGAATGAAACGAGCTTGTCAATCGCCGCGACGAACGGCTCGTCGGCGTATCCGGTGACCTTGTCGGCGCCCAGAGGCCGATTGTAGAAGGAGTTGTCGCCCTTGGCGTTGGTGACCCCAGACCCGGAACCTCCGTGGTAGTCGGTGGGCAGGTTGAAAGACTTGTCTCGCATGGTCAGCGGCGTTTTGTCGGAGCCGGTGCTGTTCGCGGTTGCGCCGCCGCCTTCGTTGAAATTATACTGCAAAATCGGGACGGGGTCCGCCCAACTGCGCACAGCGAACAAAAGGCCCAGGCCGACCAGCGACCCCCCTAGCCCATTCCGAGCCAATTTGGCGCTCATCGTCACCTCCCTTGGAGACTAATAGTCCATTGGGGTTCTCAAGCCGGAATTTCTCGATCTCGCTCTGACAAGAGCAACCAAGCTGACGTTCGTGAGATGATCTTGCTTGGGTCCGACGATACCGAGAAACAGAGTTTCCGGCAAGACGGAACGGCGGCTCTGCGGCGATCGCAAACCGCAACCACTAAGGCAGGCCGCCAATGTTTCATCGCGCCGCCTCCCACAGCATCATGCGCCGACAATCGAGATTAACGGGGACCGGCAATGGCGGACAAGCAAGCCATCTCAAGCGATGAAGCCGCGGTGCGCGATTTGATCGAAGCGTGGGCGGATTCCGTGCGGCAGAAGGATTACGCCGGAATTCTTCGAAGCCACGACCCCGATTTCGTGATGTTCGATGTTCCGCCGCCGTTCAAAAGCGTTGGACTCGAGGCCTACAGGACGACCTGGGACCTCTTCTTTTCCTGGTCGAGCGATCCGGTCCCCTTCGAGATTCGAGAGTTGGACGTCACGGCTGGCGCCGATGTCGCCTTCGCTTTTGCGACGATGGGCTGCGCTGGACCTGGGTCTGACGGCAAGCCCGAGCCGCTCGATTTTCGCCTGACAATGTGCCTCAAGAAAATCGACGGGCGGTGGATGATCGCGCACGAACACCACTCGGTCCCGGCCGCAGATTAAGACACGGCTTTGGATCTATAATTTCATTAGCTCCGCAGCCGCCTGCGCGGCGAGCATGGCGTTGTTCTTGATCAGGGCGATATTGGCGTCGAGGCTTTGCCCGCCGGTAAGTTCGACCACGCGCTTCAGAAGGAACGGCGTCGCCTCCTTCCGGCCTACGCCTTGCGCCTTGGCTTCCGCGACGGCTTCGGCGATTCGCTCTTCAATCGCGGCCTGTTCGAGCGCGTGATCCTGCGGGATGGGATTGGCGATCAGGAGCCCGCCGGGACCGATGTCGCGCTGAAGCCGAATCATGCGGGCGAGGTCGTGAAGTCCATCGCAGCGATGTTCGAGCTTAAAGCCGGACGAGCGGGCGTAGAAGGCCGGGAACTCGTCGGTGCGGTAGCCGACGACCGCGACCCCCTGGGTTTCGAGGAACTCCAGCGTCTTCCCGATGTCGAGGATCGATTTGGCGCCGGCGCAAACGACCGCCACGCGGGTGCGCGAAAGCTCGACCAGATCGGCCGAGATGTCGAATGTCTCCTCGGCGCCGCGGTGTACGCCGCCGATGCCGCCGGTGGCGAAGATTTCGATGCCAGCGAGCCCAGCGATAAACATCGTCGCCGCGACCGTCGTGCCCGCCGAGCCTTTGCGGGCGGCGACGAGCGCCAGATCGCGCCGCGAAGCCTTCACGACCCCGCCGCTGAGCTGGCCGAGCCGCTCGATCTCCTGCCCCTCAAGACCCACTCTCAGGCGGCCGTCGACGACCGCGATCGTCGCCGGAACGGCCCCCATCTTGCGCGCCGCCTCCTCGACGGATCGCGCCGTCTCGACGTTGCGGGGAAAGGGCATGCCGTGGGTGATGATCGTCGATTCGAGCGCGACGATTGGCTTTTTAGCCGAGCGCGCCTCGGCGACCTCGGGGGAGAAATCCATAAGATCCGCGACGCTCATAGCTCGTCACTTTCATTGCGGACGGCCGCGATCGGCCCCTCCGAAATTATCGGCAACCTCCGTTCATGATCAATGGCGGATCCTTCGCGAAGGTGCAAAGCGTCGGGCTCATGCGTCATTGCGAGGAGCCGCAGGCGACGAAGCAATCCAGGAGTCGTTGCCGCCATACGGCCTCTGGATTGCTTCGCTCCGCTCGCAATGACGACAGGTTACAGCTTGCGGTCCGGTGGATTCCCGCTACCCTTGCAAGGGAAGCGCTACGAAATTCGAGTCGATGGACGACAAGCCCCAGAACGTCCCGGTCCAGCCAGACCTCGTTGCTTCGATCCGGCAGGCTCGGGTTGAGAACGCCGAGCGCGGCGATGCGATCGCCGAGGTGCGCGAGCTCGAAATCGTCCGTCTCAAAGCGCTTGAGAGCGCGCTGGAGCCGGTCGTCGACCAGGCGCCTCAAGGCGTCGACCTGTTCGATCTGGCGCTGACGCAGAGTGAGCATCCGCGCCTCTTCCTCGACATGATCGCGTTTGTCGACATGGCGCACGATAAGCGCACCTATCGATTTTTTCAGGATACGCGCCAGGGCCGGGCGCTGATGGCCGAAAGCCAATCGGTCGACGCGATCGCCGCTGCTGTCGCCGATTATGTCGCGCGCCGTCTGGTCGAGCGCGAACGCGCGCTCGCCGTAGACTCGCGCGTGGCGGGGGAGCCGCGTCCACAACCTGCAGAAGCCAATGGGCCCGCGGCCTGGCCGATCGCCAGGCCTCGCACGCGCGCCTTGCACTTTCCCCCTGCCGGCGCGAGCGAGCCGCTTGCCGCCGCCGGGCAGCCGAAGACGCGGCGCCTGCGTGGGATCGCCCAGTGGCTCGGCGATGCGTTGAGCCTGTTTCTGATGCTTCTGGGGTCGATCACGCTCGCGCTTCTGCTCGGGTTTTGCGTCGACTGGGCCTGGACGACACGCCTGCGCGACCTTTGGACTCACTGGATTGGCGCGCCGCTGTTCTAAAATTACGAGCGCGGGCTTGATTTGCTTCCGCCCTCGCATGACAATCGTGTCCCCTCCGATCGCTGGCCCCCGCGGGAAGGCCGACGGAAATCATGAGCAACGCCTTTTTCTACGATCTTCTGGCCTCGATCGCCGATCGCGGCCGCTCCATGCTCAAGATCAAGCCTTGGCCAAAGGATGCGGATAACCGCGTCGAACAGTTGGTCGAGGACTGCCGAGCTTTGGTCGAAGGGCGGGGCGAGGCGTCGGGGGTCGCGCTCGCCGCCGAGGTCATTGGGCGCTATCGCGGGCTCGATCCGAGCGATCATGCGGCGTTCTTCAGCGCGCTTGCGGATGATTTCGGGCCCGATCGCGAGCGCGTCTTGGCCGCCATCACCAGTTTCTATTCGGACGGCGACGAAAGCGCGGCGAGCGAAATCCATTACGCCTCCGAGCCGCGCCGTCACGAGCTGTTCCGGCGGCTCAATCGCGCGCCCGGCGGCACCGCCGCGCTGGTTGCGATGCGCGCGGATTTGCTCCAGCTCATGAAACAGAACCCGTCGCTCGTCATCGTCGATCGCGATTTTCTGCATTTGTTCGGTTCGTGGTTCAATCGCGGCTTTCTGGTGTTGCGCCCAATCGACTGGTCCTCGCCGGCTGCGCTTCTGGATAAGATCATCCGCTACGAGGCAGTGCACGAAATCGGCGACTGGGACGAACTCAGGCGCCGCATCGATCCCGCCGACAGGCGATGCTACGCGTTCTTCCACCCGAGGCTGGTCGACGAGCCGCTGATCTTCGTCGAGGTCGCGCTGACGCTTAGCCCCCCGGCGGCGATTGCGCCGTTGCTCGCGGAAGAGCGCGTGCACATCGCGCCGGGCAAAGCGCGCGTGGCGGCGTTCTACTCGATCTCCAATTGCCAGCAGGGCCTCGCCGGGGTCAATTTCGGCAATTTCCTCATCAAGCAGGTGGTCGAGGAGATCCGCCGCGAGCTGCCGGCGATCGAAACTTTCGTCACGCTCTCGCCGGTTCCGGGATTCCGCGCCTGGCTCGAGACGACCGAAGATCCGGCGATCGCGTCCATGAAGAACGCCGCGCTCCAATTGGCGGCCGAGGACAATTGGCCGACGGCGCCCGGCGTCGCGCCGCGGCTGCGCGCCATGCTCGAGCCGTTGGCCGCCCACTATTTCCTGAAAGCGCGCCGGCCCGATGGCCGGGTCCCGGACCCGGTCGCCCGCTTTCATCTCGGCAATGGCGCGCGGCTCGAGCGCATCGACTGGGAGGGGGATCTATCGCCCAAGGGGCTCGCCGAGTCCTTCGGCATCATGGTCAATTACCTCTCCGACCTCGATGCAATCGAGCGCAATCACGAGGCCTTCGTCAACCGCGGCCAAATCGCTGCCTCGGCCGCAGTGAAGAAGCTCGTTCCCGCCGCGCCCTCGCGCCTGCGCGCGGCTTTGCCGGGAGCTTCGCTGTCGAACGCGTGACGCGATTACGGACGAGCCTCCAGGATCATGTTGAAGGGCGTTTCGGTCGCCTTGCGCACCGTGCCGAACCCACCCTCCATAATCGCCGACGAGAGCTTGGCGAAACCCGCCTGCGCTCCGAAAGCCGCTCCGACCGGCTGATCGAGCGAGGTCGGGATGCAGACCATCGTCGAACCCGCATAGAACATTCGGCTCACTGGATTGAGATTGTCCTCTAATCGATCGCCAGCCGCGGGCTCGACAACCATCCAGCTCCCGTCGGCCTTCAACGTCTCGCGCACGTGGCGCGCGGCACCGACCGGATCGCCCATGTCATGCAGGCAGTCGAAGAAAGTCACCAGATCCAGGTCTTTGCCAGGAAAATCGCTCGCCATGGCGGCTTCGAACTTCGTATTCGTCGCTCCGTGCTGCTCGGCATGGACCCGCGCCTGTTCCACCGACGCGGGATGAAAGTCGTACCCGACGAAGGTCGATTTGGGGAACGCCTTTGCCATAATGATTGTCGAAAACCCGTGCCCGCAGCCGACGTCGGCGACCGCCGCGCCATGCTCGAGCTTCGACACGACGCCGTCCAGCGCCGGCAGCCAGGAAGCCACGAGATTGGTGTGATAGCCCGTGCGGAAGAAGCGTCCGGTCGTGCAGAACAGACATTGTGCCTGATCGCCCCAGCCGACGCCTTTGCCAGAGCGAAACGCCGGCTCGATCAGCGGCTGGTTTTCCAGCATGACCGCCGCCATATCGAAGGCAGCTTGCAAATAGACAGGGCTGTCGGGCTCGGCGAACACCATCGCCTGTTCCGGCGGTAATGTGAACTTGCCCGTTGCCGAGTCGTACTCGAGATATCCGGACGCTGCCTGGTGCGATAGCCATTCCCGCGCGTAGCGTTCGGCGACATTCGCCTTCGCCGCCAGCTCCGCTGGCGTCATTGGACCCTGCTCGTTGAGGGCCTTGTACAGGCCGAGCTTGTCGCCCATGCGCACCAGTGGCACGCTGAGAGCCCCGCCGAGATCGCCCAGAATTTTGCCAATGAAATCGTTGAGCTTGATCTCGTCGACCATCGTTGTCTCCTCCTCTTCACAATTGAAGTTGGTTCGCTGTCGGTTGCAGGGCCGTCGGGCACTGGCCCAGAGCCATTGGCGGATTGCTGCTAGTCATTTGCGCATTTCCGCCGTCGCTTCGCTCGAGAGAGAGTGGGCGGTCCAACACATCGAGGGACCTAAACACCATTCCTACGCACACTGCCGGTGTGACGTGCGTCACACTGCGGGAGAAACCCTGCGCCGAGGCAATGCGCAGGAGGACCCAATAGAAGGTCGAATACTGTCGCCGCGCTCCCGACGTCCTCTTGGGCCTGCTGCGATAACGATTTCGTCAGGCTCCAAGGCGCTCTAATATGTTCTCCAGCTGCTGCGGACAATCGCCAAGGGGAGGACGCCATGTACGCCGCCATTCGTCAGTTCAGGGCCAAGCCGGGCTCGGCCGACGCGCTCGCCGAGAAGATCAAGGATGCGATCTCCATCATCAGCGACGTTTCGGGCTTCATGGGCTATTATGTGGTCTATGCGCCGGACGACACTGTGACCGCGATCAGCGTCTTCAACACCGTCGCGGAAGCGCAGGAGTCGAACCGGCGGGCGCTTGCCTTCATCGAGGACAATCTGGGCCCTCTGGTCATCGGGCAGGCGAGCGCCACCGCCGGGCCGGTGATCGTGCATTCGTTGCCGTAGCTATCCGATGAACGTCAACACCGTCGGGGCGAAAAACCCGAAGGCGATGAGCGCCACGCCGATCGCCCCCAATCCGACGCTGAGCCACACGAGGGCGGTAATCCCGGTGATTATGGCGGCCGACGCCAGCACGATCGCGATCTGTGTCAGGCCGCTTCCGAGCTCATAATGCCCGAGCCGGCGATTGGCCAGTTCGCGTTTTTCGGCCGCCTCCTTGGCTCGATCCTGGATCGCGTCCAGGCTGTCTTCGGGTTTTTTCGGGTCCTTTTCGTATCGCGCCACGGTCGCTTTGAAGTCGGCGATCTGCTTCTCGAACGCCTCTTGCGCTTTGGGATCGGTCACGGCGCTTTTTTGCGCCTCGAGCGTGGCCGCGGCCGTTTCCACGACCGTCGAGCGAATGCGCTTGGCTTGGTAGAAATTGAAGAGGTCGGAGGATTCGATATTTTTTTCCGTCGACAGGTGCTGGGCGTTTTTCGCCCCCGCTTCGGCCAGAGCCAGGAGGAGCGCAAGAATGGCGATGACGAGCGCGACCGCCTGACTTTTTTCCTTCGCCTCGACCGCGGAGTCGGTGGCTTCAGACATCGATTGCCCCTCCCAAAGTCGATGATCCTTCCGGACCCCTTCCATAAGCGCCCGGGCGCGCTCGCCCAGTCGATCGGTCTCGGCGCTGAGGAATCATTGACTTTTCGCCTGCCCCGCTTGCGCTGGCAAGGCCGGGCGGCGGCATGTCGCGCTTGAGTCCTCTTCGGCGGCCGAAAAGGGTTCGGACGTCAAGAATTAATATACAACAGATGTATGATGTACTGCAAGGCTTTCCAATGCTTGCGGCCGCCGCCGCCTGCAATCGAATCGCGAGTTGCAAAAAAAAGAGTCTAAGCGATTGAAAAGACGCGGCCGCGAGCAGAAATGCACACTGTGGCGCCCGCGCGTTCAGCGCACGCGGAGCTGGCCATCCGCCAAGCGGTGTTTAGACGCCGAGCGCCTCGCGGTCGCCGATTGCCTTGCTCTCCGCGGTCAGTCCCAGGCCCGCGCGCCGACCCGCGGCGCGCCGCGACGACCACCTTCGTGATTCCCCAAGACGCACCACCAGTTGGAGAGGCATAGCCTCTCATCCCCACGTTCCGGAACGCAGCCGCGGCGGCTATATGTTGCCAATCGAAGGCGGCCGGTGCGTTCTGACACTCACGGGGCGGCTCGACGAACAGCCACCGGCTGAGCCGGACGGATTTATGGACTATGCCCGGCGGCTCGAGACCCAGACGATCTACAACGCCATCAAGCACGCCGAGCGCCGGGGCGGATTCGAACGCTATGCCAATCCGTCTAGCGCATGGCGCCGTTTCGACCGGCTGAGCTCCTTTCCGGGCGGCCTCGTGCCGATCGGCGATTCGATCTGCCACTTCAACCCAGTCTACGGCCAGGGCATGAGTGTGGCGGCGCAAGAAGTTCGCCTCCTGAACCAGCTTCTGAAGGGCCGGGCGACCAAAGCCGATCCGCTTGCCGGGCTGGCGCTAGCGTTCTTTTCCGAAAGCCTGCCCTTGGTTGAGGCGCCGTGGAACATGTCGGCGGTCCCGGAT
>DASXXT010000163.1:0-15933 GCA_036502965.1 Roseiarcus sp. | reverse complement strand
ATATCTGGCGAGGATCGTGTGCCTCGCGTTCATTGCGCTGTCTCTGCCGGCGGCCGTTCAAGCCAAAACTTTCTACTGGATCTCGCACGGATCGCCCGCCGATCCGGTGTGGACCTATTTTCTCTCGGGGGCGGAGTCGTGGGCCAAGGACACCGGGCAAACGGTCAAGACATCGTTCCACAACGGCGACGTCCCTTCGCAACAGGAAGCGATCCGCGCCGCGATCGCGGCCAAGGCCGACGCCATCGTCACGACAAGCCCCGATCCGGGCAGCCTCGTCGACGTCGTCAAGGAGGCGCGCGCGGCTGGAATTCCGGTGATCAACTTCAACACTCCGGACGCGAAAGTGAATTTCAACGCCTATGTTGGCGGCGATCTCGCGGTGGTCGGAAAAGGCTGGGCGCAATATCTCGTCGACCACGGCCTGGTGAAATCCGGCGACTTTGTTTGGATGCCGGTCGAAGTTCCAGGCGCGAGCTATGGGGTCGAGGAGGAAAAAGCGATCGCCACCGTCTTCAAGCCGCTCAACATCACCTGGGAAGTCACGGACAACACGCTCGATCAGGCGAACGTCATTTCGCGGATGAGCGACTACCTCACCGCTAACCGCAAGAAGATCAAGGCGATCATCGGGCTCGGCGACCTCGTCACCGGCTCAATCAAGCGCGTGTTCGATCAGGTCGGCGTCAAGCCGGGCGAGATTCCGGTCGTGGGCTGGGGCAATTCCCGCGACACGACAGCAGAAGTGATGGCAGGCTATGTCAACGCCGCCGAGTGGCAAGACCCACAGGCAACGAGTTATATGGCGTTGTCGGTGGCGGCTATGGCGACGGCCGGCATTCCACCGGGATTCAATATCACCGTCGGCACTCTCTACGGCAAGGACAACGCGGCGCTTTACGACAAGATCATGTCAGGCAAGTAGCCGGACTAACTCCTCGTCGCAGGCCATCCGTCACCCCCGAGGGGCGGCGCGCGCCGCCTCTCGTCCGAAGTGCGTTTTGCTGGGTCCGGGGGCGCCGAGGACACTTGCCAACGCCGCCGCCGCGCGCCCTCATGCATCCCAATTCATCCATCGGTGGCCGCACGTGCAGACAGCCTCGACCCTTCGCCGCGTTGTCTCGGCTCCAGAGTTTGGCCCATTCGTTCTGTTGGTGCTGGAGCTTGCGGTCTTCACCGCCATCAACCCCGACTTCCTCTCGATCCTCAACATCAGCAACACTCTTACTTTCACGGTTGAGCTCGGCCTTATTGCCCTGGCGATGACGCTTCTGATGACCGCGGGCGAATTCGATCTCTCCGTCGGCTCGCTATTTGGATTTGCGCCCGTCGTTATGTGGACGCTGTTCAACGCCGGTCTCACGTCGCTAGGCGTCGCATTCTTGATCAGCCTTGTGGTCGCGGCGCTGATCGGGCTGTTCAACGGGCTGTTCGTCACGCGCCTCAAGATCCCCTCATTCCTGGTGACCCTCGGCATGTTGCTGGTGGTGCGGGGCACGGCGCTTTTCGTCACCAACGGTTTCCCGCAGCGCACCTGGAGCGCCGGAGGACAATGGCTAGCGACGATTCTGGTCGGCGACTTCTACATCGGATCCTTCCGGGTCTACGCCTCGCTGTTCTGGTTCGTCGCTGCGGCGGCGATCCTCGGCTACCTTCTGACCGAGACCAAATACGGCAACTGGATCCAGGCGACCGGCGGCAACGCCGGCGCGGCGCGAGCCCGCGGCGTCGATGTTTCCGGGGTGAAGGTCGCGCTCTTCATCCTCTCGGCCGTGATGTCCTCGTTCGCCGGCATCATCAGCTCGATCCGCACCTCCGCCGCAAATCCGAACAGCGGAACCGGCTATGAGCTCGAAGTGATCGCGATGGTCGTCATCGGCGGCACGGCGCTCACCGGCGGGCGAGGCACCATCGTCGGCACCGTGCTTGGTATCCTCATCCTGCGCGTGATGCGCAACGGCATCGTGCTGATCGGCGTGCCCGGCCTCGCCTACAACATCTTCATCGGCGCCATCATTCTTGGCATGATGGCGCTCCACTCCTGGCTCGAGCGCCGACATCAGGCGGGGACCTAACCGATGAGCGAAGATCTCATCCGCATGGAGCACATCGACAAGTTCTACGGTCGGGTGCAGGCGCTCGACGACGTCAACTTCAGCGTCGCACGCCAGGAGATCGTCGGGCTCCTGGGCGACAATGGCGCAGGCAAGTCGACGCTGATCAAGGTGCTTTCAGGCGCCGTGCGCGCGACCAGCGGCGACATCATCGTGCGAGGCAAGCGCGTCGACATCCGCAGCACCACCGACGCGATCGCGCTCGGCATCGAGACGATCTATCAGGATTCGGCTCTCGTCACGCAGCTCTCGATCGCGCGCAATCTGTTTCTCGGCCGCGAGCCGCTGAAGGGCCCGCGCTTCCTGAACCGCATGGACACAAATCTGATGGAGGAGGTCGCCGGCGATCTTCTGCGAAAGGTTGGGATCGGCAAGTCGATCCCGGCCTCAACGCCGATCTCATCGTTGTCCGGCGGCGAGCGGCAGGCGGTGGCGATCGCCCGCGCGATGCACTTCGACAGCGACCTCATCATCCTCGACGAGCCGACCAACAACCTTGGCGTCGCGGAGACGCAGGGCGTGCTGCGCTTTGTGCGCAACGCGCGCGATTCCGGTCACTCATGCATTTTGATCGCGCATAACATCCACCATGTGTTCCAGGTTGTCGACCGCATCGCGGTCATGCGCCACGGCAAGATCGTCGCCGACGACATCGATCCCAAGCACACGACGGTCGCGGAGGTCGAGGCCGTCATCACCGGCGAACTGGCAGGCTCGGCGCCTTGATCAACCGGCTCGCCCCACTCAGCGCGTGGGCCCGGCGCGTGCTGTCGTAGCTTTCTCGAGGCGAGATGACGAAAATTTGTAAGGATTGTCCGATTGCATCGGGATAGGGGGAAACAAACGGGCGTCGGGGGCGGCGCATAGGAATGGCGAAATGCCGGAAGCCAAAGGCAGTTTCCATCATCTCCTGGGGCCTGGGGTTCCGACCCGCAATTTCGTGAAAGGCAAGACGATCTTCCAGGAGGGCGATCGTGGCGACGAGTTCTTCATTGTCGTGCGCGGACGAGTGGAGATCCGGAGCGGCGACCGTCATTTCGAGACCCTCGGCGCAGACGGCATTTTCGGCGAGATGGCGCTGATCGACGACAGCCCGCGCAGCGCCACTGCCGTCGCTTTGACCGACGTGACATTAGCGCCGATCAAGGAAAATCAGTTTCTCTTCCTGGTCCAAAACACCCCGTTTTTCGCGCTCAGCGTGATGCGCGTCCTCGCCCACCGGTTGCGCCGCCAGAATAAATCGGTCTGACGGCGCGGTCCTTTCACAGCGCCGGCGGCCTCGGGCTATATGACGATCGCAATCGCCTCGCGGCCCTTCGGCGTCTCGACGACCCGCATTGACACCGCCTGGCCTTCGAACAGGCCTCGGATTCCGGCCGCGCCAAGCGTCGTGCTGTGGATGAACACGTCCCGGCCAAAATCGTCGCTGGCGATGAATCCAAACCCGCGAGCGTCGTCGAACCACTTGACCTTGCCGGTCAAATCGAAGGCGCCGGACGGGTCAACACTCGAACGCCGTGACGACCGTTCGATGGCGCTCCGGGTGTCGACCTCAACAACCCGCACCACCTCCGCCCCCCGGGAGCCGGCGCGAGCAACGACGCGAATTTTCGCGCCCGAAGGCAGAGTTTGGCGTCCCGTCTCGCGCAGGGTCTTGAGATGCAAGAACGCGTCGCCCAGGCCGCCCGACAGCTCGACGAAACCATATCCCTTTGTGGCGTTGAACCATTTCACCGCCGCCTCGACCGTCACCCCCTCCGCCAGAGGATCAGAACCTTGAAAAACTGCGTCAAACGCGGGCTTGCCAATCTCCAACTCTTGAACCTGACCCATCATTGCTCGCACCCTCCGTAACAAGGCTTGTTCCCTTCGAGATTGCGGGCTTCAACCGCGACCATCGACGGCCTCGACCGAGACTCGCGTTCGCTTTCCCCAGGGCCGACCGCCCATACGGCGGCCATTATGAAGGGATATCGCGGCGTTTGCGGCTCGACAGTGATCCAGGTCACAGGTTGGGCGCGCGCGGCGACTGTTTTTTCTCGGAAGGCCTTCCCATGTCACAGCCGCTGCACGTCGCATGGCAGATGCCCGCCGAACGGCCGCGCAACCTTTCGAAACAATGGCTGATTGATGTCTCAGTCGGCGCCGTGGGCCGCTTCCGGTCGCTTACGCCACGCGCGCCAACGCGACCTGGCGCGATCCGCGCTGCACTCTCGGCAAGGTGACCAGCGCCGCCGCGCCCTCGCCGGGCCTGGATTGGAGGCGCAGCGTCCCGCCATGCAATTCGACCAGCGAATTGGCGATGGCGAGACCGAGGCCCGATCCCTTCATGCCATTGATCATGACCGCGGCGGCCTGTTCGAATGGCCGACCCAGTCGCACAAGGTTCTCCGCCGCGATTCCGGGGCCATTATCCTCGACCGTGAAATGGATGAGCTCGGCGCCCGCAGCGGCGCCGATTGAGACTTCGCCGCCCTCGGGCGCGAATTTCACCGCATTGCGCATGAGCGTTATGAGGATGCGTTCGACCGCCAGGGGATCCGCCTCGACAGTCACCTCGGCTCCGACATCGACCCTGACCGCAACTCCTTTCTCGCGCGCCGTCGGCGCGATATCGAGCACCGCTCGGCTGACCGCCTGCTCGGCGCCGAAGCGCGCGTAAGTCAGGCTCTCCCGTCCCGCCTCGAGCCGCGCCATCTCGAGGACGTCGCTGACCACGCGCAGAAGATATTCGCCGCTGGCGAGAATGTGGGCGCAATAGTCGCCGTACTTTTTCGAGCCCAAAGGTCCGAAGGTCTGGCTTCCCATCAATTGCGAGAAGCCGATGATGGCGTTGAGCGGCGTGCGCAGCTCATGGCTCATATTGGCGAGGAATTCAGCCTTGGCGCGGTTGGCGGCCTCGGCGCGCGATTTTTGCTCATGATAGCGTTCGGCGAGGTCGGCAAGCTGCTGGGCTTGCTCTTCGAGCGATCGGTGGGACTGCTTGAGCTCGGCCACGGTGGCCAACAGCAGCCGATCGGAGTCAACAAGCTGCTGCTTATGACCGTCTCCGCCCTTGAGCGCAAAGAGGCCCGCTGCCCCGACCATCAGCCCGATGGTCGAGGCAAGCAGGAACGCTGTGATCAGTGCCGTGTCGCGCCAGGCAACGAGATGACCATCGACGGCCGAAGCAAACGCCACCCTCGCCAGAGTCCTTGGCAGCACCCGCACAGCGGCAAATTGATCGCCGCCATATTCGGTCTGGATGCGGATCACTCCGCCCTGAATGTCGCCGGCCGCGGACGGTTTTGCACGGCCCGTAAGGGCTGCGAGCGCTAGACCGGAAGCGTCCTGGGTCCCTTCGTATTCGACCAGGCGGCCGTCGCGATCGATGAGCATCGATTGCGAGAGCCGCTCATCGGGATGAGCCTTAAGAACGCTGCGAAAAACTTCGGCTTCAGACGCCTGCGGATCGGCGCTCAGCGCCGCGTTGAGGCGCTCAGCGAGCAGCGTTGCGCGCATGTCGACCTCGCGCGCGCCGGCGCTGAGCGCCAAATCGCGCTCGAGCCGCAAATGCTGAAGGGTCAGGGCGAGGACGGCGAAGATCGCAATGGCGACGCCAATAAAAACCGTCGGGGAGATGAACCGCCGGTGGACCACGGCGCCGGCGGGACGAGGATGCGCGCGTCTGAGCGCCTCGCTTGGCCGGCGAGCCAATGCCTCGGCGAAGCTAAACGCCGCTTCCCCGCTCAGTGCTTGAGCTGGTCCCACTGGATAAGCGTCCCCGTTTGCCGCGCTTACACGCGTCATCGCCCATTCCCAGACTTCGCCACAAATTACACTCGGACTGCCGCCTTAACGCCCGAATCACTACGATAAGAATCCTTGTGCGAATCTTTGTCTAGTCCTTGACAACGCGTCAGGCGGAAAAATTGTGGCGGCCGGGCGGCGGTCTGACGATGCGCAATAGCACGGCCGACGGGCATTGAGCCTAAGGCAAATTGCCTTTGGTCGACTCGACCGACCTCATCCTGAGGCGGCCCTAGCGTTAGCAGGGCCCTCGAAGGATGTTCGAGCCGGCGCCTGAGTTCGTGCGAGCCCGCTCGTTCTTCGAGGCCGCTTCGCGGCGCCGCAGGACGAGGTCTGAGCGCGGGAATCGGCCCCATCCGCACGCGACGACAGGCCTTTGCGCCTACCAGCCCCACGCCATCAGCCCAAGCTGCGCGTCACGATGTCGCGGACGTCCGGCGACAGCGACGGGCGGGCGGCGATGCGCCGCAGCATCGCCTCGGCATGACCGCGGCGGACTTCCTCGAGCGAGCGCCAGGACCGCATTGCGGTCAGGAGCCGCGCCGCGATCTGCGGATTGGTCGGATCGAGAAACACGACCACCTCCTCGAGCAACGCAAAGCCCAAGCCGTCAGCGCGGTTGAACTCTCTCTGGTTGGCAGTGAACCCGCCGATCAGGGCGCGCACGCGGTTGGGATTGGTCAGCGAGAAGCCGCGGTGATTCATCAGCCCGCGCACCCGCTCCAGCGTCTCGCGCTCCGGAATCTGCGCCTGAAGCGCAAACCACTTGTCGAGGATGAGCGGCTCCATCGCATAGCGCCGGCCAAACGCCTCGAGCGCATGTTCGCGCGCGTCGTCCGGCTTGAAGGCGATCGCCGACAGCGCGCCGAGCCGTTCGGTCATGTTGTCGGCGTCGCCGAGCTGGCGATGGGCGAGCTCCAGTCCCTGGATCACGTCGCCGTCGACAAACAGGCCAAGCGCCACGTTGCGCAGCGCGCGGCGGCCAGCCGCCGTGGCGTCGGGGGTGAAAGCCGAGGAATCGGCGAGTTCCGCGTGCAGCGCGGCAAGCGCGCCCGCGTATGTGCGCCCGAGCGCGCCACGCATGGCCCTGCGCGCAGCGTGGATCGCGTCCGGATCGACGTCCTCGCCGATCTCGCGCGCGATGTCGGCTTCGGTCGGTAGGCCCATCGCCTGCGCGGCGAAGGCGTGATCGATGCGCCCTGCGCGGACGTCCTCGATCAGCGCGCCGAAGGCAGCTGCAAGGCCGCCGTTGCGTTCGGGCGCCCGGCCGGCCCGAATGGCCTTGACGCCGCGCAAGAGAATCCGCGTCGCCAGACTCTGCACCGATTGCCAGCGATTGAAATTGTCTCTGTCGTGCCGGGAGAGGACGATGAGATCCTCCTCGGTCAGGTCGTCGTCGACCCGCACCGGCGCGGAGAAACCCCGCAGGAACGACAGGGTGGGCCGCTGTGGCACGTCGCGAAAGACGATCGACCGCTCGGCGTCCTTGAGTTCGAACACGCCGCTCGCGAGTTCATCGGCGCGCGCGTCCGACGATGTCAGCGGCATATCGCCGCCGTTGGAGCCGACCAGGCCGAGCGCCAGGGGCATCGTCATCGGCAGCTTGACATTTTGCCCCGGCGTTGGCGCAAGCGACTGGGCGATGTCGAGCCGATAGGTCTTGGCAGCCGGATCGTAGACGCCGCGAACCGTGACTTTCGGCGTGCCGGCCTGATCGTACCAGCGCATGAATTGGGAGAGATCGCGTCCCGAAGCCGACTCGAAACAGCCGATGAAGTCCTCGACCGTCGCCGCGTGGCCGTCATACCGCTCGAAATAGAGATCCATGCCGGCGCGAAACGCCTTGGCGCCGATAAGGCGCTTCACCATGCGCACGACCTCGGCCCCTTTCTGGTAGACAGTCGCGGTGTAGAAGTTGTTGATCTCGTGATAGACCTCAGGGCGCACATTGTGCGCGAGGGGGCCTGCGTCCTCGGGGAACTGCGCCGCGCGGAGCGTGCGCACGTCGCCGATACGCTCAACCGGCGCCGAGCGCATGTCGGCGGAGAATTCCTGGTCGCGGAAGACGGTCAGCCCCTCTTTGAGGCAAAGCTGGAACCAGTCGCGGCAAGTCACGCGATCGCCGGTCCAGTTATGAAAATATTCGTGCGCGATCACGCCCTCGATGTTGGCGTAATCGTCGTCGGTCGCGGTCTCGGGCGACGCGAGGACGTATTTGTCGTTGAAGACGTTGAGGCCCTTGTTCTCCATCGCGCCCATATTAAAATCGGAGACGGCGACGATGTTGAAAACATCGAGATCATATTCGCGGCCATAGGCCTGTTCGTCCCAGGCCATCGACCGCTTGAGCGCGTCCATTGCGTAACGCGCGCGCTCTTCGCGATCATGCTCGACATAGATCGCGAGCGCGACCTTGCGGCCCGAGGCGGTTAAGAATGAATCCGCGATGTAGCCGAGATCGCCGGCGACCAGCGCAAACAGATAGCAGGGCTTCTTGTGCGGATCGCGCCAGACGGCGAAGTGGCGGTTGCCCATGTCCGCTTCGCCCGCGGTTTCGAGATTGCCGTTGGACAAAAGCACCGGCGCCTCGACCCGATCCGCCTCGAGCCGCACGCGATAGGTCGAGAGCACGTCGGGGCGATCGAGAAAATAGGTAATGCGGCGAAATCCCTCCGCCTCACATTGCGTGCAATAGGCGGAGCCGGTGCGATAGAGGCCCATGAGCTTGGTGTTGGCGGCGGGATCGAGGCGGGTCTCGATCGTGAGCTGGAACGCGCGCCGCGGCGGCCGGCGCAGCAGAAACCCGGACGGGCACGCCTCGAAATTGGCTGCGTCGATCGCATCGCCGTCGAGTCGGGCGGAGATGAACACCAGCTCGTCGCCATCAAGCGCAAGCGCCGCGCCTTCCCGGCCCGCGGGATTGGGGCGCATCGTCAGAGTCGAGACCACGCGCGTCGCATGGATGTCGAGCGACACGTCAAGCTCGACCTGGTCGATGAAATAGTCCGGTACCCGATAATCGCTGAGGCGAACAGGTTGTCCGTCCGACGGACGCATGGGAGGCCTTTCAAAGTTAACGGAATTGTCGGGTCCACGCGACTATGGAGCACCTTGTCTACGCCATAGCTCCCCGATGAGGGCGTGGCTAGGCTTGGCCAACTCTAGCGATCCACCCGCGGGAGAGGGAAGGCAGTATTGCTGCCATAGGCGTCGAGCAGATGCTGGTAGGCGTAGTTGATGGATCGCCTGGCAGACGGTCGGCGCACTGTGATCGCAAACGCATGCGCGAGAACATTCCATCGCGCACGCACTTCCACGATATTCTTCGACATCAGGCGTTCCGAGAGCATTTCGCGGAGGTGCTCTGGTTGGGGATCAATCACGTAGATGTTGCCTTGAAATTCTCGGTATCTTTGCTCGAAATAGGCCACGGAGACGTCATCATCGTATCCGTTGGCCGTCTTGGCGAAGCTATAGCCAATAATGGCGATAAATCTAGGATTGAACCGCCCGATTGTAAGCAGGTTCAGCGCAAGCGCTTGATCTGCGCATGATTCCGGAACGCCCATCACAATGCCGTCGAGTACCTCCGGGAGATGATATTCACGGACCTGATTTATGAACGATTCTAGATCCGGCGATCCGAATTCCCTCCCAACGCTACCATGCATCTCTAGAATGCGATGCCGCCGCTGTCCGCAGAGGCGGGTCGCCAAACCCTCGTGGTTGTAGTTGGCAATCAGAGATGGTCTGAAAAAATTGAAGACGCCATAGTTGTCATTTTGGAGCGCCGCGAAGTTGGGCTTCGACAGCAAATGCTTCAGCCAAATTCGATCATAAAAGTTTGGTATCCTCTGTAAGATCTCTCGGATGGGATACTCCCAACTACCAGCGCGGATCTCTCTTCCGGGATAAATGTCTGAGATCGTGATGCCGCTAGAATTTTCGATCATGCGGAGCGTTAAGAGCGAATGATTTGGTATTTCTGCGGAGAAGCTGGTCAGGCTCCGTAGAAAATCCAGAGGTGCCGTGGTCCAAAATGCTCGACCGAGCGGCGCGATGCCGCTCGAAGCGCCAGCGCCCAAGAGGTACAGGCCGGTTTCGCTCCGCCACTGCCGGAGCAACCATTCAAAGCTCACCGCAGCAGGCACCTCGCCTCTCGCCTTCGAGGAATTGGGGTCGAACGTCGTATCGTCAGTGCTGACCGTATGCGTGCGGCGACGCGGACGGGATTTCTCCGTACTCTCGAGTAGCGCGTGGGTTCCGCTCAAGCCGGAGCGAAGCCGATCATCGCGGCGGGCGTAAACGTCAGCCCGTGGCGACGCAAGGTTTTTTGCAAAGACGGCGGCGGCTCGTCGCCGCTGGTGAAGATCGCGGTCCCTTCGCGGCCAGCCGACACGCCTGGGCGGGCCGCGGTTATCAGCGCATCGAGCCGACGCGCGATCGCCGGGGCCGGGTCGACGAAGCCGACCGGCCAGGGCGAAAGCCGCTCGAGCTTGTCCAGGATGAGCGGAAAGTGAGTGCAGGCGAGGACGATCTGGTCCGTGCGCCGGCCGTTGCGCTGAACGAAGCACGGCGCGATCTCGCGCTCTATCTCACCATCCTCGACGCCTTCGCCGCGCATGACGCGCTCCGCGATGACCGCAAGCAGCGGCGAGCCGACCAGCGTCACCTCGCAATTGGCGGCGTGGTCGTGCACCAGCGCGTGGGTGTAGTCGCGCGCCACGGTCCCGCGCGTCGCCAAGACGCTGATCAGTCGCGATCGTGACGCCGCTGCCGCCGGCTTGATCGCCGGCACGGTGCCAACGAACGGCAGGCGTGGATAGGCTGCCCTCAGCGGCGGAAGAGCGAGGGTGGAGGCGGTGCTGCACGCGATGACGACAATATCCGGCTCGGTTTCGCCGATTAGTCGGGCCATCACCGTCTCGACCCGGGCGACGAGGGCCGCTTCACTCAGTCTGCCGTAGGGAAAGGCCGCGTCGTCGGCGGCGTAGACGATTTGGACGTCCGGCCTCAGCCGCCTGATCTCGGCCAGCACCGAAAGACCGCCCAGTCCGGAATCGAACACCAGCGCCCGCGAAGCGCGCGGCGCCGCTGGATCCGCGTCCAGTTCGGCGAGCAGATTTCGGGGCGCCTCACCGCCCCCACCCCCGGCCCGGTTCATGGGCGAGGGCATACGCCAATCCTGCGCGCGCAGCAAAGTGACTATATGGCCCATTGACCGGATGTGAACGATTCAGCCAAGGAAACACATCGCGCTTTCGCGAGAGGAGTTGGGCGCTGAGCGCTACGCTATTGTCCGAGGCCGATTTCACGGCGGAGCCGGTTGAGCGCCTTGATGCGCCCGAGCCGCCGACGCCTGCCGAGCGCAGGCGCCATGTGCTCGCGCTCATCGCGGCGGCCGTGCTTCATCTCCTGATTCCGCTCTCGTTCTTCCTCTACTATTGGCTGTGGCCACGGATGATTCCAACCGCCGTACAGGAAATTCCGGTCGAGGTGGTGGTCGAGCAACCGCCGCCCCCGCCCAAGCCGAAGCCGCCGGAGGACAAACCGAAGCCGCCGCCCCAGCCGGACCTTGAAAAGCCAGCCTATGACGCGCCGGCGGCGCCGACCAAGGAGAAGGTCAACCGGGAATCCCCCGACAAGACGACTGAGGCCAAGGCCGCGCCGGAGGCCCCTCCACCTCCGAATCCAGGCGCTCCGCCCAAAGCGGAATCACCGGCGCCGGAGCCTAAGCCGGCCGACGAGCAAAAAGGGCAGTCCGCGCCGCCCGCGCATGATCTCACGCCCGAGCCTGAAGGCGAATTACCGGCGGATAGGAACCCCAAGCCGAAGGACAATCCTGCTCAGACGGCCGCCCCCGCTGCGCCTCTGGCGCCACCAAACAAGGCCGCTGTCGGGACGCCGATACCGACGATTGAGGAACTTCCGCAATACAAGTTCGCGCGCTCGGTCGAAGAGTCGCCGGTTGCCGGCGGCAACGCTGAATCACGATATCTGACGATAGTTTACGGGAAGATCAAAGCCCATCTGCACGAGAGCGCGGATCTCCACCTCGACCTCGCCAACAGGCATGGCGTCGTCGATTTCTACGTCGACGAGGGCGGCAACCTGGTGGGCCGCCGTCTGGTCGCTTCAAGCGGGTCCCCGAACCTCGACATCGCCGTCATGACGGCGATCACCGAGGCTGCGCCCTACCCCGCGCCCCCACATTGGAGCCCGATCTCCTTGAACTACAACTTCGGCCGGGGCCCAGGCCCGGCCAGAGGTCACTGAACACAATTGTAGGTCACCCTGATGCGCTGGAAATCGAGGGCGTAGTTGCTCCAGTAATAGGACGCCCTCATTCCGTATTTTGCGCATTCTTTATCCGCCACGGCGTAGAACTCGGAGCGAGACGGGAATGTGTCGCGGTGCGGCGCGTTCGGGTAGTAGATAAACGTAACGTCGCGGTAGCTTGAGCAGCCGCTCAGCACTGCCAGCATCCCGATCAGGAAGACAAACCGCATTCTCGCCCCACGCCTCGAGAACAGCCGGGTCGTCTTTAGAAGAGCCCGACTCTCTGCCGCCACTCTGCCCGCGCTGCGCGTTTCGCGCAAGACTTTCTCCGATTTGCGGCATTTGAGACGCCGTACGAATGTGGGCGGGTTGTCCGCTTGGCCAAGCAAACTGAGTTGAATTCCACCGAATGAGCGAAAAGCCCCGCAGGGGTCCGAGCCCATCGGTTGGAGCCGTCTTCTTCCAAAGCAGAAGCTTCCCATTTGATCCGCAGGGGGCCGCGCGCGGCAGAGAGCCGAAGAGTCAAGGCTCGTTAGCTGCCGCCTAAATCCCAGCTCAGTGGCGTTTGATATGGGTAGTTCTGCCTAATTGACGCATGGGAGGCAAAACTATATTAATAATAGTACGTGGACGACCCGTAGTTAACATTGAAAACCCGTTGCCTGCGCTGCCTCGGGTGTGGCGCAACTCATTCCGAAGGACGCGTTGGCGCGCTTCAATCTGCCGCGCCGGCAGTATGGTGCATCCGAAAAGTACCTAGAGAACCTTTGAACGATTCAAAAATAACATTGGTTTACCTTCGAGACTGTCGCGCCATCTACGGCTAGACCTATAATTACTGCACAGGTTTGTACATCCCATCAGAGCGGCGAATCCGCGCCGCGGTTAAACCTATAGGATCGCGATCATGGCTATCACGGCATTCTTTTCTCCAGGTTCGGGCTCCCTGACGGAGCTCGGCGACAGCGGCGACAACTCCATTGTCACGCGCCGCGACGGGACCGGACGGATTTTGGTCAACGGCGGAGCCGTTCCGATCATCGGCGGCACGGCGACGGTCGCAAACACTTCCCTCATTCAGGCGTTCGGCCAGGACGGCAACGACACGATCTCCCTCGATGAGACGTCCGGCTCGCGTATGGAGACGATCAAGGTCAACGCATTGGGCGGCCCAGGCAGCGGCACAGGCGATGGCCAAGCGGACACGATCATCATCAATGCGACCGGCGGCAACGATGTGATTTTGGTCAGCAGCAGCGGCGGTGTGATCACCGTCTCGGGTCTCGCCGCGACTGTGACAATCTCTGGCGCCGAGGCGGCAAACGACCATCTTGTCATCAACGGCCTCGGCGGCGACGACGTCATTCAAGCGTCGGGGCTGAGCGGCATCCAGCTCACCGCCGATGGCGGCGCCGGCAATGACGTCCTCATCGGCAGCGCCGGCAACGACACTCTCCTGGGAGGCCCCGGTGACGACGTGCTGATCGGCGGCGGCGGGCAGGACGTCCTCGATGGCGGATCGGGCGACAACATCCTCCTCAATGCGGCCGCTATGAGCGCGCCTATCGGCGCGCTGTCGCAGTTGATGGAGTCAAGCTTCGCCACGACCGCCACGACCCACGGCGTACCGCCTCTTGCTGGTCCGCACACGAGCCCTACGGCTCTGCTGGCGCACCCGCATGTCTGACTGCGCGCCAGCGAATTCCGCGTTCAACCGGTCGTCGCGACGGAGCGATGCGCCGCATGACGTCGCGGTTTCGCTGGCCACCTTTGATTTCGAAAGCCCGTCCAATCGACAGCGGATTCCTTCAATAGATTCTCGCCCCTGGCGGCGTATTTGTGGGCTGTGAGCTTTCGCGCTTGAGAGTCGCGAAAGCCGGTTGCGTCGTGGGGACCCTGGTGAAGCGGCAACGAAGACTGCGCAGATCCAAATCACCGGCCGTCGCGGGCTTGTCGGCGAAGAGCGTAACCGCTCGCCATTCCCAGCGTTGCTTGTTGAAACCTTGTTATTCGGGACGCGATCATCGACAACGGAGGTGAAACCCATGAAGATTGTCATCATCGGCGGCACTGGTCTCATCGGCTCGAAAACCGCTCCCATTCTGCGCCAGCGCGGCCATGAGGTCGTCGCGGCCTCGCCAAATACCGGCGTCAACACCATCACCGGCGAGGGGCTCAAAGAGGCCTTGGCCGGCGCGCAGGTGGTGATCGACCTCGCCAATTCACCCTCGTTTGAAGACAAGGCGGTGCTGGAATTCTTCGAGACTTCCGAGCGCCACCTTCTCCCGGCGGAGGCCGCGGCGGGGGTCCAGCATCACGTCGCGCTGTCCATCGTCGCGGTCGACCGGACTGACAATGGCTATTTCCGCGCCAAGGTCGCCGAGGAGAAACTGATCGAAGCCTCCGGCGTCCCCTACACCATCGTCCGCGCGACCCAGTTCATGGAATTCCTTCGCAGCATTGCCGATTCAAGCGCGGTTGGAAACACAGTCAGGCTCCCGCCCGTGCTGTTTCAGCCCATCGCGGCCGACGACGTCGCCGCCAACGTCGCTGAGGCGGCGCTCGCAGCGCCGCGAAACGGCATCGTGGAGATTGCCGGCCCGGAACGCGCGCCGTTCAACGAATTCGTCGCCCGGTATCTCAAGGCAGTCGGAGACTCGCGGCCGGTGGTGAGCGACCCCAATGCCGGATATTGGGGCGGCCGGGTCGAGGAGCGCTCGCTCGTGCCGCTGGGAGAAGCGCGCCTTGGCCGCATCGGTCTCGACGAGTGGCTCCGCCGCTCACAGGCGGCGGCCTGATTGCTGATCTTGCCGCCGGTCTGGCGCTGACACAATCGGCACAATGGATCGCAAAATGCCCGAGCGGAGCGTTGCGCTCAGGGTCCCGAATGGCGAACGAAGGAGACGACGATGACAACCAAACTCGTTGCGTGGGTTCTGCTATGCCTCATGACCGGAACGGCGATGGCTCAGCAGGCTAAGGTCACGTCGCTGATGTCGAAAGAGCTAGCGGAGAATCCCGGCAAGGAAGTTCTGATGATCACAGTGGAGTATCCGCCCGGCGCGTCGGACCCGATCCACCGACACAATGCCCAGGCGTTTGTTTACGTGCTCGAAGGCTCCATCGTGATGCAGGTGAAGGGTGGAAAAGAGGTGACGCTGACGCCAGGACAGACCTTCTATGAAGGCCCCGACGATGTTCATGTCGTTGGCCGGAACGCAAGCAGCACCACGCCGGCGAAATTCGTGGTCTTCATGATCAAGGACAAGGGCGCTCCGGTGTTCGTTCCGGTAGAGTGACGACGATCATGGACGTGTATGAGGCGGTCACGAGCCGACGGGCGGTCCGCGGATTCACCGACGAGCCTGTGTCGAGGGAGGTGCTGGAGCGGGTGCTGTCCGCCGCGGCTTGGTCGCCGTCCGGATCGAACCTCCAGCCGTGGAACTCCTACGTGCTGACCGGCGCGCTGCTGGCCGAGCTCAAGACGCGCGCCGTCGAGCGCGTGGCCCACGGTGACCCCTGGGACGAGCGGGAGTACGAAATGTACCCGCGCGCGCTGACGTCCCCGTACGGAGAGCGCCGATCCGCCTTCGGCAAGGAGCGCTACAGTGCACTCGGCATTGCGCGCGAGGACTGGGAGGCGCGCCAGCGGGCGGCCATCGCCAACTGGAACTGTTTCGGCGCGCCCGCCGCCCTGTTCTGCTACATCGACCGCGACCTGGGCCGGCCCCAATGGGCCGACGTCGGGATG
>DASXXT010000162.1:0-2684 GCA_036502965.1 Roseiarcus sp. | reverse complement strand
ATTTTTTGCCCGAGGCCGTCATGAGGCCGTCCCACGGGTGCAGTCGGCTTAAAGCCTTCAGGCTTTATTCACTTAGTTCATCAACTATCCGTTTGGTATCGAAAGGAGAATTCAGGTGCGCGTTTTGCTGGTCGACGACGATGCAGCCATCGCGCAGAGCATCGAGCTTATGCTCAAGATCGAAGAAATTAATGTCTACAGAACGGACCTTGGCGAAGAGGGGGTCGATCTCGGAAAAATCTATGACTATGACATTATATTGCTCGACCTAAATCTCCCCGATATATCGGGGAGATGGTCTTTCAAGGCCTCGGCCGGGACGAGGCGGAGGCTGTCTGGCGCCCGTTCTTCGACTGGGTCGCCGCGTCGCCGCAGGAGTTCGCCGTCGTTTCGTCGCTTCAGGTTTTGGCCACGCCGGGACGCGGGTTCTGGGACCCGGCAACGCTTCGCCGAATCCCCGGCTCAATCGTCGCCGACGATCGCCCGGGCGCGCACCCCGCCGACATCTACTACGTGGGAAACGTCGACGAGGCAGGTCAGGTCATCCACGCCTATCAATCGACATGGCTGGCCGCGTCCCTCCTCGAAGCGGATCAGCGCGAACACCTTGTCGACGCGCTGACCGCCGCGGCGGGACACTCGCAAGTGGAGATCTACTTCGGCAAGGGATTAGCCGGCGGGCGGTCGGAAGCGATCGACGCGACCCGGGGCACCGCGATGAACCCGGCCGTCCTCGACGCTTTCGCGCTCGCCATCTGCGGGGCGGGTGCGCCGCCGGCCTATCCCGGCGTGCCGGGACATGAGCCGGACATAGAGAAGGCCCGGCGCGACGCCGCCGCCGTCACGGCGGCGATGGGCGAACTGCGCAATCTCACGCCGCGTCCGGCCTCTTATGTTTGGGAGACCAACTACTTCGAGCCGAACTGGCAGGACTCGTTCTGGGGCGACAACTACCCCCGGCTTCGCGCGGTCAAGGACAAATACGATCCCGATGGCCTCTTCTTCCTCCACCACGGCGTCGGCAGCGAAGACTGGAGCGCGGATGGATTCGTGCGAAAGAGCTGAGCGGCGGCCCCACGCGGGCAAGAAGTTTTGTCTTTACATGGCCCTTATCCCCCCGCGCTCTCTTGCGAACGGGGGATGGTCGGTGACCTCCAAGCAGCGGAGGTCTACTGAGCCCATGACGGAAGGCTCGCGGGTCAACGCTCGTGATCGTGTGCGAGGCATGTGGGCGCCGGTCAGCGTCCACGACCGGTCGCGTCGTCGTGGGGTGGAGCGGAGTAAATTGCACTCAGCCAAGATCGACGTCGCCCTCTATGTTATGTGTCAGGCCAACCGTAGGAATCGACAACGTCAGCTTTGTATGCAACCTCTCGGTCCCCTTCAGCCGATGTTCAGCCACGGCCTGGCGCACCGCCTTCTCAATCTCGCGTTGAGCGGTGACGCCGAACTCTTTGAGCAACTTTCGGATGCTCGTGTTGAAGACGTCCTCTTTCATCGTGCTGCCTGCGGTCACTCGGGTACCTGAGCCTACCACGCAGGCCGATTAAAAGGGCAGCCATCGGCGGGCGCGAGCCTTAGCCGACCCGAGGTCTCGCCGGCGGGGGAGCGTCGCTGTGACGATGGAAGCCGATCTTGGCGCGGCCCTCAGATCAGGCGACGACCGGGTGATTGGAGCCGCTTGCCTTCTTCGCACTCGGCTTCGATGGCGGCGTCGAACGCGTGCCGGCGAGCGATCTCGCTTCGGAGGCGCGCGGCTCGGCGCGAGTCTCGTCGGTTCACCACTTCGAACTCGTCGACCAAAGGCGCTGCCCAGCAACGATTCGGCGCGACAAGGGCGAGGAGTCGCTGGCCGAGATCGGCCGCAGCACAACGTAAGCGGATGGACGATCGGGAGGCTCGCGCCATGACTCGGAAAACCCTCTTTGGCACGCCGCACGAGTATTGCCTTGCCTCACGTCGACAATGACGGCGATTTTTGCGAGCGCGCCGGGGGTTCCGTAACGCCCGATCCGCGCAGCGCGCGCCTCGGGACAGCGCGGTGCGGGCGCGGATCACGAGTCATCGCGGCCGGGCCCGGCTCGGTCACGGGCGTGTCGAAGCCGATGGCCGACGGGTCATCAGTCGACGCATTGGTGCCGGCGGAGCCCCGGCGCGGAAGGAATGCGGAGGGAAGCCGCCATAGCCCCTACGGAGGGACTGCGCCAACTGCGGACATTTGCCATACGTCAACAATCGTAGTCCTGACCATCGCCATGTCGTTACTGCGACGTATTTCGTGATGTAGCTCTACATCTCCGTTAGCCAATCATCCCTTCGATTCAGCACAACAACTGAACCAACCCGACGATGGTGAGTCATGGCATTACCGTGTCGATCGGCGTTGGGACCGCGACGCCGGATAACAATCCGCCGTGCTGAGAACCAAGCGCGCTCGCCTGCGCCGCGGACCCGACGGACCCGACCCGACGGACCCGGGAACCGATATGCCTAAATCGGCGATTTGGGTAAGATTTACAGATGCGAATCATCTCCTATCGTGGTCTCGCGCCGGGCCAGTTCGCCAAGTCGATCGAGAAAATTAGCGCCGCGCTGACCCGCGGAGATTTCGCCGCGGCCGGCCTTAAGAAGTTGTCGCCGACGCCTTACTGGCGCGCCAAACTAAACGACGAGGCGCGGCTCTT
>DASXXT010000161.1:0-9554 GCA_036502965.1 Roseiarcus sp. | reverse complement strand
CATCGATCCCGAAGCGCCGGCGGCTTTCGATCTCAAGCTGCGCATTCCAGGCTGGGCGAAGGGCGCCAGCGCGGCAGTCAACGGCGAGCCGGTCAAACTCGCGCCCATGAACGGCTATGCGACCATCCACCGAGTGTGGCGAAAGGGCGACGTGGTGACGCTCGATCTCAAGATGCCGGCCGAGCGGCTCTACGCCCATCCGAACGTGCGCATGGACGTTGGGCGGGCAGCGCTCAGGCGGGGTCCGCTGATCTACTGTGTCGAGGAGGCCGACAATCCCGGCGGACTCGTCCAGACTCTGGCGCTGCCGCGCTCAACGCCGCTCGACGCCGAATGGAGGACGGACCTGTTTGGCGGCGCGATGACGCTGAAAGCGAGCGCGAAGAGGCTCGTTCCTGACAAGGAAGCCGGCCCACTTTACTCGACTGAGCCGCCCGCGGCCCGCGACGCCTCGCTTATCGCCCTGCCCTATCACCTATGGGCCAATCGAACACCCGGCTCAATGCAGGTGTGGGTGGCCGAGCTTGAGGGCTAAGTGCCCCGGGCGGGATGGCTGGCGTATAAAGGGGATTGGGCGATCTTGGCGCCGTCGTCGTCGGCCAAGCAGACAAGGTGGGGAAATGACAATGCGCAACGCAATCTTCGCCTCGATCGGCGTCGCCCTCGTTCTCGCGCTCGCGCCTCCGCCAGCCTATGCGCAGAGCAATCCGCCGCCGGGAGCTGCGTCGGCCGCCGCCACCCCAAGGACCGGGGCGGGCGCCGGGTCGAACGCGGCCCGGACGCGGCACAGAAACACCCTGAACCGGCAAAGAGCGCGAGCGACGTCCGAGCATGCGCGCCATGGGCGCAGGACCCCACACCATTAACCTGGCACCCTAGGCGCCGAGCTTGGCCTAGCTCGGTGGCGGAACGGCGGGGCCATAGCGTTTGGCCGGCCACGATACGATGTGTCCTCCGGGAACCAAATCGTCGAGCAGGTGGATCGCCGCCTCCGCGATCTCTGGCTCATCGAAAAATTCGATCACCAACGGCAGGTCGACAGCTAGCCGCAGCATGTCGTCCGCGTGAACCTCGCCGTCGGGGCCAAACCCGGCGACGCCTCTGAAGACGGTGACCCCCTGCACGGCGTGCCGGTCGTGCAAAAGCGAGAAGATCTCCCGCATCAAGGTTCTGCGCCGTCCATGATCCGCCTCGCTGAGATAAATTCGAACCATCAGGACGTCAGTCGACATTCGTTGCTCCGACTTACAAATTTCGCGCGATGTAGGCGCCGCCAAATGCAGCCGCGAATCCGAGGACAACGGATAGAACCACGTAGAGCGCCGCCTTAAGAAACTCTCCGTTCTCCGCGAGCAGGAGGGTCTCCATCTCGAAGGTCGAAAAGGTCGTGTATCCGCCGAGGACGCCCGTTAGAACGCCGACGCGAACGCTTGGCGGGATCATCAGGCGTTCCAGGGTTACGATGAACAAGAAGCCCATAAGAAAACTTCCGATCACGTTGATGCTCAGGGTCGCGAGCGGGAAGTCGCGGCCGAAGACCGCTTGCACCACGTTGGTCTGCGCGTATCTCGCCCAGCATCCGAGCGCGCCGCCAATCGCAATCGCGACATAAGTCCACATAGCGCGTCTCTGTTAATGCGCCAGTGTCGGACCGAAGCGGCGCTGCAAGCAAATCTGAACCCTGAGCCCAATCATGAAGGCGCTCAGCGACAGCAGGGGCGCCATGAGGACTGGGCTCGTGGAAGGATGATGTTGCGCGCGATCAAAGCATGACTCTCCCTCTGCCAAAATGGCCAGACAGGAGTCATCAGCCCTGAGGGCGGTTGAAGGGGAACCCCATCCCCTGATCGCCAAGCTGGGCTCGCGCTTGCGCCCTGTCAAGCGACGCCGCGCGCTTTCCGCGGCGCTTCATGCTAGAGGAGCCGGCTTGCAACGGGGAGCCGCCATGATCTGGGGAACGTTAGCGCTGGCCTTCGCGGCCGCCTTCACCGGCGCCTCGTTCTACGTGAACTGGGTCGAGCAGCCGGCTCGCCTCAAGCTCGACGAGCAGGCGTTGCTCAGCGAATGGGGCCCGAGCGACAGCCGCGGCGTCTCGCTTCTCATCGCTCTCGCGCTCGTGGCGGCGGTCGCCGGCTTCATAGCTTATTTCGAATCCCAGGATGTACGTTGGGCGTTTGGCGCGCTCATCATCATTGCAAGCTGGCTCTACGCCTTCTTCGTCATGTCGCCGCTCGACAACCAGATCCGCTCGCTGCGCGGCGGCGACGTGGCGGCGGCGCGCGCGCTCGTTCGCCAGTGGGGCATCGTCGAATCGGGATTGACGGCGATCGGAGCGGCGGCAGTCCTCGTGTTTCTGTGGGCCCACCACTGAGCGGCGCCCCCCATGGGCTTGGGCTCATCAAGCCGCCTGGCTCCCGCCGCACGGGACATCGCCGACGCCCTGCGCTTCTTTACCCGCCTGCGCGTGGGCGAATCCGGGCCAAGAGCGCCGCTCGACATTGACCGCATAGCCTGGGCGGCGCCGGTCGCCGGCGTCGCGGTCGGCCTCATCGGCGCGCTGGTGCTTGCGCTCACCGCGCTGCTGGGTCTGCCCCCGCTCATCCGCGCTGGGCTGACGACGGCCGCGCTCGTCGCCGCGACCGGGGCGCTGCACGAGGACGGGCTTGCTGACGTCGCCGACGGTTTCGGCGGCGGCGCGACGCGGGCGGCGAAGCTCGAAATCATGCGCGACAGCCGCATCGGCGCCTATGGCGCGATCGCGCTCGCGCTCGCACTCATCCTGCGCATTGGCGCCCTGGCCGCGTCGCTCGACGGCGGGTTCTGGCGCGCGGCGCTCAGCCTGACGCTGGTCGCCGCGCTCTCCCGCGCCGCCGCCTTGACGCCGCTCGCGCTTCTGCCGTCGGCCCGCGCCGACGGCGCGGGCGCTGCGGCCGGCCGGCTCGATTCGAACGCACTCGCCGCCGCCTGGGGCTCAGCCTTTGTTATTGCAGTCGCGCTTGGCCTCGTCGCGCTTGGCCTCACGCATGCGCTCCTCGCTGCGCTCATGAGCGGAGCCGGGGCTTTGCTCATGGTCGCGTTGGCGCGCCGCGCGATCGGCGGGCAGACCGGCGACGTCGCCGGGGCCGCCCAGCAGTGCGGCGAGATCGCCGCCTGGTGCGGACTTCTCATCGGGCATTCGGCTGCCTAAGTGAGGGCGATGTCGCCCCCGGTCTCGACTCCCTGCATCAATGTCTGCGTGATCGATCCGCTGTCGGCTTTTTGCATTGGCTGCGGCCGCACAAGCGAGGAAATCGCCGCCTGGGCGACGATGAGCGAGGTCGAGCGGGTCGCTGTCATGACCGGCCTTCCTCAGCGCTTGGCTGAGGCGCGATCGCGCGCTGCGCGCGGCGGGCGGGTCGCGTCCCGCAGTCGGCGCTGATGCGCTTTATCCTGCCCGTCGCGGTTCTGGCGGTCGCGCTGGCGGCGCTGCTGATGACCCCGCCCCAGTCGACCTTGCTCGGGCTCGACCATCAACGCTTCGCCAGCGCCGCGATCGGCGCCGCGCTTCTGCTCTGGCTCGTCCTCAGCGGCTTGCGTTCGGCGCGTCCGAGCGACATCGCGCGCATCGCCACCGCAGCTGCGATCTGGGCGGCGTTCTTGATCGCGCTGACCGGGGTCTACGCCTATCGCTTTGAGGCTTCCGAGATCGGCGGGCGCATCGCCGGCGAATTCTTTCCGTCGGAGCCGCAGGTGGGGCGAGGCGGGGAAGTGATCGTCAACCGGCGCCTCAGCGGCGAATTCGCGATTGCCGGGCGGGTCAATGGCGCGCGCGTGACCTTCCTGTTCGACACCGGCGCTTCCGCAGTGGTGCTGACCGCCGACGACGCGCGGCGGGCGGGCGTGGACGCGAGCCGCCTCGTCTTCGACGTTCCCGTCGCCACCGCCAATGGCGCGGCGATGGCGGCGGAGGTTCGGCTCGACCAGATCGCGGTCGGGCCGATCGTCATGCGCAACGTGCCTGCGCTGGTCGCGCGCCGCGGCGCGTTGGAGGAGAGCCTGCTCGGCATGAGCTTTCTCGAGCGGCTCAAGAGCTACACGGTCGAGCGCGATCGGCTCGTTATGGTGGCCAGGTGAGCGGGCTCTATTCCGCCGCGGCGACGTACTCTCGTCTTCTCTCCACGCGGGAGACGGCGTCGCGCAACACCTCGAGCCCGGCGCCAGCGCGGATCGCGTCGCTTGCGAGAACGCGCCGATAGGCGCGGGCTCCGGGCCGTCCGGCGAACAGCCCGTGCAGGTGCCGGGTGTAGTCGTGCAGGCGCTCGCCGCGGTCTAAGCCGCGCGCGATCGTCGGCATGAAGGCTTCGATCGCCTCGAACCCGTCCGCGACTGGCGGCGGCTCGCCAAAAAAAGCAGGGTCGACGGCGATCAACACCTCCGGGTTCTGATAGGCCGCGCGCCCGAGCATGATTCCGTCGACCTGGGTCAAATGCGCGCGCGCCGCGTCGAGGTCGGCGAGGCCGCCGTTGAGGATGATCGGCCAGTCGGGATGCTCGCGCTTCAACTCATGGACGAGCTCATGGTCGAGCGGCGGGATCGACCGGTTGTCCTTGGGGCTCAGGCCCTGGAGCCAGGCTTTGCGCGCATGCACGATCAGAGCCGCCGCGCCTGCCGCCTTCACCGCTTCCGCGAACGTGAACAGCGCGTCCCGCGGCTCCTGTTCGTCGACGCCGATGCGGCACTTGACCGTGACCGGAACGTCGACAGCTGCGACCATCGCCGCCAGGCATTCGGCGACCAGCTCGGGTTCGCGCATGAGGCAGGCGCCGAAGCGCCCGCT
Source organism: Roseiarcus sp. (assembly GCA_036502965.1). Taxonomy (GTDB): domain Bacteria; phylum Pseudomonadota; class Alphaproteobacteria; order Rhizobiales; family Beijerinckiaceae; genus Roseiarcus. The sequence continues at coordinate 4,738 of DASXXT010000161.1, read as the reverse complement.
CTGCACCCGGTCGGACGGACAGCCGCAATTGAGATTCATCTCGTCGTAGCCGAACTCGGCGCCAATACGGGCCGCTTCCGCGAGCCGACTTGGCTCCGCACCGCCGAGCTGCAGCGCGACCGGATGCTCACCCGCGTCGAAGCCGATCAGCCGCTCGCGCGGGCCGAACACAACCGCATCCGCAGTCACCATCTCGGTGTAAAGCCGGGCGCGGCGGGTGAGGATGCGATGGAACGCCCGGCAGCGCCGGTCGGTCCAGTCCATCATCGGGGCCACGGCAAATCTAAAGCCTTGATGTGGAAGCATTTTTTCTATAAGCTCAACTCGTTGGGCCGGGGCGTGTGCACTCGTTTGTACGCTACAATGCGACCCTTTTCGCGGCAGTACGCCGGCTCGCTGCACACGGAGCGCACACGCTTTGGCTACCTTCACCAAGCTCAATTCTGGATCCTGGCGAGTCCAGGTGCGGCGAAAAGGAAAGTATGTCAATGAGACGTTCCTCCGGCGCAAGGACGCCGAAGAGTGGGCGCTTGAAGTCGAGCGGCGCATTGATCGTGGAGAGCCGTCAGTCGCGCGGAGTTCCCGAGACGCCAAATCCTTCGGCGATCTTGTTCGCCTCCACCGAGAGGACCTCCAGGAAGTCGGCAAGCGTATAGGACGCTCCAAGGAAGCGAGCCTCGTGTCGCTTGAGCGGAAGCTCGGGCGGCTGCGTATTCCCAACTCAGCGTGAACGGCTGATTCAATTTGGCAAGGAACGCGCCCGAGAGGGCGCTGGGCCCGTCATCTAGGAATCGACCTCGGATACATCAAGACGGTTCTCTCCCACGCGGCAGGTGTTCATGGAGTGGTTTTGTCCATGGAGCCGGTCTTGTTGGCTCGTATTGCTCTTTCGCGGCTCGGGCTCGTTGGTAAGGGCGACGAGCGCGACCGCCGGCCGACCCAAGATGAGCTTGACCATCTCATCGCCGCGTTTGAGGCCAATCCGCGCCAGCAAATTCCTTTGGGCCGAATCGTTAGATTCGCCGTCGCCGCTCGTCACCGGTCATAAAGACTGGAAGATGCTGCGTCGGTATACCCACTTGAAACCCGAGGGTCTTCACTCCTTCCGCTTGCGCAAGGCTGCGTAGGTGGGCTGGCCAGCGGGTTCGAGACCTTGCCAAGGTTGGGGTCGAGGGTTCGAATCCCTTCGCCAGCTCCAGATTTTACTGGGTCTGGCCCGGACACATAGGTGACAGAACGTACCTAAGACATGGGTGACAACCTCGGGCCGAATGGGTTGTCGAGGGGTTGCAAGGTTCTCTGCTCCAGATCGATGAAGCCGAGATCGTAGCTCATGAAGCTGACGATCCAAATGCCTTCGTCGACCTCCTTGATTCCGAGACGCTGGCCGGCGAGGACGGTCGAGACGTTGACGCGTTTTCGGTGCATGCAGATCGCCTGCGGTGACGAGGACGTCTCGGTCTGGAGGGGACAAGCGAGTTCGGGCAGGCCGCCGTAAGAATGGGGCGAGGCGCATAAATCTCGGCAGGGCGTTTCATGGAGAGGGCCTCGTGCGGCTTTCCTCGTTGAACTCCATTAAGAAATCATCGAAGCGCGCTTGCTGTTGCAGGCTGTTCATGCCGCGTGGATGGGTCGTCTCTTTCTTCAGCGTCAGATGCATGCGCTCATGGCGACCGTTTTGTTGGGGATTTCCTGGCTTGATCCGCTCGATGGCGATGCCGAGTCTGAGCCACCAGATGGAGAGTTTGGAGAGGTTGAACAAGGCATTCGGGCTGGCGAAGGGACGCCGTTGTCGGATCGGATAGCCCCCGGCAGTCCGCGCTCCTGGAAAAGCTGCTCGAACGCGGTGATCGCGAGGTCTTCGCGCGCGATTCGAGCCCCTCACAACATGAGGAGGTAACGCGAGGCGTAGTCGGTGACGGTCAGCGGATAACAGTAACGCCCGTCGCCCAGCTTGAACTCGCCTTTGAAGTCGGCGCACCAGAGCGCGTTGGGGATTTGAGCCGCCGAAAGCGGCGTTCCTGTCGCCCGAGGGCGCGGCCGGCCAAGCGGTTTGACCAAGCCGTGCCCAAAAGTCCGCATCCACTCAGCTTTTCTCTCAGCCGATTAGCGCCTCGATCTCCTTCACCTGGACCATGTTCGCGACTTCGGCGTGGAGATCGACCGCCTGCCCGGGCGCCGACACGGAAATGACGAGGGCGTAACGGCCCTTGTCCGTAACACAGCGTTGTCAGACATGTGACTTCCACCAGCCCCCGACCGGGGTATACGGCGATCGAGTCGTGTCCGGCCAAATCGATCGCGTAGCCCCGCCAAAGATCGCAGTGGAGCGAGCCCGCCTGGATCGCCGGTAGCGTGAACGAAGACCACTGTCGTGTCTAGGAAGAGCAGGCGGTCAGCATGGATGTCGAGGTTAGCCCCGCGTGCGAGCGCCGCCACGCTCGGCCCGCCCCGGGCGGCCCTGGACCCAGAGCTCCCACCAAACAATTTCCGGCGCAGCGAAGTCGGCCTCGCCCACAAACAGCGAACGGACAGGCGCGGCCGCAATCGTCTCAAGCACCTCGAACCGCTCAATGTCCGGTCGCCGCGCGTTGCCTCGGTCGCGACCATAATTCCTGATGCGGCTCCGCAGGAAACCACGGGCATCGTCGGGCACGAACAGCAGCGCGCTTTCCGTCCGGTCTTCGCGCCGCTCGGTCCTCAAAACCACAATGTCCTGAGCGGGAAACTCTACCGTTGCCGGGACCTTCGCCGCCTTGGTACGCGAACCTTCAGCGGGCGCGAGCGTCGAGACCTCGACCACCGTGCCGGGTTTCAAGCCGTCGATATTGAGGCGCGGATCCGCGGCCGGCGCCGGCAGATCACACAGCGCCCGGGTCAGCTGATCCAGGAGCGCCTCCGCGTGCGCAGCGTAATCCACCCGAAGTGGCTTGCGCTGTTGCACGCGCGACGGAAAGCCATACTGCGCGGCCTCCCGGAACGCGTTGATGGTGATGTGCGGGCGATCCCGTGCGCCGTAGTCTTCAGGCTCCGCCATATGACCCTAGCCCCAAGCAAGTATGTCCATCCATCTGGCCGGCGAAGTCTCCCTAACGCGAGCCACGGACTTGCCAAACGGAGCACGCCGAATGCACCGCTTGCGCATATTAGCGCGGCCGCAACTTTGCTGCTCGCTGTACCAAACCACGCCATGTCCATTGACTCCGTTGTTTTAACAACACAGCGGTCGAATCAACAAATACCAGGAAGTAGTCAATCTGCCAAAGGGGTTGGAAGCGTCGAGTGCTTTTGACTTCAGCAATGGAGTGAGTGGCGACCGACATATAATCAGTATATATTACTCAGTTCATTAGTAATGTCAAGCGACGACGATATCCAGTGGTTGGAGCTATTCGAGCGGCGATCTTCGATACAATCTCGCTGTTCTCCGCCGGGCATTCTGCGCTTGGTGCCTACGGCCGCTCGCTGGGCTTCTCCGCACGTGCCGCGCTGATCGTGAAGGGCAGCAACGGGTCGGCGCCAGACCTCCAGCGGTTGACCGGGAAGGGTGGAAGTCGCCCATCTGCGACGTTCTCGATCGCCCTTAGAGCGCCTGATCCATGTCCCAGTGCGTCAACAAGCGCATTCCCCGTTAGGTGAAGAAACTGGTGGCGCGGAGCGAAGCCTTCCGGGTCTGACTGCCGGCGAGGCGGGCTTGCTGGCGCCCGCCGCTGGCGGCTCATGCGCTGTGGGTCGTCCCGTTGAGCGTGCGGCCCGCTTGTCCTCAAGCCAGTGCTGCGATTTTGCAGGGGCTACGTCAGCATGGGCAGCAGCGCCTGCGCCTCCGCGATCTCCGGCATCGCCGGCGTCGGGGAAAAGCCTTCGAGCGCGGGCGCGAGGACGGCGTGCACTTCCGCCGCTTGGCCGGTCGATCGGAGGAGTTTGGCGAGTGCAAGCGCCGCCTGCAGGCCGAGACTGCGGGCGCTCTGCTGCCGGGCGACGTCGATCGCGGTCCGGAAGGCCTCCTCGGCGGGGGCGGAATTTGAGGGATCGCGTTTCAGCAGGATCTCGCCGCGGAGGCGATGGATGAAGGAGAGGTAGCAACGATTGTCGCCTTGACCGGCGAGGGCCAACGCATCGTCGGCGCGCTTCAGCGGGGTCTCCGCGCCCATCGTGTCCGTCTCGAGTTGCGCGAGCAGCGCCTGAAAAAACGCCATGTTGATCATGGCGCCCTGATCGGAACAGGCCGCCAGGTCACGTCGAAATTCAGCGGCGGCGACGGCCGGATCAGAGAGGCGACCGCGCGCCCAAGTGGAACTCAGTTCCGCCCACTGACGCCAAAGCGTCATCCCGTGCTCGCGCGCGCACGATTCCAGAGCCTCCGCGGAGCTCAGAGCGGCCGCTGCGTCCCCGCGCAGGACTTCGAGGTGGGATCTGAAGAGAAGCGGGTAGCCCATCGACGGTACGTGGCCAAGCTCGACCGCGCGTCGGTTCGCTATCTCCATCAATTCGCGCGCGCGGTCGACCTTGCCCAATTGCCAACTCGTGATGGCCAGGCAGGACATGACCGGCGCGCCAGTGTACTCGCCGAAACGCTCCCGCGCCTTCTCTTCATGTCCGGGGGTGCAGGCTGCCAGCGCCCGCTCGCAATGGGTCCGCGCCTCCAGAAAATCACCGGAAAAGTAACCGATCAATGCGAGGCCGCGATGGGCAACGCCGGTTTCGACCACGCGCCCGGCATCCTCCGCTTCCCGAAGGA
>DASXXT010000160.1:0-2856 GCA_036502965.1 Roseiarcus sp. | reverse complement strand
GCGTGATTGTAGAATCCGGGCGGGAACCCGATGATTGTGGCGAAGGCGTCGGCCGTGCGCAGGAGTTCCGCGATTGCGGCTTTAAAGGTCGCGGCATGGCGCTTGAATTCCTCGGCCCAGGCCGGCGTCCATTTCGTCTGTTCGATTCCGCGAAGGGGATGCTGGGAGGGATCGCCGACCGCGGCGAGCGCGTTCTTAAGCGCGCTGCAGTCCTCGCGCATGGCGGCGAGGTCCTCGGGAGCGTGGGTTGTCCCGGCCGGCCAGGCGAGGCGGACTTCAGGGAGCGATCCGCGATCGACGACGACCCGGCCGAAGGCCTCGTAGGCGGTCATCCCGTTGGGGCGGCGCCGATGAAGCGCGGAGACGAGACGGTTGAGTTCCTCGCGCTTCTTCTTGAGGTCAGCCGTGGCTGCGGCCCAGTCCTGTTCAGTGGCGGTCTTTCGGGTGCGCCAGGCGCTGGCCAGCTGGTCGACGACGACGGACTTCTGCGCCTTGGTCGAGTGGACCTCGAGGCAGTAGTCGCCGAGTCCGACGTGGTCCATTCGTCGGCCGACGACTTCGAGCGCCGCAGTCTTCTGCGAGACGAAGAGGACGGTCTGGGCGTGGGCAAGGCAGTTCGTGATCATGTTGACGATGGTCTGGCTCTTGCCGCTGCCGGGCGGTCCAAAAAGGACGAAATCCTTGCGACGCTGAGCCGCAATGATCGCGGATACTTGGGAGGAATCTGCCGATAGGGGTGTGAAGAGGTCGGCGGGGTCGACGGCGTAGTCGAGTGTTGACGGGCTGATGAAGTCGTCCTCTCCATTGCTGTAGGAGTGGGTGGGCGTGTCGATGAGGTGCTTGACGACCTGGCTCTGCTTTAGCTGCTCGGTCCGGTCGACAAGATCCTTCCAGAGCAGATATTTGGCGAAGGAGAGGGAAGTGAGCACCACCTCGTCCGTCACTTCGAACCCGCGGACGCCTTTTATGTTCTCGCGCATGATCCTCCAGATCTTCGCGACGTCGACGCCGGATCCGTTGGAAGGGAGATCGCCCTCTAGATCCGGGATGCGAAGCTCGAAATCGCGCCGGAGCATCTCGAGAAGCGTCGGGTTTAAGCGGATGTCGTCTTCGTGGAGTCCGAGTTTGAAGCCCGAGCGGACGCTCCTGCGCTCGAGTTGCACGGGCACGAGGACGAGAGGAGCGCGGTAGGGGCCGGCGCCCTCCTGGGGCTGCCATTTGAGGAAGCCGAGGCACAGAAAGAGCACGTTGGCGCCGCCTTCCTCGAAGGCGAGGCGTGCGGCGCGAAAGAGGTCGGTAAGGCGGGCGTCGGTGTCCTTCTCGGGGGTCTGGGTGCAGAGCTCGTCGCGACCAAGGGCTTCGAGGAGATAGGCGCGGCGGCCGTCCTCGTTCTGGCGTTCGAAGATCGTCGGGTCGCGTCCGTCGCGTCCGTCAAGGACTGTGGCCTGCCCCAGGATCTTCATGCGGTGGCCGGCGGAGAGCTGGTCGAGAAGACGGGCTGGATCGGGGCATTCGATCGGCAGCGATTTGCCGTCCTTGAAGTTCAGGAGGCGGTTGCGCAGGGAGAGGTCAAGGAGGCTGTTCTTCCACTTTTCGAAGCGCGTGAAGACGCGCTCTTCTCTCGGCGCGTGGGCCGGCTGCTCGTCTTCGAAAACGGGCACCGCGTCGAGTTCGTGCGGGACCGCGGCCTGGACTTTCGGTTCAATCGGGCTTCCCGCCGACCCCCCGAGGTCGAGCGGACGGATCTGCGCCTTGCGCGCCCTTCGGACGTCGACGGCGAATTCGAGCGGCTTCCGCGCGTCCTCGGCGATGGGTCCGGCCGCGGCGTCGGCAGCCTGCCGGAAGCGGGCTGGACGGTCGCCGGTCAGCATCGTCGTTTCGACGAGGACCATCTCCTGTAACTGGACGCGCTTGCGGAGCGCCTGAGTGTCATCGACGACCGGTGTCGAGAAGTCCTCGTCGGTCAGCCAAAAGCCGGCGAAGGCGGGCCTTCGACGAGAACGATGATAGGGTTGAGGCCCGCCTGCTCGAGGCAGGACGAGAAGAGCAGCGCTAGGTCGAGGCATGTTCCGACCTGGCGGGCGAGGATGTCGGCCGGCGCGCGGACCATCTGGCCTTGACGCTCGAAGCTTTTTGGAGGGAGGACGTAGGCGATCGAATGGCCGACGAGGGCTGCCCAGATCGCTTCGGCGATCTCCCAGGCGCGAGCCTTCTTGCCGGCCCGGTAGCCGTCGATCGCGGTGTTGCGGCCGGCATTGGAGAGTTTGTCAGCTGCCTCGCGCAGGATGACGTCGATGCTGGCGTCGGTCGGCCGGACGAAGGCCGCGAGAAGTTCAGGCGCGGCGGCTGACCCGCCCCAATAGGCAGGAGGCAGGAGGTTGACCTCAACCTTTTCCTCGGCAAGCGGCTTCTCCGAAGCTTCGACGCGGACGAGGATCTCGGCGCGCCGGGAGGCCGTGAGGCTCGCAAGGACGGCCTGGTCGAGCTTGAGGTCGATCGTCACAAGGTGGTGGACGTTGGCGTCCGCGATGCGGTCGATGCGCCAAACGCCGGGGTGACGAAGGGCGGCTCCGAGGAAAGGCGCACGGCGACGCTTCTGAGTTCGCCGCCGGTCGTGTTCTCGATCGACAATTCCCGAATGATTGGGATCGCGTTTTGGTAAAAGGCTAGATTGATGCTCTCAGCGGCTCGGCAGGCGAGCCTTACGGTGTCCATGTTCCCCCCGCGAAACGGCCTTAAAAAATCTACCGAAGCCCTCCGCAATTCAATCGAGATGGGTGGTAGCACCGGGCCAACTTGATGGCTACGATTCGCCTCTGCCTAAGCAGGTTCTAATTTCCAACCCGTTCTGTTGCT
>DASXXT010000159.1:0-2723 GCA_036502965.1 Roseiarcus sp. | reverse complement strand
CGCTCGCTGAGTCGCGGCGTCAAGGCCGAGCGGCGCGATCGCGGCGCTCATTTCTTCGCCAGACGCGAAGAGCGCGCGCAGCCGGTCGAGCACCAGCCCTTCGATGTCGCCCGCCGGAATGCGCCGGCCCTTGGGATAGTCCGTGCGACTGCCAGTGATCAGCGCCGTCGAGACATAATAGCGATACCGCTTGCCCTTCTTGACAGCATGGGTAGGAGAGAGACAAGCGCCATCGCTATCAAAGATCAGGCCCGCCAACAGACTCGGCACCTCGGCGCCCACCGCCAAGGAGCGCTCCTGCCGATTGGCGGCGAGCTTGTCCTGCACGATCTGCCAAAGTTCCGGATCGATAACAGCCTCGTGCTGGCCAGGGTAGATTTGGTCCTTGTGCGCGACTTCACCGCGATAAAGCCGGTTCTGCAGCATCAGATAAAGCGCCCCGCGGGAGAGGCGCTTGCCGCCGGAAAGCGCTCCGCCGGCGCCCTCCCGTCGCTTGCTTACAATACCATCTCGGCCAAGTTCGGCCTCGAGCAGGGAGACGGAGCCAAGCTCGGCATAGCGGCGAAAGACCATCCGGACGGTCGCCGCCTCGGTTTCGTTGACGATCAGTTTGCGGTCCTTGACGGCGTAGCCGAGCGGCACATTGCCGCCCATCCACATGCCCTTGGCCTTAGACGCGGCGATCTTGTCGCGAATGCGCTCGCCGGCGATCTCGCGCTCGAATTGGGCAAAGGAGAGCAGCATGTTGAGCGTCAGGCGCCCCATCGAGGTCGTGGTGTTGAACTGCTGGGTCACCGACACGAAGGAGGCACAATAGGCATCCAGCACATCGACGATCTTGGCGAAATCGGCGAGCGACCGGGTCAGCCGGTCAACCTTGTAAACGACAATGATCTGAACCTTGCCAGCCTTGATATCGGAGAGCAGCCGCTGCAGGGCCGGCCGTTCCATCGTGCCGCCCGACAGGCCCCCGTCGTCGTACATGTCGGGGAGCGCGGTCCATCTGGCATGACGCTGGCTCACGATATAGGCTTCGCAGGCTTCGCGCTGCGCGTCGAGCGAGTTGAACGCCTGCTCGAGGCCTTCGTCGGACGATTTTCGGGTGTAGATCGCGCAACGGAAAATGGCGCCGGAGTTCGGACGATCAGGCTTCCGCATGTTCGCCCTCCACGGCCTCGACGGAGCGGCCTGTACCCTTTCGCAAACCGAAAAAACGTGGACCGGACCAATGGGCCCCCGTAATCTCACGGGCGACAAGTGTGAGGGACCGATAGCGGCGGCCATTCCATTCGAACTCGTCCGCGTGGACAAGCACGGTATGAGTGATGCCGCGCCATTCGCGCACAAGCCGAGTGCCAGCCTTTAGCGAAATCGGCGGTGCGAGCTTTTGTGCGTCGCTTGCCCCCGAGTCGAGATTCAGGCGTTCCAGCTTGCGCTGGATCGATTTGGAGAGGCCGCCGAACGGCCTCTCCTGGAGCTTGTAGGCGATTCCGCGTGTCAATAAATCGCGGGACAACCGCATGGGAGGCGGCGCCCGATGCAGCCGCCGCCACTCGCCGCGCAGCTCGAAGATCGTCAGATTCGAGAGCCGCGCTAGCGTCTCCGCGATATCGATCGCCACTTTCTCCATTTCAGCGACCGCGACGCGTCTCGATGCGGTAACGGCGGACCCCGTCATCGGGCTTCAATGAGCTCAGCGAAAAGCCGAGCTTCTTTTTCACCGTGCCGGCCAAAAACCCCCGCACGCTGTGCTGCTGCCACTCGGTCGCCTGCATCATCTCTTCGATGCTGGCTCCTTCCGGCCGGCTGAGAAGATTCAGCATGCGCTCCTGCTTGGTGATGCGCTCAACCGTTGACTCTTCGGCCTTAACAGGAGTTTTGGCCGTGGCGGCTTGCTCGGACTTCGAAACAACAGACCGCGGCGATTTCTTGCCGGGGACCGTAGCGGGCGTGACCTTACGCCGCCTTGGGGCAGAGGATTTGGCACTCCCCTTTTTGGGGGCGCGCTTTGGGTTCCGGGACTTCTCGATGGAAAGGCTCGGCATGATCTGGGCTTCCTTTGGTTCGCGGCGCCGGAATTGGCGTTCGCACGACCCAAAGCCCCGCACATCGCGGGGCGAGCCCTCAGCGCGCCGGCGGGTGGCCGAGTCCACCGACCGACGCCCACAGCAATGCGTGCTTTGCGGCAGAAGTCCAGTCTAATTCGGACGGTGCGGCGCGTTCGCGACGTCTCAGTTAATAGGCCCCTCCGGAGCCTGGCCGCGCCCGCCGGACCGGGTTCCGGGACTTCTTGATGGAAAGCGTCGACATGGGTTTGGGCTCCGTTGTTTCGCGGCGTCGGAATTGACGCTCGCACGACCCAAAGCCCCGCAAATCGCGGGGCGAGCCCTCAGTGCGCCGGCGGGTGGCCCAGTCCACCAGCCGACACCCATAGCAATGCGTGCTTTGCGGCAGAAGTCCAGATGAGTTCGGAGGCCGCAGCCCGTTTGAGAGGCCTCGGTTAAGGAGGCGTCGGCGACGGAATAATTTTCCCAAAAAAGGCAGTTCGTGGTCGAGGAAGATGATGCAGTCCATGCGCGTCAGTTCGGCGGTTCACACGCTCGCCGAATGTTCGGTTATCTCTGGCACGAATGGACTGTCGAAAGCCGGCGTCCAATTGCTCCAGCTTTCGCTCGGCCAAATCCGGCGGAGTGGAGCGATAACCGGATAACCGCGGCTTGGCT
>DASXXT010000158.1:0-2030 GCA_036502965.1 Roseiarcus sp. | reverse complement strand
TTGTTCTCCGTCTCGGCGGCGCCGATCTGCGCCCGCGCCCGCTGGAGAAGCGGCGGGAGGGGCTCACGCGGCTCGTCGCCAGAGTCAACCGGCCCCGCGCAGATGCTCGGACAGATCAGGGCGGCGAGCCAAGCGCCCTAGAGCATTTTCCGTTCACGTTGCATCGTATCCTGCGGCGGCGAGGTAGTTGGCGCATTCCTGTGGGGTGAAGCGGGGAAGGGCGTCGGCGATGGCTTGCCAGAGGTCGGGTATGGTTCGCGCTTCGGCGGCGCGCAGCGCGGACTTGAGCTTGGCGAAGGCCATTTCGATGGGATTGAAGTCGGGGCTGTAAGGCGGCAGGTGGCGCAGGCTTGCGCCGGCGGCCTCGATCGCCTGCCTGACGCCATGGACCTTGTGGGCGGGCAGATTGTCCATGATGACGATGTCGCCGGGCCGCAACTCGGGAACGAGCGCCTGTTCGACATAGGCGAGAAAAGCGTCGCCGTTCATGGGGCCGTCGAGGACCATGGGCGCAGCGATGCGGTCATGACGCAGCCCGGCGGTGAAGGTGGTGGTTTTCCAATGGCCATGGGGCACGGCGGCGCGGCATCGCTCGCCCCTCGGCGCACGACCGTAAAGGCGCGCCATCTTGGTGTTCGCGGCGGTCTCGTCGATGAAGACGATCCGGGTCGGATCGAGGTCGAGTTGTCCTTCAAACCACGCCTCGCGCGCCGCGTTCACCGCGTTGCGGCGCTGTTCGGCGGCGCGCGCCGGCTTTTTTTGCGCGTGATCTTGCGACGCTTGAAGAACCGCCAGAGTGTGCCGATCACGACGGCGACGCCGCGCTCCTTGAGCCGCTCCCGCAGTTCAGCCAGCGTAATGTCGCTCTTGGCGGCGACAGCCGAAAGGATCAGCTCGGCATGCGCCTCGATCCGGTGCGAATGGCGGTCGCCGCCCTGGAGCTTGGGCCTAATATCCCCCTCGCGCCTTTCCTGAGCCCTCCACCGGATCGCGCTCGCCGCACTCACGCCAAATCGCTGCGCCGCCGCTCGACACGACAATCCGCCCTCAATCGCGCCAACGACACGCCTGCGAAGGTCAACGGATAAGGATCTGGCCAGGCACGCCAGCCTCATTCGCCGGCCAGAAGCATGAATCAGAACCAAGCCGATTCGGGAATCCCCGGACGATTCAATCGGACAGGAAAATGCTCTAGGCTAGCAGTGCGGAAACAGCTGGGGATTTCGCCCGATTGGGGGAGTCAGACCCTGGTCGGCCTGCCTAATCTTACGGGCCGTGGGCCTCGCTCCTCGCTCCATTTCCTCATCGCTTCGGGCGTAACCCAGTTGCGCAGTTGCCGCGCGGCGCGGCGGTCGGCGGTCTGATGCTGACGCGCGTCGCGCAGCGCCTTGATCCAGTTCTCGAAGTCGGAATTGGAAACCTCAGTGAGAAGTGACACGGCCGCCAGGCCGAGCGCGCCGCCGGCAGCGCCGATGTTGGTTTCGCCAAGAATGTCCAAGATGCGCTGGGCGCGCTCGCGGAGGTCTTCCCCCATTGGCTGTCCCTTGCGGCACCGCCAGCCGCTAAACTCCGTCTCTGTGAACAATGTTCCGGGAATTTATGCTTGAGCGCAAAGGTAGCCAGAGCTGGGGTTGTCTTTCCGAAACTGGCGCGCACAGGGCGGTAGGCCAAGCGCCCTAACCGCCTTCTACAAAATGGAATCCCATTCAGCGAAGCGCTCGCCGACGAGGCTCACTCGCGTTCGAAGGCCCGCGAGCTCGGCCTGGAAGGCATTGTGTCGAAGCGGGCTTACAGCTTCTATCGCTGCGGCAGAAGCTGCAATTGAATGAAGGCCAAGAACCTGGGTTTTGTCAGGGCGTGACCGGTTAAGGCACGGCGTTAGCGCACTTTCGCGAGTAACCTATGAAGCAGAGAAGGCTCTTCGGGTGGCCGAGGTGGGCGGCGATCGTGGTGGCGCTCGCATTGGCCGCATTTGCGATCGTCCCTGTTCGCTCCCTTCGGGAACCGGTTTTGCGAGCCGCGGGATGGGC
>DASXXT010000157.1:0-8964 GCA_036502965.1 Roseiarcus sp. | reverse complement strand
GGCAGGGACGCCGTGTGCTGGCTCCCAATTAGCGAGGGCGGCGATGTCATTGACGGCGGTGGGGACCGCGCCGACAGCAAACCGCGGCGGCAAAGACATCGCCTTCGCCGTAGGCATCGTCCTCATCCTTTGCCTGTTTTTTCTCCCCGTTCCTGCGGTGATGATCGACTTCGGCCTCGCGCTGTCGATCGCGCTTTCGGTGCTCATCCTGATGGTGGCGTTGTGGATCCACAAGCCCCTCGAGTTCTCGGCCTTCCCGACCGTGCTCCTGGTGGCGACGATCCTGAGGCTTGCGCTCAACATTTCGACCACTCGGCTCATCCTGTCGCACGGCGAACAGGGGCCGACATCGGCCGGCTACATCATTGGCGGCTTCGCCCATCTGGTGATGGGCGGCGATTTCGTCATCGGCATCATCGTCTTTCTGATTCTGGTGACGATCAACTTCCTGGTCATCACCAAGGGCGCGACCCGCATCGCCGAGGTCGGAGCGCGCTTCACCCTCGACGCCATTCCCGGAAAGCAAATGGCGATCGACGCCGATCTCTCGGCCGGCCTCATCGACGAGAAGGTGGCGCAGGCGCGCCGGCGCGAGCTCGAGGAGGAAAGCGCCTTCTTCGGCTCAATGGACGGCGCATCGAAATTCGTCCGCGGCGACGCGATCGCCGGCCTCATCATTCTCGCCGTTAACATCTTCGGCGGCATCGTTATCGGCGTCACCCGGCACGGCCTGGCGCTCGCCGCGGCCGCCGACGTCTTCACCAAGCTCTCGGTCGGCGACGGCCTGGTGACGCAGATTCCAGCGCTCATCATTTCCCTCGCCGCCGGCCTCCTGGTCGCCAAGGGCGGCACGCGCGGCTCAGCCGACAAGGCCGTCATCGACCAATTGAGCGGCTACCCGAACGCGCTCTTTCTCGCTGCGCTGACGATGGCGGTGCTTGGCGTCGTTCCCGGTCTGCCGTTTCTGCCCTTCGCGCTGATCGGCGGGCTGATGGCCTTCGTCGGTGTCGCCATTCCCCGACGCATTGAGAAGGACCGCGCCGCCGAGTCGGCGCAAGCCGCGGCGCGGGAGGAGCGCGCCAAGACTGGGGCGCGCGCCTCGATCAAGGAGCAGCTCAAATCGTTCGAGATCGAAATGGTCCTGAGCAAGGAGCTCAACGCCGCGCTACTGCCCTCGCGCGACGAGATCGGCTCCCGCGTCGCCAAGATGCGGCGCAAGTTCGCGCGCCAATATGGCTTCGTGGTTCCCGAGATCCGTCTCTCCGACGATATCAGGGCGGCGCCGAGGACCTATCAGATTAAGATTCACGGCGCCGCGGTCGCGACCCATGAATTGCGGGTTACGGACCACCTCATCGTCATCGGCGACGGACCGCGCCCCAATCTGCCTGGCGACGAAGTACGCGAACCCGCGTTTGGCATACGGGCGATCGCGATTCCCGAGGCTTTCGTCAAGGACGCCAGGCGCGCGGGCTTCAAGCCGGTCGATCCGGTCTCGGTGCTGCTCACCCATTTGAGCGAGGTCATCCACAATAACCTCGCTCAACTTTTGTCGTACAAAGATATGCGCGCGTTGCTCGATCGGCTTGAGCCCGAGTACAAGCGGCTGCTCGATGACATGTGTCCGTCGCAAATTTCGCAGTCCGGACTCTTGGCGACTCTGAAGCTCCTGCTCGCCGAGCGCGTCTCCATTCGTAATCTCAGTCTGATTCTGGAGGCAGTGGCGGAGGTCGCGCCGCACGTGCGAAGACCTGAGCAGATTGTCGAGCAGGTGCGCATCCGGCTCTCCCAACAGATCTGCGGCGACCTTGCTGACGAAGGCGCGCTTGCCGTCTTGAGGCTAGGCGCTCGCTGGGATCTCACGTTCCATCAGAGCCTGAAGCGGGACGCGAAGGGCGAGGTGATCGAATTCGACATCGACCCGCGGCTGATGGAGCAATTCGCAGCCGAGGCTTCGGCGGCGATCCGCAAACGGATGGACGAGCGGCGCTTGTTCGCTCTCATCACCGCCGCTGAGACGCGACCCTATGTGCGCATGATTATCGAGCGCATGTTTCCGACCCTGGCGGTTTTGTCGCAGCTTGAAATCGCGCGCGGCTTCGAGGTGAAGTCACTGGGCACGATCGCGTGACAGCGCTCATCTCGGGGACGATCGCGGCGCCCCACGCGGCGCTCGCGCCCAGGGCGGCGATCGGCGCCTTTGTGCTGTTCTGCCGCATCGGCGGCTGCCTGATGCTCGCGCCCGGATTCTCGAACGCGCAGATTCCGACCCAAGTTCGCTTGTTCGTCGCCCTTGCGGTCACTTTGACGCTGACGCCGCTATTGCTCGAGCGCGTGCCAAGCGCCGCGCTGGGGGACGATCCGATCCTCACCCTCAGGATGATCGCGGTCGAATCGCTGGTCGGCGGCATGATCGGCGTCCTGGCGCGGGTGTTCTATTTCGCGCTCGAAACCCTGGCCGTGGGCGCAGCCACCATGCTTGGGTTCGCCAGTCCGTTCGGATTCCAGATCGAGGGGGACGAAACAATGGCGCCATTGGCGACGCTCATCTCCCTCGCCGCGATCGCGCTCCTGTTCGCGGCCAACCTTCATTGGGAGCTGCTGCGCGGCCTCGTGGCCTCCTACGATGTCGTGCCGGTCAGCGCTGACTTCAATGCGCGACTGGCGCTGAAGCAGATCGCCGATGTGCTGGGCGAATCGTTCAGGCTCGCGCTCAGAATCGCGTCACCCTATGTGATCTACGCGCTGGTGGTCAATCTGGCGCTCGCGCTGGTCAACCGGCTCACCCCACAGGTCCAGGTCTTTTTCGTCGCCACGCCGTTTGTCGCCGCGGGCGGCCTGCTCTTGCTCTACTTCACCATCAAACCAGCGATCGAAGCGTTCATTAGCGGCTTCGGCGTTTGGCTCACTTCCGGCTAGCCGATGAGAAGACGTCTCGACGCGCTGACTCGTATCGGCCGGTTTCAAGCGCTCATGCACGATGTCGGCCGCTGGCGGCTTCATTCGCTCGAACGCCAGGAGGCGGTATTGAATGACAATCTGCAGGCGGTCTTCGAGACCCTGGAGGCGGGCGAGATCGCTTATAGCGTTCAGGCCGGACTGGTTGCGCGCCATATCCGGGCGTTGCAGTTGAGGCTCGACCAGCTGGCGCGCGAGCAAGAAAGCGCGCGGCGCCGGGTGCTTACGCAGGGGACGCGGGCCAAGCTTGCCGAACTGGCGATCGAGTCCGCGGCCCTCGGCCATCGGCGCTTGAACGAGCGCAAGGAGCTGGCCGAAATCATTGAACATGCGCTCGCCCGAAGCGCAAGCTCGACGTAAGGCTAAAGGAGGATGCTTGGCCTCCCACGCACCTTTCGCAGCGCCCAATGGCCTTCAATCCTCGTACAGATGTCGTCCTTGAAGTGGCCAGCGCAGCCGATCCGTCGCGCGCCACCCTCGCCGCCCAGCGGCTCAACGCGCTTGCCGGCTCGAACGCCCCAGCGGGCGACTTTGCCGCCGACCTGGACCGGGCGGCGGCGCCCGGGAGCGCAACGATGGCGCCGCTCGCGAACGCCGCCGACGCGCGGTCGCATCTCGCAGAGGCGCCAGGCGGACCGGACAAGCTTCGCCAAGCGAAGACCCAGTTCGAGGCAATGATGCTGAATTCGTTCGTCGGCGACCTCTTGCCGAAGGACTCAGGCGAAGTCTTTGGCCAGGGAATGGCCGGCGACATGTGGCGATCGATGCTCGCCGAGCAGGTTTCGACGCAAATCGCCAAGTCCGGTAAGCTCGGTCTGGCTAGGCGCCTGTTCGCCACCCACGAGATCGCCCCACAGTCGGGGCGCTTTGGCGAAGCAGCGAAGACCGTCAGCGAGTCTGCCGCCCAAATGAGCGCCAACATCCTGTCGGCGCCGACCGCCGCCGACCCTGAGAATGGCGCGGTCCTGTTTGCCGGACGCAAACGGACATGAGCCAACCGCCGCGCCGAGCGCAGCCCCCAGCGGCCGCCGCGGCGTTGCCGATCATCGAACGTCTCAGCGCGACAATTGAAGCCGAGAATCGCGACCTCGAACAGGGCCGGAGGGTCAAATACGACGCCTACAGTCTCAGCAAGAACCAGGGCCTGCTCGAGCTCAATCGCCTCGTTCCGGCGCTCGCCGGCGTGGCAGCGGCAGGACCGCTGCGTGATGCGCTGGCTGAGCTTCACGCCAAGCTCGAGATCAATCGGCGGGCGCTGGCGGTGCAGCTCAAGGCTTGCGAAGCCGTCTCTGAGATCATCACCCGCGCCATCCAGGACGGCCAATCCGACGGAACCTACACCGCCCTCGCCTGGAGCCGGCCGCGCGAATGATCAAGGCTGCCCTTGTCGGTGTCGCCGCGGTCGCCGCCGTAATCGCGGGCGAGATGGGAGCCGACAAGGTCCTCGCCATGCGCCAGGCGCGCTCGACCGCCACCGTCACAAAGGCGACGGAAGCGCGCAAGACGCATGAGATTAACGTTCCTCGCATCAAGGATGGCGCGATCAAGGGCTACGCGGTCATGCTCTTGAGTTACACCGTCGACTTGAGCGCGCTTAAGACGGCGGCGATGGCGCCGGATTCGATCCTGGTCGATGAGGCGTTTCGGTATGTCTACAACGACGATACGATCGACTTCGACCACCTCGACCGCTTCGATTTCGTGAAGATGAGCAAAGCGCTCGTCGGGGCGATCAACGCGCGGGTGAAGAGCGACGTGGTCGTCGACGTGGGCGTGCAGGAATTTACCTACGAGCCGATCAGAGAGAGCCGCGGGCGTCCGGCGCCTTAGGCGGCTCGCGTCGCCTCAGCCTTGGAGGCGGCGATTAAATCGACGAACCGCTGGAAGAGATAATGGCTGTCGCGCGGGCCCGGCGAGGCCTCGGGATGATATTGCACGGAGAAGGCCGGCCGGTCGGCGAGCGCAATGCCGCAATTCGAGCCGTCGAACAGCGACACATGCGTTTCCTCGGCGTTCGCGGGCAGGCTCGCGCGATCGACTGCGAAGCCGTGGTTCATCGACACGACCTCGACCTTGCCGGTGGTGAAGTCCTTGACCGGATGGTTGGCGCCGTGATGGCCCTGCGGCATCTTGACGGTCCGCGCGCCGACCGCCAGCCCCAAGAGTTGATGACCGAGACAGACGCCGAAGAGGGGAACCTTCGCCTCCAGGAGCGCCTGGATCGTCGGCACAGCGTATTCGCCGGTGGCCGCCGGATCGCCGGGTCCGTTGGAGAGCACGATTCCGTCGGGCTTGAGCGCCAGGATGTCCTCCGCGCTCGCGGTCGCCGGAACCACCGTCACCGCGCAGCCGCAGTCGTTGAGCAACCTGAGGATATTGCGCTTGGTCCCGTAGTCGATCGCGACGACATGGAAGCGCGTCGCCTGCCGCCGGCCGTAGCCGCTTTCCAGCGCCCAGCTCATCTCGTCCCAATCGTAGCGCTGGGTCGAGCCCACCGCCGGAACGAGGTCCATCCCGTCGATTCCGGGCCAGGCGGCGGCCTTGGCGCGCAGCCCATCGAGGTCGAAGGCGCCGTCGGGCGAGTGAGCGATGACCGCGTTCGGCATGCCCCGCTCACGGATCAGCGTCGTCAGCGCGCGGGTGTCGATCCCGGTCACGCCAACGACCCCGCGCGCTTTAAGCCAGCTGTCGAGGCGCGCCTTGGCGCGAAAATTGGACGGCCCGGCAATGTCGGCGCGGATGATGGCGCCGACCGCGGCCGATGCGGCCGCGGGATTGACGACTTCGATGTCCTCGTCGTTGACGCCCACGATCCCGATATGCGGGAAGGTGAAGGTGACGATCTGGGCGGCGTAGGAGGGATCGGTGAGAATTTCCTCGTAGCCCGTCATCGCCGTGTTGAAGCAGATCTCGCCGACCGCAGAGCCGGTCGCGCCGACCCCGAAGCCCTCGATCAAAGCGCCATCGGCGAGAACGACCACGCCGGTCGCGATGCGCGGGCGCCAGCCGGAAGACGAATCGTCCGGGCCATGCGTGCGGTCGGGTTGTGTTGCGCTTGACATGCGGCTGTGCTTAAGCGCCGCCCTTGCTGCGCGTCAAGCTTGGCGCGCCGTTCCAACGATCGAGGAGACTCATGCCCAATTCAGCGCCGTTGCGCGAGGCCGTGGCCACGCGAATGAAGGAGGCGATGAAGGGAGGCGACAAGGTTCGCGTCGGCGCCCTGCGCCTCATCATGGCGGCGCTGAAAGAGCGGGAGATCGAGGCGCGCGGCGCGGGCAAGATAGTCAGCCGCGCCGACGAACTCGCGCTGCTCACCAAGATGGTGAAATCCAGCCAGGAGTCTGCGGCGATCTACGCCGAAGCCGGACGCAAGGAACTCGCCGAGCAGGAAAACGCGGAGATCGCGGTGATCGGCGAATTCCTGCCCAAGCAGATGGACGAAGCCGCGGTGGCCGCCGCCGCCAGGGCCGCCATCGCCTCGACCGGGGCGTCGAGCGTCAAGGACATGGGCAAGGTCGTCAATGCGCTCAAAGCCGCTCATCCAGGCGAGATGGATTTCGCCAAGGCGAGCGCGATCGTGAAGGGGCTGCTGGCCGGCTAGCACAACGTGCTGTCAGCCAACGCCGCGGTGTGTCATGCCCGCGAAAGCGGGCATCCAGCAAAGGCTTTGCCGAGACTCTGGATTCCCCCTTGCGGGGGAATGACAAGACAAGCGCGGCGCCCAGGAAGACCGCGCGCACAAGTTTAAGCGCGCCAACGATTTCAGAGGCTTAAGTGCGCTTTTGTGCAACTCTTCTTCGCGACCGCTCCTTTCTGGCGGAATAAGGAATTCGACTGATCGATTTTCCTTCCTAGCGACGCCAAGCTGGCGGATTTGCCCGAGTCCGTTTTGAGCGATTTCAATGGCTTGCGGCGCCCTGTCAAGCCTTATACTTTCTCTCACAATTTCAAAGGATTAAGCCTACAACAGTAAGCTATGCCGACCCGTGTCGCAACGCTGTCGCAACATTTGTTCTACGAGCCCCCCAACCCATCCGGCTTTTGGAGCCGGCCGGCGGGCATCCACGAATGGATTTGCGAGATCGCCAAAGCGGTCGCGGGCATCTTGATCCCAAAACGTCAGAAGCTCGAGGCGAGGTCTACGTCAACCGGCTGTCTCCTTCGCGCAAATTAGCGGCCGTTCCCGTGGTGGCTGGCAATGGCTCAACTCGACCCGAAGCGGTCGCAGCATGAGGTCCGACGTGGCCGTTAGCCGACTGTCTGCTTTTGATTAGTGATTGCAATAAGCGGCCGTTAGTCTCGGCATAGCTGACGCTGTGACCTTAACCTCAAGGACGTGCGGCGATATAGGCTGGCTACCTCGTTTGGGCGCGCTGATGTGCACTCAAGCGAGGCCTTGGGAGACGGTTGCCGCGACGCCTTCGACTTGCTTCTCAAGCTCGTGGGCCTCGGCGATTCCTACCGACACCAGGTGGCCCAGGACGTGGTCGATGCGGCCCCTTTGCGGATGGGCAGGCCCCAGAAGGCCAGGGTCCTCGAGAATCGCAGCCTCGAACCATTCGACGACCTTCCGACCGATTCCCATCGTGACCCAGAGGCCGGCGTCCAACGGCAGTCGTTCGCGCCACGCCTCGATCGCCACGAGGACGAAATCCAGGTGGCGCGCCCGTGGCGCCACCAGCAGCATGTTCATAGTGCAAAACGCCACGAAGCTCGTCGGCCCTCCAGCCTGAAGCGGGCGCATGGGTTCGAGTAGCGGATCCAGCCTGTCGGCGACCGCTGGAACGAGGTAGCTGCGCGCGCCACGGAACGGGTCGTGCGTGTTGAGGAGAATCTTCGCGACGACGCCAGCGGTGTCGTGGTCGACCGAGAGATTGCCCGGGGAATAGTTGTATCGCCATCGCCGCAGCGCCATCGTGCGGGTCGCAATCCGCGCGCGAAGCTCGACAGGCCGCTCCGACGATCGTGACGCGTCGTTGAAATAGAGCGCGTCGGCGGCATGCAACAGCGTCTGGACTACATCTCCGAAGGATTGGTCCGGCAGGGCTGTGACTTGCTCAACGAGCACGTCAAACTGGTCCGGCGCCGCGTTCATGAGCGCCTCGGCGAATAGCGCATAGAACTCAGCATTCCATTCGCTGGGCGAGCGATCCACCTCCGCTTCCGCTGGAAGCTTGGCTCCGTTTACTCTGGCGCTCCAGCCGTCATAAGCGTGAACGATCTCGCCTCCCCAGTCGAAGCTCTTGCCATTTGCTTCGGTGAGCAGCCGGAGCCATCGCGCCGCGGACGTGCTGTCGGCATGGATCATCGCGTCACCTTCAGCGAATTCATCGAGCACGTCGTCGTCCAGATTGTCCTCACTTCTTCCAGAGACTGGAATTCGAGATGAGACACGTAGGATGGGTTCCTCATTCGGAAAGGCTGGCCACGCCGGCTCCTTGGCGCCGTCAAGCCAAGCGATCTCGGCGGCGACCGCGGCACGCACGGCGTTGTCGCGCCCTTTCTCGAAGCGTTTTTGCACCGTCCCATCCTCATTGTAGGGGTGCCACCGCCAGACGTAACCCGCGAAGGCCGCGCGCATACCCGCCTTAAGCAGTCGGGGATCCTGATCGGCAATCATTGGCAGCGCCGCCGCGAACGCTGGCAGACCAGCACGATCCCTTCGCGCTGCGATCGAGACCAGTGCGTCGCGATCCGACTTCAGGTCGCGCCTACGCCACAGATGAAGCAGGGCGAGAGTCCCGAGCGCCGGGCGGTTGAAGCGCAGTTGCTCGTTCGAGCCTGAGCGGCGATCGGTCTCCTCTGCAAGGGCGCGCCGTATGATCTCCCGCACCCAGTCCTCTCGCGCGTCGAGGAGTTCATCATCACCATCGCGAGCGACCAGCATCGCGGTGGTGATCAGCCGAGTGGACCGTGACTTCAGCGAGTCGGTGTCGCTATCGTCCGGCAAAGCCCCGCCGGCGTACTCCTCAGCGTCACGTGCGGTCGTTGGGGTCGCGTGCTCCG
>DASXXT010000156.1:0-1590 GCA_036502965.1 Roseiarcus sp. | reverse complement strand
TTCGCTGCGCTCGCAATGACGGATAGCGCCTTTGTTTCCTGACAGGCCCTTACGTCGCCCGCAATCCCTCGAGGCAACCATGGGCGCCCGCGGCCGCTTCATGTCAGGCGTTCATGGGGCGTTGATCATCTCCGCCGCGCTGCTGCTGATTGCCGCCGCGACGATTCTCGCCGGCGGCCGCCGCAGCGAGAAAGCCGGCGCACTAGTCGGCCGAGTCACTCAAAATGAGGGGTAGAGCCTCTTGAGCTTCACGCGGGCGTCGTCTGTGGTGAATTGCCAGTCGGCCTTGGCGTGATGCTTGTTGCGATGGTTTTGCCAGGCGGCGACCTCTCTTTCGAGAGTCTGTTTGTCTGGGATGCGGCGGCTCAGACATTGGCTCGATAGAACGCCGAGTTCGGATTCGGCCATGTCGAGCCAGCTTCCATGTTTGGGCGTGTAATGCCACTCGAACCTTTTGGCGAGGCGACGCGCTTCGGCAGCGGGGAAGGCCGCATAGAGTGAGGTCGGCGTGTGCGTGCTCAGATTGTCTTGAACCAGGGTGATCCTTTCAGCGTCGGGAAAATGCACGTCGGACAATTCCTTCAGCACCTGGGCGTAATCGGGGGCGGCGTGGCGGTCGGTGACCTTCACTCGACGCCAGCCCTCCAGCGGCGCGAACATCATGAATATATTGGCCACGCCGTTGCGCTCGTATTCGTAATCGTGCCGGACGGCTCGTCCTGGCTTAGCGGGGATCGGCGCGCGCGTCTCGACGATGAGTTGTTTGGAGGTCTCGTCCAGGCATACCAGAGGACGGTCGGGATCCTGCGGCTTCTGGTAGGTTTCCAGCACGTCCTCCATCGCGGCGACGAAGCCGGCGTTGGCGTCCGGCGGGATCACCCATTGTCTCTTGCGATGCGGTTTGAGGACGTTTTTTTTAAAACCCTTCCGATCGTGTTGTCGCTGGCCTTCTCGACGATGTTCAATTCGACGACCTTCTCCTCGAGCAGGCGCAGGCTCCAACGGGCGAACCCTTCGGGAGCCGGCGAACAGGTCAGCGCGATCAATTTCGCCTCGGTCGCGCCATCGAAAATCCGAGGCCGGGCGGAGTTCGGATTGTATTTGCGCTTCAGCGCCCCCTCGAGCCCTTCCTCGACTAGGCGACGCCGGAGGCGGCCGATATTGTTGATGCTGGTGTCGAGCGCCTCCGAGATCGCACTGTCGCTCCAACCTTCGCCTGCCTCCGACACGTCCGCCTTTAACAGGATGCGCGCCTTGGTCAGCAACTGCGCCGGATGCTTCCCTGCACAGGTCATCGCCTCGAGCCGTTCGCGCTCCTCGGCGCTCAACTCCACTACATACTTCTTGACCGCAATCTCTTTCCCCGCCACGAATCACCTCCGCCGCTGCATCGCGGCGGCCGACAGATTCAGAAAAGCACCACAAAATCAAGGACGCGGGCGACTAGTGAGGCGCGTCGTTCAAAACGTCTGTCATTCCCGCGAGAGCGGGAATCCAGAGCCCCGGCGCGTGAGGCCAAGCCTGGATGCCCGCTTTCGCGGGCATGACACACCGGCGTAGTGTAGTCGCGCTTGACGGCGTCGCAATATC
>DASXXT010000155.1:0-28318 GCA_036502965.1 Roseiarcus sp. | reverse complement strand
CCGGCGTGCCATAGATACCGACGAACACCGCCTTGAGGCCGTCGAAGACCGACGAGGAATCGACGCTCTGCGGCCCAAGCTCGATCTTGGCGACGTCGCCGAGGCGCACCAGCGCATCGCCGTGCGCCGCGATCACCAGCTGTCCGAACGCCTTCGCGCTGTCGAGGGAGGTCAGCGCGTTGACGCTGATTTGGGTGTAGTCGCCTTTGACCTCGCCGGCCGCGGTGGTGAAGTTGTTGGCGGCGAGCGCCGCTCGCACATCGTTCGCGGTCACCCCGAGGGACGCCATGCGTGTCGGATCGAGCCAGATGCGCATGGCGAAGGTCTGTCCGCCGAGAATCTGAGCGTTGGCGACCCCGTCGACGGTCTGCAGGCGCGGCTGGACGACGCGGGTCAAGTAATCGGTGATCTGAGACGGGGTCATCACCTCCGAGTTGAACGACAGGTACATGAGCGCGAAGCCCTGGCCGGTCTGCTTGACTACGACCGGATCGTTCGCGTCGCGCGGCAGGAGGCCCCGCACCTGATTGACCTTGGACAGGGTGTCGGCCATCGCCCGGTCGGGATTGGCGTCGAGACGCAGATTAAGCGTGATTGTCGAGGTGTTCTGTTGCGAGGTCGAGACAAGCGTGTCGATTCCCTCGGCGCTCGCTACAGCCTGCTGGATCGGCGTCGTGATGAAGCCCTTGATGACGTCGGCCGACGCGCCCGGGTAGCTCGTGGTGATTGTGATCGTGGTGTTCGAGGTCTCGGGAAACTGCCTTACCTGCAGCCGCAAGGCGGCCATTCCGCCGATCAGCAGAATGAGCAGGCTGACCACGGTCGCGAGCACCGGCCGGCGGATGAAGAGATCGGTGAAGGCGTTCATTGGCGATCCGTCACGGCCGGGGCGTTTCGGTTGGGGTCGGAAGCGCGGCGGATTCGTCGATCGTGACCGGCATATAGGCCTGCAGCTTGATCTGCCCGGCGGTCACCACGCGCTCGCCCGCCCTCAGGCCGTCCTCGATCGCAATTCTCTCACCCCGCGCCGGACCGACCCGCACGAAGCGCCGCTCAACGATGAGACCGCTCGGGCCGCCGTTGTTGCTCACGCCGCCTTGCTGACGCGCATGCGCCGCCGCCCTGACGACAAAGACGTTGTCGCCGTACAGACTGTAAACAATTGCAGTGCGGGGCACGGTCAGCACGGAAGCGGGTTGGCCTGTCGTGGCGGTCAGATTGGCGAACATGCCGGGCAAGAGCTTACGGTCGGGATTGGCGAATACGGCGCGAGCGATGACGTTGCGCGATTCAGCGCTGACGCGCGCGTCGATCGCCTCGATCTTACCCTCAAAACTGCGCCCAGGAATGGCGTCCACTGTCATGCTGACCGCCTGACCCGCGGCAAGCGAGCGCAGCGCCTCCTCGGGCACGGGAAAGTCGGCGTAAATCGGATCGAGCTGCTGGAGGGTCACCAGGCTCGTCCCGACTGGGACATATTGCCCGAGATCGACATTGCGGAGGCCAAGCCTGCCGGCGAACGGGGCCTTGATCGCCTTCTGCGCGATGACGGCGCGCGTCCGCTCGACCGTCGCTGCGGCCGAGTCGCGGGTCGCGACCGCCGTGTCGACGGTCGATTGGGGGGTATTGCCCTGAACGACCAGCGTCTTTTGGCGCGCAAGCGTCGTTTCGGCGTTCTTCAATTGCGCAAGGCCGTTTGCCAGGTCGGCCCGCTCGACCGAATCATCGATATTGATGAGCAGCGCCCCGACGCCGACGTCATCGCCCGACTGGAAGTGGATCGCCGTCACGTCGCCCGGCGCCTGTGGCGCGATCGCGACGCCCTGCATCGCGCGCAGCGTGCCGATCGCCATCAGTTCGGGCGGCCAGTTTTCGACTTTCACCGCCTCGGCCGTCACCGCCGTCGGTTTCGGCGCGAAGGCGGCGCTGATGAAGCCCTTGACCATTACGGGCTTAATCGCAAACTGGAAATAGGCGAGCCCGCCGGTCAACGCGGCCAGCAGAACCAGCGCAACCAGGAAGACGACCGGCCGCCGAGCCCCGAGCGGAAGATTGCGAAGCCCAAGCAGCAACGCGCATATCGCGGCGGCCGCGACGAAGGCGAGCGGGGGGGCGGGAACGTGAATGAGGGCAAGCTGCGCACCCGCGCCGAGCGCGAGCAGCGCCAGGGCGAGCAAGACCAAGAGCCGGTTCGTCAGGCGCCGCATCGCTCCATTCCGATTCGGGCGGGGTTTTCAGGTCGGGCCTTTTGCAACATTTCCTTCCAGATCGATACGCGTAGAGCGAAAATTTGCGCCGCGGAGGTCGGGCCTACCCTCGCCACCGCGCGCCCGCGCCGTTATGCTTGAATTCATGGCCGCAAAGGGGCGGCCTGATTCGGGAGATTGCGCCATGACCAAAACGCTCGCGCTGGTCGCACTCGCGTTCTGCGTCGCCGGAGCGCCGGCGCTCGCCTACGCCGATGATTGCACCACACAGGCGACGGACAAGAAGCTGGCGGGCGCCGCCAAGACCAGCTTCATGACGAAATGCGAAAAGACGTCCTGCGAGTCGCAGGCCAAGGACAAGAACCTGCACGGCGCCGCAATGACCTCTTTCGTCAAGAAGTGCACGAAGGACGCGATGGCGATGTAGGCCTGATCCGTTCCGCGCGACCGATGTCCGGGCCAGGAGCCTTGGGATCGTTTCGCACGGCCAATAGCGGGATGGGTGGAAAGCATTCCTCGGATCTCACACCCATCTAACCCCTGGACGGCTATTCCTTGACCGCTCCAGTCAGGCTCGAGACATAGTACTCGACGAAAAACGAGTACAGGATCACCACCGGCAGCGAACCGAACAGCGCCGCCGCCATCAGCGAACCCCAGTGGTAGACGTCGCCTTCGACCAGTTCGGTGATGGCGCCGACTGGAACGGTCTTGTTCTCCGACG
This sequence comes from Roseiarcus sp., assembly GCA_036502965.1. Taxonomy (GTDB): domain Bacteria; phylum Pseudomonadota; class Alphaproteobacteria; order Rhizobiales; family Beijerinckiaceae; genus Roseiarcus. Next base: position 25,387 of record DASXXT010000155.1, on the reverse strand, counting down.
AGGAGATGAAGGTCAGCGCGTAAATGAACTCGTTCCATGACAGCGTGAAGGCGAAAATGCCGGCCGAGATCAGGCCGGGAACCGCCAGCGGCAGAGTGATCTTCCACAAGATCTGTAGCCGCGTCGCGCCGTCGATCAGGGCGCATTCCTCAAGCTCATAGGGGATCGTGCGGAAGTAGCCCATCAGCAACCAGGTGCAGAACGGCACCAGGAAGGTTGGGTAAGTGAGGATCAGCGCCCAGTCGCTGTCGAACAGGCCAATCTTGAAGATGATCGCGGCCAGCGGGATGAATAGGATGCTGGGCGGCACAAGGTAGGCGAGAAAGATGGCGAGGCCGACATAGCGCGCCCCGGAAAAGCGCAGCCGTTCGATGGCATAGGCCGCGCAGACGCTGCAAAACAGCGAAATGAGCGTCGCCGCCACTGAAATCAGAATGGTGTTGAGAAGCCAGGAGGGATAGCTCGTCTCGACAAACAGCTTCTCGATGTGAGCGAGCGTTGGATGGTGGACCCAGAACGGATTGAAGCGCGCGTAGTCATAAAGCTCGTCGTCCGGCTTCAAGGTCGTCGTCGTCATCCAGTAGAACGGAAACAGCAACACGAACAGGAAGACGGCCAGCGGCAGATAGAGAGTGACGAGCCGGCGCGGCAGGCGCTCGAGATAGTCCATGCCTTCCGTCGCGTCGCCGCGGAGAGCCATCGTCAGTCTCGCGAGCCTTGCTGCCAGCGTCGACGCTGCAGCCCGAAATAACTGAACAGGATGGCCGCCAGCAGGAACGGCACCATGGCGTCGGCGATCGCGGCGCCCTCACCCAGATTACCTCCGGTGATGGCTCGCTGGAACGAGAGCGTCGCCATCAGTTGGGTGGCGTTCATCGGACCCCCGCGCGTGATGGCGTATATGAGCTGGAAGTCGGTGAATGTGAGCAGCACCGAGAAGGTCATGACGACGGCGATGATCGGCGACAGCATCGGCAGGGTGACGAAGCGGAAGCGCTGCCAGGCTCCGGCGCCGTCAAGCGTCGCCGCCTCGTAGAGCGAGGGCGAGATGGTCTGCAGCCCGGCAAGCAGCGTTATCGCCACGAACGGGATGCCGCGCCAGACATTGGCGGCGATCAAGGACCAGCGCGCGTTCCAGGGCTGGCCGAGAAAATCAATGTACTGGTGGATGAGACCGAGTTTGATGAGCGACCACGAGATGATCGAAAACTGCGGATCGTAGATCCACCAGAAGGCGATCGCTGACAGCACGGTCGGCGTGACGAACGGCAACAGTACGACGGCGCGGATCAGCGATTTCAGCGGCAGCCGGCGATTGAGCAAGAGCGCCAGATAGAGGCCCAAGCCGAACTTGAGCACGCTGGCTACGACCGTATAGAGCGTCGTGTTGAATACCGAGAGCCAGAATATCTGGTCGTGGGCGAGAGAAATGAAGTTTGCGAACCCGACGAAGCGCCCCGGCTGACCAATCGTGGCGTCGGTCATGCCGAGCCAGAAACCCAGGCCAAGCGGATAGGCGAGAAACACCAGCAAAAACGCCGCCGCCGGCGCGATCATGGCGAGCCCGAGAAAGTTGCGATCGTCCAGCAGGCGAAACGCAAGTCGCCGCCGCGCCGGGATCGCGCGCGCCGTTCGTTGGACCGGCGTTAAGGAAGCCATCAGTCGTCGGCTCGACCGTCAGGCGGCGAGGAGTCGACTCGGTGAATGCTCACCTCCCGCGCATCCTGGTCGCGCTCGTCCTCGCCGCGCGGTCCCTGCCACCGTTCGCCTGAAGAGCCAATTTGCGAGGCGATGAATCGCATCAGGCCTTGTAATAGCGTTTGGCGCGCTCGCCGGCGCGCAGCGCCGCCGCCTTTGGCGTCTGGTTTCCGGTGCAGGCCTCGCCGAACATGTCGACGACGACGAAGTCCCCCATGACCGCGGCCGAAGCATTGCCGAGCGATCCGGAATAGCCGTTGTCGAGCGCATACTTCAACCCGTCGCGGAAGGGCGTGACCTTGGGGTCGTCCGTCCACACCGGATTGTCGTTCCAGGCTGGCAACGGAGGCGAGACATAGCCGTTCGCGGCTTTCAGCCAAGCATCGACTTGTTCCTTCTCCCACATGAAGCGCAGATATTCCCGCACCGCGTTTGGATACTTTGTGTAGCCATACGCATAAGTGTTGAGCATGAGCTGAAACTCCGTGGGACGCCCAACCGGACCAATCGGCATGTTGGAATGGTTCATATCGGCAGCGATCGCCTGAAGCGCAGGATCAGGCGAGTTCTTGGCGACGGTGTAGATTGAGATGCCGTTCAAGGTGACGCCGATCTGGTCCGAAAGAAACGCCTTATTGTTGCTCGGGTCGAGCCAAGACAGAACTCCTTCGATGAAGTTCGCATAGAGTTGCTTGGCGTACTCAAGGGCGGCTACTGTCTCTGGCGAGTCGAGGACAACGTTGTTATTGTCGTCGACAACTTTGCCGCCGTGGGCCCATAAGCACCAATGGGTCCAGCCGTTCGCGTCTCCCGTCGCATGGCCCAGCGCGTACCCGGGAGGCTTGCCCACTTTCTTGAGCCCCTGGCACAATTTGAGGAAGCCAGTGGTGTCCTTGGGGAACTCCTCGAAGCCCGCGGCGCGCATGGCGCTGACGCGGTAGTTGAATGTGCCGACCGGGGCGCCCTGCGGCAGCGCAATCCATCGGTTTCCGAGCGTGCCATATTTCCGTGTAACCGGATACCAGCCGCCGTATTTGGTCCCGAGATATTCGGCCAATTCGGTCATGTCGAGGAGCTTGTCGTGGAATTTGAACGGATCGTCGAGCGTCCCCATGATGATGTCGGGGCCAGCGCCGACGTTGGCGGCAACCGCGGCCTTCGGACGGATATCATCCCAGCTTTCGGCGTCTAGCCGGATTTTGACGCCAGTCTGCTCGACGAACTTCTTGGTGTTCGCAGTGAAACTGTCGAACTCCGACTGAATGAACTGCTTCCAGCGCAAAACACGGATCTGCGCGCCGGGTTCCGGCGGGGGGCCGTTCCAGGTCGGCGCCGCGCGCGCGACGCCGCCCGGCAACAGCAGCAAACCCGCCGCCCCGCCAGATTGCAACACTCGCCGCCTGGTGATGTCGAGCACGTCGTCCTCCCTTGCTGGCGCCCCGAAGCGCTTCTTTCGATCGAGTCTACACCGGGCCGCAACTGGGCGCCAAGGCGTCGCGTTTGGTGCTCTTCCGCTGTGGCGTCTCCGGGAGCGCCAGATTGGTTATCCCGCGGCAAAGCATCAATTGACGATGAGCCGGTGCTTTGGGCAGCGCCTTGATGTCTTCGTCGTTCAGGGAGTAGGCGATCTCCGGCATGGTGACGTTGCCGTGTCCTCGGGGTTCTCGCTATGAGGTTTCGCCGCGCCCTCGCCCATTTTCTGACCCTCGCAGCCATCCTGTTTGCTGTTTTCCCTTCGCCGCCGGCGCGCGCCGAGGCGATGGGCATCGCGCTCGAAGGATTCCCTTATCCTTATCCCGTCCATTTCATGCCGATAACGCTCGAGGGCGAGGATTTGCGCCTTGCCTACATGGATGCTCCCCCAGTCGGACCATCGAACGGGCGGACAGTCGTCCTCCTGCATGGTCGGAATTTCCCGTCGAGCTATTGGGAACCTACCATCAAGGCCCTGACCGAGGCGGGCTTCCGCGTCGTGGCCCCTGACCAGATCGGCTTCGGCAAGTCCTCCAAGCCGACTTTCGCTTACAGCTTCGACGCGATGGCGCGCAGCACGATCGCACTGCTTGATAGTCTTCCCGTCGCCCGATTCGACCTGGTCGGGCATTCGATGGGCGGGATGCTCGCGGTCAGGTTGGCGCGCGCCTACGGATCGCGCATCGACCATCTCGCCCTCTACTCGCCGATTGGCCTCGAGGACTATCGCTTTTACGTGCCGCCGGTGACGGATGAAGAGCTCGCTAACAACGAACGCGCGCTAAGTGCGGACGGCTACCGCAAGCAATTGATTACCAGCTACGCGTTGAGCCTACCCTCGAGCGCGATCGAGCCGTTTGTCCAGCTGCGAGAGGAGATCAAGGAGAGTGGCGAATATCCCCGCTGGCTCAAGTCGTTCGTCGCTTCCTACCAGATGATCTATTCCCAGCCGGCGGCGCACGAGATTCCGCTCATCGATCGCCCGACCCTGTTCATCATGGGGGCCAACGACCACAATGCGCCCGGACGTCCGTTCGCGCCCCCGGAATTGCGCGCCAAAATGGGCCAGAACGCCGATCTCGCGCAAGCGCTGGCGGCGCGCATGGCGAACGCGAGAGTGAAGGTGTTCGAGGGCGTCGGCCATCTCGGCCATCTCGAAGCGACGCAACCCTTCAATGAAACCCTTCTGAGCTTTCTCGCCCGATAGCTCGGGCGCGGCGAGCTCCGACACGCCGCCGACTGAGCGGTTTTGGCGCACGGTGATGCGCTTGACGACCGGCGGCGGCGCCTGCGAGATGCGCCGCGGCCGACGAATTACGCGCCAGGGAGGAAAGATGCCGGCATCGACAGATCGTCGCGCGGTCGAGGCCGGCTGGACCACGCCGGCAGGCATCAGACGCAACAGGTCACTTTCATGAGGCTTGGGCAGGCGCCGGACAAAAGCCTGCTCGATCCGATCGAGACGGCTTCCCGCGACGAGATCGCCGCTCTGCAGACGCGGCGGCTCGCGGCTACGCTGCGGCGCGTCTACGACGCTGTCCCGGCGATGCGCGCCAAGTTCGACCAGCACGGCGTTCACGCGGACGATTTCCATACCCTCGAGGATCTGAAGCGCTTTCCCTTGACCGCGAAGTCGGACCTCAGAACCAACTATCCATTCGGCCTCATGGCCGTGCCGAAGGATCAGCTGGCGCGCATTCACGCCTCGTCGGGGACGACGGGTAAACCAACTGTGGTTGGCTATACTCGCAACGATCTCGCCATCTGGAGCGATGTGGTCGCGCGGACGATCCGCGCCGCCGGCGGGCGCGCCGGCATGATTGCGCATAACGCCTATGGCTACGGCCTCTTCACCGGGGGACTCGGCTATCACTATGGCGCCGAGCGGCTTGGCTGCACGCTCGTGCCTGTCTCTGGCGGCATGACCGAAAGGCAGGTCCAGCTGATCAACGATTTTGCGCCAGACATCCTGATGGCGACGCCGTCCTACGCCTTGTGCCTGGTCGACGAGTTCCGCGCCCAGGGGCTGGACCCGCGCCGCTCTTCTTTGAAGCTCGGCAGCTTCGGCGCGGAGCCCTGGACCGACGCGATGCGTGACGAACTCGAAGAGGCCTTCGACATCGACGCGCTCGACAGCTACGGCCTGTCCGAAGTGATCGGGCCTGGCGTCGCTGGCGAATGTGTGGAGACCAAGGATGGCCTCCATATCTGGGAGGATCATTTTTATCCCGAGATCATCGACCCGGCGACCGGCGCCGTGCTGCCCGAGGGGGTATTGGGTGAGATCGTCTTTACCTCGCTGACCAAGGAAGCGATGCCAGTGGTCCGCTACCGCACCGGGGATTTGACTCGACTGCTGCCTGGCACCGCGCGCTCAATGCGGCGGATGGAGAAGATATCGGGCCGAACGGACGACATGATGATCGTGCGCGGTGTCAATGTCTTCCCGACCCAAATCGAAGAGCTCCTCCTCGGCATTCCCGGTCTTTGCGGGCACTATCAGCTCGTGCTCAGCCGTGAAGGCCGACTGGATGAGCTGGAGGTTCAGGTCGAGGCTCGATCGCCGTCCGATTTGGACCAGGCGCGGGGCCATGCCGTCGGAGAACTCGAACACGCGATGAAGGCGCGCATTGGCATCACCGCGAAAGTGAGCGTGCTCAAGCCGGGTGAGATCGAACGATCGCTTGGGAAGGCGAAGCGCGTCATCGACAAAAGGCCAAAGGCATGACATCGGCGACGGAATCCGCCCATGCGCATGTGCGCGCCGCCGGCCTGCCCGGGCAAGAGGCGCAGGCATGGTCCGAGGCGATCCCGGCCCGGACCGGCGACTATGAGTCCGACGCTCGCCGCTACGGCGCCTTTTGGCGCCAGTCGACGGCGCTCCTTGGGAGGCTGCCGCCGAAGCCGCAGCGAAACGCCGCCGAACAGGCGGCGGCGGACACGCTGTTGTCAGCCGCCCGCGCTTCTCGCGAATCGTTTCTCGCCGCCCACGTCGAGCAGGTCTATGATCTCCTGACCGAGCGCGCCTCGGTTTTCCGCCGCCTCGACGACCTCGTTTACGCCGCGGCGAAACTGGTTCTTGGATTGGTCCCGACACGAGAGGAGGTCGACGCCGAAGCCGCTCATCGGCAAGGCGACAAGGATGGCGTCGAGATCGACCAGGGCCTCTTCCTTGCGCATGTGCTTTCGCGCCCGCGCATCGGCGAACATCTCTGTCACGCCATGCTCCTGCCGCGGCCGGAGAGCGCCGCGCTTATCGCCGAATTCGCCTCCCGCGGCTCAGTCGATCTCGGCGCCGCTCGCCTCACGAGACGCTGCAAGGCGGTTCATCTCGATATGATCAATCCGCGCTTCCTCAACGCCGAGGACAACACGACCCTCACTCGGACCGAGCTCGCCGTCGACGTGGCGACGCTCGATCGGACGACCGAGATTGCCGTTATGCGCGGGGTCGCGGTGGATAACGAGAAATATCGGGGCAAGCGCATTTTTGGCGCCGGCATCAATCTCACTCATCTCTACCTCGGCAAGATTCCCTACCTTTGGTTCCTGATCCGCGACCTCGGCTACGTGCACAAGCTCCTGCGCGGCGTCGCCGCTCGGGACAGCGTCCCCGACGACGTGAACGGCCGGGGCATCGAAAAGTTATGGATCGCCGCGGTCGACACATTCGCCATCGGCGGCCATTGTCAGGCGCTCTTGTGCATGGACTACGTTCTGGCTGCGTCGGACGCGTTTCTGACCCTGCCCGCGCGCAAGGAAGGAATCATTCCCGGCTTCGCGAATTTGCGCCTGCCTCGGTTCGTCGGCGACCGCATCGCGCGACAAGCCATCCTCTACGAACGCAGACTGGCGTGCGACAGCGCAGAAGGGCGGCTCATCTGCGATGAGATCGCGCCCGCCGCCGAGATGGACGCAGCGGTCGATCACGTCGTCGATGGACTTACGAGCGCTGGCGCCGTCAGCGCCATCGGTAACCGTCGCGGCTTCAGGGTTGGCCAAGAGCCGCTGGATCTGTTTCGGCGCTACGCCTCCGTCTACGCGCGCGAGCAGGCCTATTGTCACTTCAGCCCGGCGCTGATCGCCAACCTCGAGCGCAATTGGGACGCAAAAAATAGAAAGGTTTGACGCCGGTCGGGGAGCGCCGGTCACGCCTCTGCAGTGCTTGACGATCGGCGTTTATGCCTGCGAGATGATCCGACAATCTCCGAGAGGCCGGAGCGGTTAGGGAGGAGACATGCCGAGATCGACTGACCCGGACGCTCTTCGACGGCTGTTGGCTCTTCGGCGATCCCGCACGGCGTGCGTGCTCCTTCTCGTCGTCGCCCTGGCGCTCGGAAGCGCTGTTCCGGCGTTGGCTCAGGACAAGGAGGTCGATCTCAGGCTCTCGCTCTGGGTTCCGCCCGCGCACCCGCTGACGGCCGCGGCCAAAGCGTGGGGTGAGGATATCGCGAAGGCCTCGGGCGACACGATCAAAATCACGGTCTTTCCATCTGAGCAGCTCGGCAAGGCGTTCGATCACTACGACATGGCGCGCGACGACATCGCCGACATCACTTACGTCAACCCCGGCTATCAGCCGGGCCGTTTCCCGATCATCGCCATCGGCCAAATGCCGTTCATGTTCGGCGACGCACGAAAGGGCGCTGCGGCGCTCGATTCCTGGTATCGCAAATATGCGGGCACGGAAATGAAGGATACGCATTTCTGCTTCGCCTTCATTCACGACCCCGGCGCGCTGCACTCGCGCAAGAAGATCGTTCTGCCGCAAGACCTACGCGGCGCGAAGGTGCGCCCGGCGCAGAGCACGATCGCCGAGCTCGTGACCCGGCTCGGCGGCACGAACGTCCAGGCCTCGGCCCCTGAGGCGCGTGAAGTTCTCGAGCGCGGGGTCGCCGACGCGATCACATTCCCTTGGGGTTCCCTCTATCTCTTCGGCATCGACAAGGTCGTCAAACATCACATTGACGCGCCGCTCTACACGACCGTGTTCACCTTCTCGATGAACAAAGACAAATACGAGTCAATGAGCCCTGCGCAGAAGAAGGTCATGGACGATCATTGCTCGACCGATTGGGCGGTCAAGATTGCTGGCCCCTGGGGTGACTTTGAGGCCGCGGGCCGTGACAAGATGAGGGCCGATCCAACCCACGACGTCTACAAGCTCACCCCCGACCAGACCCAGGCTTGGCGCGACACCGTGAAGCCGCTCCTGGCAAGCTGGGCGGTAGCGGTGAAGCAGGCCGGCGCCGATCCGGACGCCGCGCTTGCCGAGCTCAACGCCAGCATCGCCAAATACGGCGCCGGTCCATGACCGCAGAAGGCGGGCGCGGCGGGGGAATGACCGGCAATGCGATGGACCGGTTCATCGACGGCATCGAGCTCGCCGCCGCGGCGTTCATCGGCATTGTCGCGGTCGATATTTTCGTCTCCGTCTTGCTCCGCTATCTATTCAACGCGTCCATTCCCGACTCCTACGATTTCGGCCGACTGCTGCTCGGCATCCTGATCTTCTGGGGCATCGCGGCGACAAGTTATCGCGGCGGCCACATCACCGTCGACCTCGTGTGGGCCGCGGCTGGCCCGCGTGGCAAACGCATGATCGATGTCTTCGCTACGCTGGTGCTGCTATTCGTCGTCACTGTTCAGACCGCGATGTTGTTCGACAAGGTGCGCTCGACACGGGCTGACCATGTCCTGACCTACGATCTTCATTTGCCATCCTGGCCGTTCTTCGCTGTTGCGTGGGCGGGCGACGTGTCGGCCGTGATCCTCATCGCGGTGCGCACCTATCGGCTCATTTTTCACCCCGAAAAGCTTAGCTCCGAACCGATCGCCAAGGCTCTGGAATGAGGCGGAGGCGATGAGTCCCAATGCGGCGGCCGCGCTCGGCTTCGTCGCGCTGTTCGGGTTAATTCTGCTCCGGGTTCCCGTCGGGATGGCGATGGGCCTGGTTGGCGTCGTCGGGTATGCCGCGATCGTCGGCCTCGCCCCGGCGCTAAAGATGGTCGGGCAGACCTCGATGCGGACGGTCACCGACTACACCTTCGGCGTCATTCCGATGTTCCTGCTGATGGGCGCCTTTGTGTCCGCTTCCGGCATGAGCCGCGAATTGTTTCGAGCGGCGAACAGTTTCATCGGACATTGGCGGGGTGGACTCGGCTTGGCGACGATTGCGGCGTGCGCGGGCTTCGCCGCGATCAGTGGTTCGTCGGTCGCGACCGCCGCCACTTTCGCGGCCGTCGCCTATCCCGAGATGCGGCGATACGATTACCCGCAATCCTTCGCCGCCGGCGTGATCGCCGCCGGCGGGACGCTCGGAGCCATCTTTCCGCCCTCGACGGTGCTCGCCGTCTACGGTCTCATCACCCAGCAGGACATCGGCAAGCTGTTCATCGCCGGCATTCTTCCGGGTCTGCTTGCGGTCTCGATGTACATGATGACGATCGCCGTCATCGGCATCGCGCGGCCGGGCTTTCTGCCCGCCGGCCCGCGCAGCGACTGGAGGGAGCGGCTGCGATCGCTGCGCGACGTCTGGGCTGCGTTGGCGCTGTTCGGATTCGTGATCGGAGGGCTTTACGGCGGCCTGTTCACCCCGACCGAGGCGGGCGGAGTGGGCGCGTGCGGCGCGTTTCTGATCTCGGTCGCACGGGGACGACTGAAGCCTGCGGGCGTGCTCGCCGCGCTGCTGCAGGCGACGCGCACCGCCGCCGCGGTGTTCACCGTTTTGATCGGCGCGCTCCTGTTCGGCTATTTCCTCACCGTCACCGAGACGCCGCAAAAGCTGACCGAATTTCTCACTGGCCTCGGCGTCGGCCGCTACGGCGTGCTGGCGCTGATCATGCTGATGTATCTCGCGCTCGGCTGTCTCATGGACGCGATGGCGATGATCATCCTCACAGTGCCGATCGTCTTCCCCGTCGTGACGGCGCTCGGCTTCGATCCCGTGTGGTTCGGGATCATCATCGTCATGACGGTTGAACTCGGTCTGATCCATCCGCCCGTCGGAATGAACGTCTTCGTCATCAAGACGGCCGTTAAGGACGTGAGCTTCGCCACCATATTCAAGGGCGTCCTGCCATTCATCGCCACCGACATGCTGCGGCTCGTCATCCTGATCGCGTTTCCGTCCATTGCGCTCTATTTGCCAAGCATGATGTAAGATGATTCCCGACCAATCCGAAAAAGGACAATTCGACAATGGCCCGTAAGCGCCCGGAAGCTCTTCGCAGTCATCGCTGGTACGGGGTGAATGATCTGCGCGCTTTCGGCCATCGCTCCCGCACTGCGCAGATGGGCTATGACCGCTCCGATTACGCCGGCAAGCCGGTGATCGGGATCATCAATACTTGGAGCGACATCAACGCCTGCCACACCCATTTCAAGCAACGGGTCGAGGAGGTGAAGCGCGGCATCTGGGAGGCGGGCGGCTTCCCGGTCGAATTGCCGGCGATGACGCTTTCCGAGCCGTTCCAGAAACCGACGACGATGATGTATCGCAATTTTCTCGCGATGGAGGCCGAAGAGGCGCTACGCTCCTATCCTGCTGACGGCGCGGTGCTGATGGGCGGCTGCGACAAGACGACGCCCGCGCTGCTCATGGGCGCAATCTCGATGAATCTCCCGGCGATCTTCATGCCCGCCGGCCCGATGCTGCGCGGCTCATGGCGCGGCAACGCGTTGGGCTCGGGCAGCGACGTCTGGAAATACTGGGCGGAATTGCGCGCCGGCGCGATCACCGAGAAGGACTGGGAGGAGATCGAGCACGGCATCGCGCGCTCTCCCGGTCACTGCATGACAATGGGCACCGCCTCCACGATGACTAGCGCAGCTGAGGCGCTCGGAATGACGTTGCCGGGCGCGGCCTCGATCCCCGCGGCCGACTCGCGGCATGCGGTGATGGCGACGCGGACCGGCAAGCGTATCGTCGACATGGTCTGGGAGGACCTGAAGCCGTCCGATCTGATCACTCAAGACTCGATGCACAACGCTGTATCCGCTGTCCTTGCGATCGGCGGCTCGACCAACGCCGTCGTGCACCTGATCGCGCTTGCGCGCCGCGCCGGTCTTAAGCTCGACATGGGCGCGTTCGATCAGGTGGCGCGGGAGACGCCGCTGCTGGCGAATATCCGGCCCTCGGGCGCTTATCTCATGGAGGATTTTTTCTACGCTGGCGGCTTGCCGGCGGTGCTCAAGCAATTGGCCGTCGGAGGCAGACTGAAAGTCAGCGCGCGCACGGTGAATGGGGCCACGATCGGCGAGAATATCGAGCGGGCGACGATCTACAACGAGGACGTCATTCGGCCGTTGAATAACCCGCTGGTTGCGTCCGATAGCCTCGCCGTCCTGCGCGGCAACCTCGCCCCCGACGGCGCCATTATCAAACCGCCCGCAGCCGAGTCCCACCTGCACAAGCACGCGGGTAAGGCAGTTGTGTTCGAAGATTATAATGACATGGCGGCCCGCATTGATGATCCGGATCTGGACGTCGACGAGAATTCGGTCCTGGTGCTCAAGAACGCTGGACCGATCGGAGCGCCGGGCATGCCGGAATGGGGCCAATTGCCGATCCCGAAAAAAATGCTGGCCAAAGGGGTCCGGGACATGGTTCGCGTCTCCGATGCGCGCATGAGCGGCACCAGCTACGGCGCCTGCGTCCTGCATGTCGCGCCGGAGTCATTCATTGGCGGTCCGCTCGCCCTGGTGCGCGACGGCGATGTCATCGAACTGGATATCCCCGGCCGGCGCCTCAGCATCCGGGTCAGCGACGAGGAACTCGACCAGCGCCGCGCTGCTTGGCGCCGGCCCCCGCCTCGCTACGGCCGTGGCTACGGGCGCCTGTTCTCGGAACACGTGAGCCAGGCGAATGAGGGGTGCGACTTCGACTTTCTCGAGCGCGACGCGCCGACGTCGGACCCGGAGATCCACTAGACCCGGGTTACAGAGCGGATCATGGAGCCCGGGAAAGAGGACGCGCGCCCCATTTTGTGAAGAGCAAATGCTCGTGAGAAACGAAATTCCATGTTACAAGCTTTTCTATTCACCGGATCGAGTTCAGCGCCCTGTCAAATGCGGATGGAGGAGAGAAGAAGGGAGATTGCCTGGGATGTTTTGCGGAGAGCCTGAGGCGGGAAAATTTTTTATTTGAATCGGCTGTAACCCGTTGAAAAGTCCCGATTCCAAAAAATAAACGTAAGCAAAAGAAAGAAATTTTATTTGCCTTTATTTGCGTTTATGGCCGCTTATTTGCGATTGCTTGCGCCCGCTTGCAAGGCGGACGAAGGCTGTCCGTTTCGTGGCAGCCAATTGAAGCGGCGAACGAGCGCCCTTACCTAGTCGGGGCAATGATCAGGATGTTAGCGCCGCCGCCGGCGAGACCGGTTTTCTTTCCGTGAGCCAAGGCTGTCGCGATGCCTGAACTGCCTGAGGTCGAGACTGTGCGGCGCGGCCTCGCGCCCGCGATGCTCGGCGCCCGTATCGACAAGGTCGAATTGCGGCGGGCGGACATTCGCTTCCCGTTCCCTGACTCTTTCGCGAAACGGCTGATTGGTCGACGCATCGTCGAGGTGAATCGCCGCGCCAAATATCTCCTTTTCCAGTTGGACAGTGGCGAGACCCTGGTCGTGCACTTAGGCATGTCCGGTTCGTTCCGGACGGAAAAGACGGCGGTTTCAACTCCGGGCAAGTTCCATCACGAGCGGTCAAAAGATCCGAAGCACGATCACGTCGTTCTCGTCCTCGATAACGGTTGGGTCGTTACCTATAACGACCCCCGCAGATTCGGTTTCATGGACCTGGCGCCGACAAAGGCGCTCGACCAGCATCCAAGGATGCGCGGACTCGGCGCCGAGCCGCTAGCGCCCGAATTTGACGCCCATTGCCTGGCGAAGCTGTTCGCCGGCGCCCGCACCTCTCTTAAAGCTGGTTTGCTCGACCAGAGGCGCATCGCTGGACTGGGCAACATCTATGTGTCCGAGGCTCTTTTTCGCGCCCGCCTCGCGCCTTCGAGGCCAGCGAGCATCCTCGCGAATGCACGCGGCACCCCCACCCGGGCCGCGGTGGCGGTCGCCGAGGCGATCCGCAACGTGCTCGAGGAAGCGGTCGAGGCCGGCGGCTCGACTTTGCGCGATCACCGGCAAGCCAATGGCGAGTTGGGATATTTTCAGCACGGCTTCAAAGTCTACGATCGCGAAGGATTGCCATGTGTGCGAGAGCGCTGTCGCGGAATCATCGCCAGGATCACCCAGTCCGGGCGCTCGACGTTCTACTGTTCGAAATGCCAGCATTAGCCGGCGTCTTGCGGAGAAATCAGGCTCATTGACAAGGCTAAGCGCGCCTCCTATCTCACCAAGAATTCCGTTTAGCTGCGCGAAAATGGGCGGTTTTAGCCTTTTTTCGCGCTTTTTATTGTTGTCGCCATCGTCCGCGCCGCCTCCGCTCGTGTTTGGCCGGGCAAAGAAGCGGAAACCCGCTTCGGGCGGCGGGGTAGGAAAGGTCGAAAATGCTCGGCGCGCTTAAGTTCGACTCCGTGATGAAGCGGGTTTTTGGCTCGTCCAATGACCGTCGGCTCAAAGGCTACCGGCCCAAGGTCGCCGCCATAAACGCGCTGGAGCCCGAATTCGAGGCCCTAAGCGACGATCAGCTGCGCGCCAAGACAGAGGAGTTCCGGGCCGAGCTCAAGGCCGGCAAGGCGCTCGACGATCTCATTCCGCCAGCGTTCGCCGCTGTGCGTGAAGCCGCCAAGCGGACTCTCAAGCAGCGTCACTTCGATGTCCAGCTCATAGGCGGGCTGGTGCTGCACGAGGGGGCGATCGCCGAAATGCGCACCGGCGAGGGCAAGACGCTGGTTGCCACGACCGCGGTTTATCTGAACGCGCTCGCCGGAGAGGGCGTCCACGTCGTCACCGTGAATGACTACCTTGCTCGCCGCGACTCCGAGTGGATGGGTCAGATTTACCAGTTCCTCGGCATGACTGTCGGTGTCATCGTGCATGGCCTGGACGACGATCAGCGCCGACAGGCCTACGCCGCGGACGTGACCTACGGCACGAACAACGAGTTCGGCTTCGACTACCTGCGCGACAACATGAAGTACGATATGGCCCAGATGGTCCAGCGTGGCCACGCATTCGCGATTGTCGACGAAGTCGATTCGATCCTGGTTGACGAGGCGCGTACGCCGCTAATCATTTCCGGGCCGTCAGAGGATCGTTCCAATCTCTATGTTGCGGTCAACGCGATCATCCCTGAGCTCGCCCGCGAGGAATTCGAGCTCGATGAGAAGCAGCGCACGGTCAACCTGACTGACGCGGGGAACGAGCACGCTGAAGCCCTGCTGCGCTCGGCCGGCGTTATGAAGGAAGGATCGCTCTATGAGGCGTCGAACGCGACCCTCGTCCACCACCTCAATCAGGCGGCCCGGGCTCACAAGCTTTTCCAACGCGACAAGGATTACATCGTCCGTAACGACGAAGTTGTGATCGTCGACGAGTTCACGGGACGAATGATGCCCGGACGGCGCTACTCTGAGGGGCTGCATCAGGCGCTTGAGGCAAAGGAGGGCGTCACGGTCCAGCCTGAGAACGTCACGCTGGCCTCGATCACCTTTCAAAACTATTTCCGTCTCTACAGGAAGCTTGCCGGAATGACCGGCACCGCTTCGACGGAAGCCGACGAGTTCGCGGAAATCTACAAGCTCGTCGTCGTCGAGATTCCGACCAACGTGCCGATCAAGCGCAGTGACGAGGACGACGAGGTCTATCGGACAACCGACGAAAAAATGCGCGCCATCGTGCGCGAGATCGAAGACGCCAACGCCAAGATGCAGCCGATGCTGGTCGGCACGACCTCGATCGAGAAGTCGGAAGTGTTGGCCGACGTGCTCGTGCGGCGCGGCTACAAGAAGATCGATTTCACCCAACCCGGGGCGCTGAAGCCGCTTTACGCTGCCGCGCGCTCGGGCGAGCCGTCGAAAACCTTCGCCGTGCTCAACGCGCGCTTCCACGAGCAGGAAGCCTTTATCGTGGCCGAGGCGGGCGTGCCAGGCGCGATCACAATCGCAACCAACATGGCGGGGCGTGGGACGGACATTCAGCTTGGCGGCAATGTCGAGATGCGCGTCAGACAGGAGATGGATGCCGCCGCGCTGCAGGAGGCGCGCGAGGGCCATGAGGCGCAAATCCGAGCGGAAGTCGCAACCCTCAAACAGAAGGCTATCGACGCCGGCGGGCTCTATATCATCGGCACGGAGCGGCACGAAAGTCGCCGAATCGACAATCAGCTGCGCGGCCGATCTGGCCGCCAGGGGGATCCGGGCCGGTCGAAGTTCTTCCTGTCCCTGCAGGACGATCTCATGCGCATTTTCGGAGCGGAGCGCATGGACGCGATGCTCAAGCGTCTCGGCCTCAAAGAAGACGAAGCGATTGTCCACCCGTGGATCAATAAAGCGCTCGAGAAGGCGCAGCAGAAGGTCGAGGCGCGCAACTTCGACATCCGCAAAAACATTCTCAAATTTGACAATGTGATGAACGACCAGCGCAAGGTCATATTCGAGGACCGGCGCAGGATGATGGCGTCGGAATCGCTCGAGTCGACGATCGAGGATATGCGGACTGGCGTAATCGATGACATCGTCGCCAAGCATATCCCGCACGACGCTTATCCCGAGGCCTGGGATATTGCAGGGCTAAAGAGTGAGGTCCTGAATAAGCTGAGCCTCGATCTCCCGGTCGACGAATGGGCCAAGGAGGAGGGCATTGCTGACGAAGAAGTCGCGGCCAGGCTACACAAGGCGGCCGAGGACGCCTATACGCAGCGCATTGAGCGCAACACGCCCGAGGTTATGCGATATATTGAAAAGCAGGTTATCCTCCAGTCGCTTGATCATTTGTGGCGCGAGCATCTCGTCACGCTCGATCATCTACGCCAAGTGATCGGCTGGCGGGGCATGGCGCAGCGCGATCCCTTGAACGAGTACAAGTCCGAAGCTTTCGAGCTGTTCCGAGAATTGATCACCCAGTGGCACGAAGGCGTGATCGCGCAAATCTCGCGGGTCGAGGTGCGGTTCCAGCAACCTGAGCCGGCGCCGCCTCCCATGCAATATCAACACATAGATCCCACCACCGGCGAGAATGAATATACGTTCGCTCCCCTCTCCGTGTCGGCGGACGCAGGTCTTTTGCCGGCGACGTCCGGAGTAGACGTGGTCGATCGCGACCCGAAAAATCCCGCGACATGGGGCCGGGTCGGTCGAAATGAACAGTGCCCGTGCGGATCAGGCAAGAAATTCAAACACTGCCACGGCCAGGTCGCTTGACAAGCCGCCTCACTCTGGAGGCCTCCACCGCTCGCTCCGAAGCGTTAGCCGGTCTTATCGAGACGTTTCAACTCAATGGAGTCGAAAACCCGAGGCGAGAGGCCCGGCTGAGCCTCTGCGCGGCCTCCGGCGTTTCGCAACTTGCGCTGATCACCGCGCCGCGGGAGCCGCTCGGATCCGCGGCTGGGAATGTTCGAGAGTTCACAATGCGGCGCGCGGCTGGCGAGCCGCTGTCGAGGATCGTCGGCAAACGGGAATTCTGGGGTCTGTCACTCACGATTTCGCCGCATGTGTTAGATCCGCGGCCTGAGACGGAATCCGTCGTCGAAGCTTCAATTGCGGTATTGAGTGATCGCCGCGATGAGCAGCTGCGTATCCTCGACCTTGGCGTCGGATCTGGCTCACTATTGTGCGCCCTGCTTGTCGAGTTCGCTAATGCGCGCGGCATCGGCGTCGATATTTCAGCAGACGCGGCAGACGTGGCTCTCGGCAATCTTGACGCATGCGGCTTGTCTGAGCGCGGCGGGATTCGAGTTGGCGACTGGACGAATGGTCTTGAAGGGCTGTTTGACCTCATCATAGCGAATCCGCCGTATATTCCCACGGCTGATCTCCGACGGCTGCCGCGCGAGGTCCGCGACTTCGATCCCTGGCTCGCGCTAGACGGCGGAATTGACGGACTTGCCGCCTATCGACAAATCCTGCCGGGATCGAGGCGCTTGCTTGCCCCGGGCGGTTGGTTGCTAGCCGAACTCGGCGCGAGTCAAGCGGCCAAAGTAACTGCAATCGCGAATCAATGCGGCTTTACCGACGTCACGACCTGTCAAGACCTCGCTGGTGTCGACCGCGTCGCGGCCATTCGGCCTTGAACCTGGCTGATCGGTACGACGGCGGCGTCGCCCAAAAATGGAAGACGCGGCCGAGGGGAGGCGGCCGCGTCTTCTCTACGCCGAGGCTAACCGGCCCCGGGACTACTCGGCGCCATCGCGATCGTGCTCGCCCATGTGATGGTGCATCATGTCCATGGCGAACCGGGACCGCTCCGGCATCAGCATGCGTCCGAGCATGCCAAACTTATGCTTCTGAGACTCGTCGAGGCTGTCGTACAGAGGCTTGGCCGCGTCCGCGATCTTCTTAACGTTCGTCGCGCCCTGCGACAGACGGTCGGCCATGGCTTCAAGATGGTCGATGGGCGACATCCGCTCGCCCTGCGCGCGCACCCGCATCATCTGCCCCATGGCGTCAATGTGCGACTTGCCGGCGTCCTTGACGGCTGACTCGAACGGGCCCCAGAGCTTTTCCTGGTCGGCTGTCAGTCCAAGGCCAGCCTTCATACCGGCGAGCTTGGCGTCCAGCATCGTCTCGCGGTCGGCCGCCCACTGCTGCATGCGCTCCGCGCGTGAAGACTGCTGATCGCCCTCTGCGGCGATCGCAAAAGCGGAGGTGGCTACGAAAACTGTGGCAAGCGCTGCAACGAATGTACGTTTCATCACACTCCCCTGTCCTCATTCCACAACGAAGCTGACTGCTGCTGAGATGAATTTCAAATTAACTCGGCGTAATGAAGGCGTTTGACGTGGCGGCACAGATTTGTGGTTAGCGGCGGATTAACACGCGCGGTGCGGCGGTTGCGGGCGCTTTTGTCGTACGGGAGCAGGAATGAACGAATCTGTGCTGAGTAAGCTCTCCGGTCGTCTCTCTGGAAGCGGCCAGGCTTTGTGCGCTTGGGTCACCATGAATGACCCGGCCGTCGCTGAGACTCTAGCGCGGGAACCTTTCGACGCGGTTGTGCTCGACATGCAGCACGGCGCTGTCGACTTCGATGGCGCCATGTGTTCGATCCTACGCGTCGCGCTTGCCGGCAAACCGACCATTGCTCGAGTGCCGATCGGCGCATTTGCCCTGGCCAGCCAGCTCATGGACGCTGGCGCCTGCGGGATCCTTGCGCCGATGATCAACAGCGGAGAGGATGCGCGACGCTTGGTCGAGTTCGTCAAATTCCCGCCGCTCGGCCAGCGCTCCTGGGGCCCGCGCGCCGCGCTGCCGCTCAGCGGCCTTGACGCTCCCGCCTATCTTAAGACGGCCAACGCGATGACCCACGCGATCGCGATGATCGAGACCCAGGCCGCTCTGGACGCGCTCGATGACATTCTGAGCGTGGAAGGCTTGGATGGCGTGTACGTCGGACCATCGGATCTATCAATCGCCTTGACTAACGGGGCAAGCGTTGAGCCGCGTGGCGCGGCGGTCATGAGCGAGGCGCGGCGGGTCGTCGAGCGCGCCAAGGCGCACGGCAAATATGCCGCGATGTTCTGTTTCGATGGCGCCGACGCGCGGGCGATGCAGGCGTTCGGCTATCGCCTATGCACCATCTCGAGCGACCAGACGCTGCTCCGCGCCGCGGCGCGGAGCGAACTCGCCTCTGCGCGGGCCGGATGAGTTCAAGGACAGCCGCCGCCACTGGAAGAATCGCTTTGAACGCCAATATATTGTAAACGCGGGCATGGCTGCGCGCGAGCGCTGCGGCGGGGTTGAATTGACGGCGCCGGGCCCGGCAAAACGTGCATTTGCGGGCCTCACAGGCTAGGATGGCGAAATCGCGAATCGCGGTTTCGCCGTCGCTCTAGCCCATCACGAAAAGGCTCTGATTTTGGACGAAGAAGGCAAGGACCTGGCCAACGACGCCAAGGCCGCCGGCGAAAGCTATGGTGCGGATTCGATCAAGGTATTGCGTGGCCTAGACGCCGTGCGCAAGCGGCCGGGAATGTACATCGGCGACACGGACGATGGCTCCGGCCTCCACCACATGATCTACGAGGTGGTCGACAACGCTATCGACGAGGCTCTGGCCGGCCACGCGAAGCTCGTGACCGTGACCCTCAACGCCGACGGCTCGTGCACCGTGACCGACGACGGGCGCGGGATTCCGACCGGCATCCATGACGAAGAGGGCGTATCGGCCGCCGAAGTCATCATGACCCAGCTGCATGCGGGCGGTAAATTCGACCAAAACTCCTACAAGGTCTCGGGCGGCCTGCACGGGGTTGGCGTTTCGGTGGTCAATGCGTTGTCGACGCGACTCGTGCTGCGCATCTGGCGCGACAAGCTCGAGCACCTTATCGAATTCGCGGGCGGCGATGCTGTCGCGCCGCTCAAGGTGGTCGGACCTGCGCCGATCGTCGACGGCAAGCCGAAGCGCGGCACCGAGGTCACGTTCATTCCCTCGCCCGAAACCTTCACTATGGTCGAGTTCGACTATGCGACCATAGAGCACCGGCTGCGCGAGCTCGCGTTCCTCAACTCGGGCGTCCGGATCGTGTTGACCGACCTGCGCCATGCCGAGTCCAAACGCGAGGAGCTCTTCTACGAGGGCGGCCTCGAGGCTTTCGTTCGCTACCTCGACCGCGCCAAGACCGCGCTGATCGACAAGCCGGTCCTCATCAAGGGCGAGCGCGATGGCATCGTCGTCGAAGTCGCTCTGTGGTGGAACGACAGCTACCACGAGAACGTGCTGCCGTTCACCAACAACATCCCTCAGCGCGACGGCGGCACGCACCTCATTGGCTTGCGTAGCGCGCTCACCCGTCAGGTCGTCAGCTACGCCGAAAGCTCGGGGCTGCTCAAGAAGGAGAAGGTCGATCTTTCCGGCGAGGACACCCGCGAGGGCTTGACTTGCGTGCTCAGCATCAAATGCCCGGATCCGAAATTCTCGTCCCAGACGAAGGACAAGCTCGTCTCCTCCGAGGTCCGCCCGGTCGTTGAGGGCCTGGTCAACGACCTCATATCGCAATGGTTTGAGGAGCACCCGCAGGAGGCACGGGTGATCGTGGGCAAGGTGGTCGAGGCCGCGCAGGCGCGCGAAGCGGCGCGCAAGGCGCGCGAGCTCACCCGCCGCAAGGGCGCGCTCGACATCGCGAGCCTGCCCGGCAAACTCGCCGACTGTCAGGAGCGCGACCCGGCCAAGTCCGAGATTTTCATCGTCGAGGGCGATTCGGCCGGCGGGACCGCCAAGCAGGGCCGCAACCGCGAGTTCCAGGCGGTGCTGCCGTTGCGCGGCAAGATCCTCAACGTCGAGCGCGCCCGTTTCGACAAGATGCTGTCGTCCGAGCAGATCGGCACCCTGATCACCGCGCTCGGCGCTGGTATCGGGCGGGACGACTTCAACCTGGAGAAGCTGCGCTACCACAAGATCATCATCATGACCGACGCGGACGTCGACGGTTCGCACATCCGCACCCTGTTGCTCACCTTCTTTTTCCGACAGATGCGCGCGATCATCGAGGCGGGGCATCTGTTCATTGCGCAACCGCCACTGTTCAAGGTCAAACGCGGCCAGTCGGAGCAGTATCTCAAGGACGAGCGGGCGCTCGAGGACTATCTGGTCGAGGCGGGGCTCGACGGCGCGACGCTGACGCTCGCCAACGGCGAAGCACGCGCCGGCGCCGACTTGCGCGCCCTGGTCGAGGAGGCGCGCGCCCTGCGCCGGCAGCTCGACGGCCTGCACTCGCGCTATAACCGCAGCCTGGTCGAGCAGGCGGCGCTCGCCGGGGCGCTCAGGCCTTTGAGCGGCGCCGACGATCCGGAGGGCGAGGCGCGCGCGCGGCTGCTTGCTGAACGCATGAACGCGATTGCCGAGGAGACCGAGCGCGGCTGGAGCGGCCGGCTCGAGGCGAACGGCTATGTTCTGACGCGCGAGGTGCGAGGCGTCCGGCAGGCGGCGGCGCTCGACGCGGGCCTCCTCGCTTCGGTTGACGCGCGCCGCCTCGACGAGCATGCGCGGCCGCTCAGCGAAGCGTTCGCCGAGCCGGCGACGTTTGCGCGCCGAGGCGACACGACCACCGTCTCAGGTCCCTCGGAGCTGCTCGAGGCGGTCAACGCCGCCGGCCGCAAGGGTGTGGCTTTCCAGCGGTATAAGGGCCTGGGAGAGATGAACAAGGACCAGCTTTGGGAGACGACCCTCGACCGCGAAGCCCGCACGCTTTTGCAGGTTAAGATCCGCGAGGTCGACGAGGCCGACGACATCTTCGTCAAGCTGATGGGCGACATCGTCGAGCCGAGGCGCGAGTTTATCCAGGACAATGCGCTAAGCGTGGCGAACCTGGACGTGTGATCGGCAGGCGTTCGCCGCGTATCGCCCTCATCCCAGCCCCACCCGCATTGGCGCGCCTTTGGCGCCGCTCCTCGTGCTGAGGAGCGCCGAAGGCGCATCTCGAAGCACGAATCCAGAAAGCGCCGAACTGCTCCTGGCGGCTGGAGCATTCCCTTCGACGAGCTCAGGCTTTCGAGGCCCGGTTGAGGCGGGGGCTTTGAGACATGATCCCAGTTCATGGCCGGAGGTCGAGCATGGGCGGCGAGGCCTTCGGATAGCTCAGCATTCCATCCGGTCCGGCGCGGGCCGCGGACGTCAAACGCGCTTGCTCGAGGTGGTCGTGGCCGAGAATGTGCAAGACATCCTCGCCCGCGGCGATCAGATAGTCCGCGATGATGCGACAATGGCATCGCCACCAGACGGCCTCGGCGCACATCAAGGCGGCGGGCGCCGCGCGCCCAAGCTCGCGTAAGTTTCGGAGGCCCGAGCGGAATCCCTCGCCAATAGCGTAGTCGGCAAAATTGTGGAAGCTTGCGTTCTCCCAGAAGGCGTTTACAGTAGTCGATATGCCCGGCTGAATTCCCCGCAAACCTCCGAGGGCGGGGAGATGCTCATACGCAATTCCATGCGCAGCGAGCGAAGCGGGCAACACGTCACGATTGAACTGTGGGTTGGTCCGCGAGCGCGGAACGGTCCGCACGTCGACGACGAGCTTGACTCCCGCAGTCGTCAAGAGCGCCACAAACTCGTCGATCGGACGGGTGGAATGCCCGATGGTGAAAAATGGGGTGGACATGCTCTTATGTAGGCTCTCCGTTTCCTATGTCCGATGTCGCCGCCCTCGCTCGCGCGTCTTTGTGGCCAAGCCGATAGCGCTTGCATGAGACGGCGAAAGGCGGAAAGCTCACCCAGACTTGACCGGTCCCGGAGAAGCCCCATGCGTCAGTTGGCCCTCGCCGCCTTGCTTGCTTTCTTCGCCCTGCCCTCCAGCGCCGCGGAGCGGTGGGAGACCTTGCCGCCAACGCCGGCGCCGGTCGCGACGGACCGTAGCGGCGAAGCCGAAGCCAATGGCGTCAAGATCCACTATGCTATCTACGGCCAGGGCTCGCCAGTGATCTTCCTTCACGGCGGCCTCGCCAATACCGACTACTGGGGCAACCAGGTCCCGGCTGTGGCGGCCCATCACACCGTGATCCTGATGGACAGTCGCGGCCACGGCCGCAGTACGCGCGACGCTCGGCCTTATGGCTATGACCTCATGGCCGACGATGTCGTGGCGCTCATGGATGTGCTGAAGATCTCGAAGGCCGACGTCGTCGGCTGGAGCGACGGCGGCATCCTCGGCATCGATCTCGCGCTTCGCCACAAGGATCGTGTCGGCAAGGTCTTCGCTTTCGCCGCCAACACCGTAACCTCCGGCGTTGTCGAGGGCGTCGAGAAAAATCCGACTTTCGCCGCCTACATCGAGCGCGCCGGCCATGAATATGCCGAGCATTCCGCGACGCCCAAGGAATACGAAGCCTTCGTCGATCAGATCAGCAAAATGTGGGCGGACCAGCCGAACTGGACCGACGACCAGCTCAAGGCGATCGACACGCCGATTCTCGTCGTTGACGGCGACCATGACGAGGCGATCAAACGGCCGCACACGGAATATATCGCGGCGACCATCCCGCACGCCGGGCTCCTGATCGTGCCGAACGCGAGCCATTTCGCCTTTCTGCAGGATCCGGACCAATTCAACTTCGCGATCCTGCATTTCCTCGGCGACGAATAGGGGGCCCGCTGCCGCCGCGGTGGCGGCCCGCATTTTCGGGCCTGATTCGCTTTCATCAGCCTTGGGCCCAAGCGGTGGACAACCAAATCGCTTTGGACCTCGACGGGGCGATCGCGCCCGCGGCTGGCTCATTGATCGATCGCCAGCGCCGGCCTGGTTTCGACACGTCCCGCCAGGATCACGAGGGAGTTGACAATAGAGAGTGGACACCAAATCTATAGACTTAAGATCAACAACTCGGACATCAAATATGGATCAGATCGCAACCGCGTCGCTGCCCCATATTCAGGCCACCTTGAACTATTTGGCCGCCATCGGCAAAAAGCCGGTCACCTACGCGTACCAACCTCCGCCTGGAGTTCCATGGTCGACCGCAGAGGCTGACGAGCACGCAACGATCATCCATGACCTTCGTCCCGCGGCGTCGGAGCTCTTGCTGGACGACGCTGGGTTTCAGCTCCTGACCCATCGAAGCGCGGTCGGGAATTTCTGGGACGAGGCGGAAATCCGACGCGTCTACTATCCGGAATCCATCGACGTCTTGAAGCGCGTCACCGGGGCGAGCGAAGTGCGCGTCTTTGACCATACACTGCGGCGCCGCGTGCCTGGGGAGAACGATCGCTCGTCGAAGCCCGGCGTTCCCCGGCAGCCCGCGAATCGCGTTCATGTCGATCAGACGGCGGCGTCCGGCGTGGCGCGCCTTCGCACCGAATATCCCGACGAAGCC
Source organism: Roseiarcus sp. (assembly GCA_036502965.1). Taxonomy (GTDB): domain Bacteria; phylum Pseudomonadota; class Alphaproteobacteria; order Rhizobiales; family Beijerinckiaceae; genus Roseiarcus. The sequence continues at coordinate 1,308 of DASXXT010000155.1, read as the reverse complement.
GACGAACTGCTTCGCCGCCGCGTCGCCATCGTCAATCTGTGGCGGCCGATCAAATCGCCGGTGCTCGATGCCCCGCTCGCCGTCTGCGACGCGCGCAGCGTCGCGCCGCAGGACCTGATCGCCTCCGATCTCGTCTTTCGCGATCGGCGCGGCGAGACTTACAATCTCGTGTACAATCCTGGCCAACGGTGGTTCTACGCACCGGAAATGCGCATGGACGAAGTCCTCCTCATCAAGTGTTTCGATTCGCGCGATGACGGCGCCGTCGCGCGCTTCGCTCCGCATACCGCGTTTGCCGATCCGACCGCGCCTCAAGACGCGCCGCCTCGCGAAAGCATCGAGTTGCGCACCTTTGTCATTTTCGGAGAGACGGCGCGGCACATTGACGCCGGACCAACGCCTCGTCTTCTCTACTCATAACCCCAGCTACAATCAGATCTGTGTGATGCGTCTCGGCCGGCCCATGCCGTTCGAGACAGTCGGTGGCGCTGTTGCGCGTACCCAAAAATCGGAGAAAAAACGGTAATGCCCACCCTGTTCGACCCCCTGAAGATTGGCGATCTCGAGGTTCCCAACCGCATTTTCTTGGCGCCGTTGACGCGCAACCGGTCGACCGGCCCGGGGCGGGTTCCGAACACGTTGATGCGCGACTATTACGTCCAGCGCGCTTCCGCCGGACTTATCATTTCCGAGGCGACCTCGGTCGCGCCCGCCGGCGTCGGCTATCCGCACACGCCGGGCGTTTGGTCCCGGGAACAGGTCGAGGGTTGGCGCAAGATCGCTGAGGGCGTGCATGCGGCCGGCGGGCGCATGCTCCTCCAGCTCTGGCATGTCGGGCGCATCTCCGATCCGGTCTATCATGAGGGCGCGCTTCCGGTTGGCCCAAGCGCGATCGCGCCGAAAGGCAACGTGAGCCTGTTGCGTCCGCAGCGCGCTTACGTCGCGCCGCGCGCCCTCAAAACCGAGGAACTGGCGGACGTCGTCGAGGCCTATCGGCGGGGCGCCGAGAACGCGAAAACGGCTGGGTTCGACGGCGTCGAGATCCATGGCGCGAACGGCTATCTGCTTCACCAGTTCCTGCAGGACAGCACCAACAAGCGCGACGACGGCTATGGCGGCTCGGTCGAGAACCGCGCCCGGCTGATGCTCGAAGTGACGGACGCCGTCGTCTCCGTCTGGGGGCCGGGCAGGGTCGGCATGCACCTCGCCCCGCGCGCCGACGCGCATGACATGGGCGACAGCGATCTGCCGGCGACCTTCGGTTATGTCGCGCGCGAGCTCGCCAAACGCAAAATCGCGTTCATCTGC
>DASXXT010000154.1:0-5314 GCA_036502965.1 Roseiarcus sp. | reverse complement strand
CTTATGCAATACGTGAAGTGAGCGGTTTGTAAGCACGGTCGTTGACTGCGCCGCCGCGTTCAACGAGCGCGGCTACAAGTTGGCGGCAAACGCCGCCCGCCCGTTCTGCCCCGGACGGGCGGCGCAAGCCGAAACAAGTCGGAGACCTTTCGTGACCTCGACCTCAACCAACGTCCCGACGCCCCCCTGGCGGGCGCGTCTCGCCGGAGGCGCCGCGGTGCGGCTCGAGTCGATCGTCGTTCTCGCCGTCCTGTTCGCGGTGATGGCGGTCCTGTCGAGCGCGTTTCTGTCCGTTTCCAACATCCTCAACATTCTTCTGTCGACCTCGGTGTTCGGGGTGCTTGCGATCGGCATGACCTTCGTCATCTCGTCCGCCGGCATCGACCTCTCGGTCGGCTCGATCCTTGCGCTCTCGGGGGTCGTCGGCGCGATCCTCACCTCGAACCTCGAATGGCCCTGGTGGATCGGCATTCTCGGCTGTCTCGCGACCGGCGCGGCGACGGGGGCGGTCAATGGCTTCCTCATCACCAAGGGCGCCATTCCACCCTTCATCGTCACCCTCGGTATGCTCGGCGTCGCGCGCGGGCTCGCGCTCGTCCTCAGCGACGGCGTCTCGATCTACGGGCTTGCGCCCGAGATGACCTGGCTCGGACAAGGTCGGCCGTTCGGCGTGCCGGTCCCGGTCGTCGTCCTGCTTCTGACGGCGCTCGTCGCGCATGTCGTACTCGCCCACACCCGCTTTGGGATCTACGCGCAGGTGATCGGCGACAACGAGGGCGCGGCGCGGGCGATGGGCGTTCGGGTCGAGCGGATGAAGGTGCTGCTCTACGCCCTGTCGGGCCTGCTCTCCGGTCTGGCCGGGCTGTTGTTCGCAGCCCGCATCAATTCCGGCGAGCCGACCGCAGGGCTCTCCTATGAACTGACGGCCATCACCGCGACCATTCTCGGCGGCACGAACTTGTTCGGCGGGCGCGGCAGCGTCGCGGGTACGCTGATCGGCGCTCTGATCATGGGCGTACTGCAGAACGGCCTCAACCTGCTCGCGGTCAGGCCCTTCTATCAGCAAATTGCGATCGGCGCGGTGCTGATCCTCGCGGTCTGGCTCGACCGCATCAACAGCCGGGAGGGATGGCGGCGATGAGCCTTCTCGAACTCCGCGACGTCCGCAAGAGTTTCGGCGCGATCGAGGCGCTGCGCGGCGTGACGTTCACCTTCGATGCCGGCTCCGTTGTCGGCCTCGTCGGCGACAATGGCGCCGGCAAGTCGACGCTGATGAAGACGATCACGGGCGTCTACGCGATCGATGGTGGCGACATCCGCTTCGACGGCGCGTCCCTCATCGGCAAGGATCCCGGCTCGATCCGGCAGGCCGGAATCGAGATGATTTATCAGGACCTCGCGCTCGCGCGCATGCGCGACGTCGCCTCCAACATCTTTTTGGGCCGCGAGCTGACGCGCTCGGTTCTCGGCGTCAAGCTGATCGATTCGAAGCGCATGCGTGCCGAGGCCGAGGCGATGATCGCGCGGCTCGGCGCACGCATCCCCTCGGTCGGGCAAGTGACCGGCCAGCTCTCGGGCGGGCAGCAGCAGTCGGTGGCGATCGCGCGGGCGCTCACCTTCAACCCGAAGCTCGTCATCATGGACGAGCCGACGGCGGCGCTCGCCGTGCGCGAGGTCGAGCATGTGCTGGACCTCATCCGCAACTTGAAGAGCCATGGCATCGCGGTCATCCTCATCAGCCACCGGCTGACTGACGTCTTTTCGGTCTGCGATCGGATCGTCGTCCTGCGGCAGGGGACTGTCATCGCGGACGACGCGACGGGGGACACCAGCATGAACGCAGTTGTCGCCCATATCGTCGGCGCGACCGACGCGAATCCACAACCAGCCCAGCGATGATCTCGCTCCCAGAACAGAGGCGCGCATGAAGTTCGGCATTTATTACTCGTACTGGGAGCAGGAGTGGAGCGCCGACTGCCTGAAGTACGTCGAGAAAGTCGCGAGGCTCGGGTTCGATGTGATCGAGATCGCCGCGCATCATCTGAATAGCTACAGCCCGGCGCATCTCGCCGAAGTCGGTCGCGCCGCGAAGGCGAACGGGGTCGCGATCACCGCCGGGCTGGGTCCGTCGCCCGAAAAGAACCTGTCGTCGCCGGATCCTGCGATCCGAAAAGCGGGGCGTGCCTTCTTCGAGGAGACGCTCGCCAACCTCGCCAAGCTCGATATCCGCATCATAGGCGGCGCCCTCCATTCCTACTGGCCGATCGACTATTCCAAGCCGGTCGACAAGGCGGGAGACCGCGCGCGTGGTCTTGAAGGCATTTCCAGCCTCGCGGACTTTGCCGCGAATCTCGGCGTCGACCTCTGCCTGGAGGTGCTCAACCGGTTCGAGAACCACGTGCTAAACACTGCCGAAGAAGGCGTGGCCTTCGTCCGCGAGGTCGGCAAGCCGAACGTCAAGGTGATGCTCGACACCTTCCATATGAACATCGAGGAGGACAGTTTTGGCGCGGCGATCCGCGCCGCCGGCCCGCTACTCGGCCACTTCCATACCGGCGAGAACAACCGGCGCGTCCCCGGCAAGGGCCGGCTGCCCTGGCACGAGATCGGGACGACGCTGCGCGAGATCGGTTACGACGGCGCGGTCGTCATGGAGCCCTTTGTCAAGATGGGCGGCGGGATCGGCAGCGACATCAAGGTATGGCGCGATCTCTCCGATAACGCCGATGATGCCCAGATGGACGAAGCCGCGCGACAATCCCTGGCCTTTTCGCGGTATGTCTTGGGTTGAAAGTTGCGAGGCTGCAAACTGCGCGGCCGCAGGCAGAGCAACTGCATATAGTCGGATTGGCTGCGATTTCTCTGTCCTCATCCTTTGCGAAGCGAAGTGTCCGCGTTAGACTTTTACTCGACGAGGTTGACGCGCTTTTGATAGGCTCGCCAATGTTGTGCAATTCGCACCGGGAGGCGCCCAGTCGCTCCTCGGCTCGACACATCGTCTGATAGGGAGGGACAAATGAGGACTGAGGTTTGTTGGCGTGCGCTCCTGTCCGCCGGCTTTGCCCTTGGACTTTGCCTTTGCACGAGTGCCGCGGTGGCGCAGGAAACCGACGATTGGATTGGAACCTGGACCGCAAGCGCGCAACCGGTTTGGGCGCCTGATTTTCTGGCGCCGGCGAAAGTCCCGCGCAATCTCTGGAATCAGACGGTGCGCGAACTCGCGCATGTCTCGATCGGCGGATCAAAGATTCGCCTGCTCTTGACCAATGAATACACGAGTTATCCGATCACGATCGGCGCGATCCATGCGGCGATCTCGGAGAAGGGCGCCGCCATCGTTCCTGCGTCCGATCGCACTGTTACTTTCGGCGGCAAGCCGCAAGTCACGATTCCGCCGGGCGCGCCCGCGCTGAGCGATCCGATCGATCTTGCCGTACCGCCCTTGTCCGATGTGGCGGTGAGCATTTTTATCCCCGAGGTGACGCCGATCGAAACCATGCATTGGGAGGGACGGCAGACGGCCTACATCGTCGCCGGAGACAAGGCCGCAGAGCAGGATATCAAGCCCGACTCGACGATGACGGCAAAAGTCTTCCTGAGCGAAATCTTCGTCGAGGCACAACCCGGAGCGCGCGCCGTGGTGACGTTCGGCGATTCGATCACCGACGGTGACGGATCGACCGTCGACGCCAATGCTCGCTGGCCGGACAATCTCGCCAAGCGCCTGTCCGACCGCAAGATCGCGGTCCTGAACGAGGGAATTTCGGGCGCCAAGGTTCTATCCGACCGGATGGGCGTGAACGCGCTGGCGCGTTTCGAGCGCGATGTTCTCGATCAACCGCATGCCGAAATCGTCACGATGATGATGGGGATCAACGACATCGGCTGGCCTGACAGCGTGCTGGCGCCGGCGGACAAGATGCCGACCGCCGACCAGGTCATTGCCGGCCATCAGCAACTCATCGCCCGCGCGCACCTCCATCACCTGCGGATCATCGGCGCGACGCTGACGCCTTTCGAGGATACGTTTCACGGCACGCCGCTCTTTGGCTATTACAGCGAGGACAAGGAGAAGGTGCGCCAAGCGGTGAACAAGTGGATTCGCGAAAGCGGCGCCTATGACGCCGTGGCCGATTTCGACGCGGTCGTCCGCGATCCCGCCAATCCCAAGCACATCAAGGCAGAGTTCGATTCCGGCGATCACCTGCACCCGAACGACGCCGGCTATGTTGCAATGGCCAATTCGATCGATCTCGGCTCGCTGCTCGGAAATAGGAAGTGAGGAGGCGATGGCGGCCGGCGCCAGTCCGTCGTCGCTTGCGCTCCGATCCAGCTACGCCGGACACGCTTCGCCCTTTGGTCTGGCTGGCTTCGCCACGCGTAGCCCGCTTTCACCTGCGGCTTTGGCGCGGCAGCCTTGGCTCGCCTCGCTGCGGGAGAGGTTTGCTGGCTTGCCGAGCCGTAGCTCGCGAAGCGAGCGAAGGCTGGTGGACTTCCCTGAAGCCTATCGAACTCTCTGCGTCGCGCCATGTCCAGAAGTGCGTGAAATCTTCGAAAGATTACGATCCGGGCATTTCGTCTAGCTGAAGCAGTTTGCACTTCTTTGAAGAGATTCGGGATCTTTGGGAAAAGCGGGGTTGTGCGGTTTCAAACGGGCGCCAGCTCTGTACGTTTCGTATTGTAAGAGTCTTTGGTTGATAGTGAGCTGCTGGAACCGCTTGGCAACATGCGCTCGAAGAATTTCTTGGTTCGTTCGCTCCCGTAGTCGCGCACGGCGCGACGGAAACGCCTTTGGTCTAATTCAGTCACACACTCTACCACGCGTTTGAGAACCTCGTCCTTGGCCTCGGCAAGTTGATCCAGATTGTTGACGAGATCGACAAGCAAAAATTCCCTCGTCAGCGACTTTGGAAAACGCGGCTTCACCCGAAAGGTAAATCTGCGGCTGCCTAGCTGAAACTCCCCGTGACGCTTGTGATTGTAGACAACAGTCTTGTCATAGAGCTGCGTGGTGCCGACACCGAGACTGTTGTAGGCATTCGGTGAAGCCAGCAGAAATGGGGCGTCCTTTAAGAACGCGCTTACGACATCCTCATCGGAAGCCGGCGCCAGACCAAATGCCGTCTTCTTAGGGTACGTATAAATTCCACCCGATAGCTTCTTAAGAGTACCGCTCCCCACAAGCTGTTTGAGATGTCGGTCGACAGACGTGGACCAACAAACAAGATCGGCACGCCGATAAACTTGGCCTGGTTTGAGGAGCTTCTTGAGTTCGTCGAGCTTGCCCATCGCCTGGAATATAGCCAAAAATGCC
>DASXXT010000153.1:0-8135 GCA_036502965.1 Roseiarcus sp. | reverse complement strand
GGGCGCGGGTCATTTGCCAAACGTCGAGAAGCCATCCATCGTGGCGAAATTGGTGGCCGAGCACGCCAGGCGGGCCGTTCCTTGACGCGCGACTTCGCAAAACACATCGGACGATGGCGCCGAAACAGGTTGCCGAGAGTTAATGATGCGTCAAAATTCCAGCCCTTCCCGTTCAGGGGATGAGAGAGTATAGACACCCGCCGTTTTGACGGCCCGGCGGCAGCCGCCGACCGCGAGGTCCGCTTTTCGAATGTCCCACCCAATTTCGAAGGACGCCGTCCCGCAGCCAATCTATGGCGCCGAGGGCGACCTGACGCATTCGTCCGGGCGCTTCTGGGTTCTCACGCTCGGCTCGATCGGCGTCGTTTTCGGCGACATCGGCACGAGCCCCCTTTACGCGCTGCAGACGGCGCTCGGTCAGTTCGAAGGCGCCGCCCTTAGCCCCGCCCAAGTCATCGGCGTCGTCTCGCTCATCATCTGGGCGCTTCTGCTTGTTGTCACCGGCAAATATGTGCTGTTCCTGATGCAGGCCGACAACAAGGGCGAGGGCGGCACACTGTCACTAGTGGCGCTCGCGCAGCGCGCGTTAGGGCGTCGGACCGCGACCGTTTTTCTGCTCGGCGTCGCCGGATCGGCTCTCTTTTTGGGCGACGCAATGATCACGCCGGCGATTTCGGTTCTCTCCGCGCTTGAGGGATTGAAACAGGTCGACGCCGACTTGGCGCGCTATGTGCTGCCGGCGACAATCGTTATTCTCGTTGTGCTGTTCGCCGCCCAGAGCCGAGGCACCGCTCGAGTCGCGGCGTTCTTCAGCCCGATCATGGTGACGTTTTTCGCCGTCAACGCCGTGCTCGGCCTGGCGCATATCGCTTCCGCTTGGATCATTTTGGAGGCATTAAGCCCAATCCCGGGACTTATGTTTATCCACGCCCATGGCCTGATTGGATTCATCGTCCTCGGCAGCGTCTTTCTGGCGGTGACCGGCGCGGAAGCGCTCTACGCCGATATGGGTCATTTCGGCCGGCGGCCGATCCAGGCGGCGTGGCTGTTCATCGTTCTGCCGGCGCTTGTCTGCAACTATCTCGGCCAGGGCGCGCTGATCCTCACCAACCCGAAGGCGGTCGAAAACCCCTTCTATCTGATGGCGCCAAATTGGGCCCTCGTGCCGCTTATCCTTCTCTCGACCGCCGCGACTGTGATCGCGAGCCAGGCCGTCATCACCGGCGCCTATTCACTCGCCAGCCAGGCGATCCAGCTCGGATTGCTGCCTCGGCTCGAAATCGTCCATACCTCCCCTACCCAAGAGGGGCAGATTTTCATTCCCCGCGTCACTCGCGTGCTGCTGTTCGGGGTTCTGGGGCTGGTGTTGCTGTTCCGCACCTCCAACGCCCTCGGAAACGCTTATGGCATTGCGGTTTCCGGCACGATGGTCGTTGACACCTCGCTCGCCTTTTTTGTCGTCTGGAAGCTATGGCGATGGTCTCTTGGGGCTGCGCTGATGCTCGCTGGCGGGTTTCTTGTCATCGACGTCGGTTTCTTTTTCGCCAACCTCTTCAAGGTCGTGGACGGCGGGTGGGTGCCCCTCACGCTCGGCACGGTGATGTTCATCTTGATGTGGACCTGGTCGCGCGGCAGCGTCATATTGCAGGCGCGGACGCATCGGGACTCGATCCCGATGCTGGACCTGATCAAGATGCTCGAAAAGTCGAAGCCGGTCCGCGTCCATGGAACCGCTGTTTTCCTCACCAATGATCCGACCTCGGCTCCGTCATCGCTCATGCACAATCTCAAGCACAACAAAGTGCTACACGAGCGCGTCGTGCTTTTGAACGTGCGCACCGAGACGACCCCGCGCGTGCCGCCCGCCAATCGATACGAAATGACCAGCCTGTCGCCTGATTTCATGTTGGTCACGCTTCATTTCGGCTATATGGAGCAACCGCACATCCCACGAGCGTTGGCGGCGATGCGGAAGGCCGGACTGAAGTTCGACATCATGACGACGTCGTTCTTCCTGGGGCGACGCACGCTGAAGACCGCGCCCAACTCGGGCATGCCGCTCTGGCAGGACAAACTATTCATCGCCATGACGAAACAGGCGGCGAGCGCCCCGGACTTCTTCAATTTGCCCTCCGATCGCGTCGTTGAACTCGGCGCGCAGATGAAGGTCTGATCAAAGCAGGCGCCCGACGCTGAGCGAGCCGGAGTGGAAGCGCTGAGCGGAAGCGCAATGAAGATCTACCTGATCAACCTCGATCGCGACTCCGAGCGTCTCGCGCATATGCGCAAGCAGTTGAACGGGGTCGCCTTTGAGCGCATTTCCGCTGTTGACGGGTCGAACGATGCGCCGACGACGAAGGGGCTCAGCCGCTTCGAACTGGCCTGCCTGGAAAGCCACAAGCTTGCCTGGCGTCAGTTCCTGAACAGCCCGGAAGACCGCGCCTGCTTTCTGGAGGACGACCTGCACATCTGGCCTGGGGTTGCGGCGCTAACCGGAAGCGGCTCCTGGATACCGTCGGACGCCCATTCGGTTAAGCTCGACACTTATCGGCAGAAGGTCGAACTCGGAGAAAAGCAGGTTGCGGTCGGGGAGCGCCAGATCGCGAGACTCTATTCGCGCCACCAAAGCAGCGCCGCTTACATCCTCACCCGAGAGGGCGCCGCCCGTTACCTTGACTTGACGGCCCGCGCGTCGCTGCCGGCCGATTATGCGCTGTTCCCCAATCACCCCCGCCGCCTCGGGTTGCGCATCTATCAGCTCTGTCCCGCGATCGCGATCCAGGATCACCTTCTTGAGCCGAACGAGGGCGGCCAGGCGTTCACAACTGCGATGGCTGCGACCGATGGGAGCGCTACGCTGCGTCGCTCCTCAACGCCCGAGAAGCTCAGACGTGAGGGTGTTCGTCTCGCCGGTCAGGTCGCGGGCCTGATGGAATGGACATATCAGAAGGCGGTTCTGGGACTGGAGACCACGACGGTCGGCGTTGGCTGAACGCCGAAGGCGAAGCGTTCCCCGAGCGATTTCGATTCACGAAGGCGCGGATCGCGCGTCACCCGCCAATATTGAAGCTGGCCATGGCGGCCATGTTCACAATGTCGGAATCCTTGGCGCCGAGGGAGACGATCTGCACCGGCTTCTCGAGCCCGACGATCAACGGTCCAATGACTGTGGCGCCGCCCAGTTCCTGCAGCATGCGGGTTGAGATGGCGGCGGAGTGGAAGGCCGGCATGATGAGCACGTTCGCGGTGTCTTTGAGCCGGCAAAAGGGATAGGCGGCCATCAGCTCCTTGTTGAGCGCGACGTCGGCGCCCATTTCGCCGTCGTACTCGAAATCGACCCGCTTGGCGTCGAGAATCCGCACCGCTTCCTGCACGCGCTGCGCGCGTTCGCCGGGCGGATGACCAAAGTTGGAGAAGGCAAGCATCGCCACTCGCGGCTCGTAACCCAGCCGGCGGGCCACGCCCGCCGCTTCGATCGCGATCTCGGCGAGATCCGAGGCGGTCGGCGTCTCGGCGATCGCGGTGTCGGCGGCCAGAATCGGGCGCCCCCGCGACAGGATGATCGAGACGCCGACGACCCGGTGACCCGGCTTGTCGTCAATCACGCGCCGGACTTCCTCCAACGCGATCGAGAAGTTGCGGGTGACCCCGGTTACGATCGCGTCGGCATCTCCGCGCGCGACCATCGCCGCGGCGAAGTAATTGCGATCCTGGTTGATCATGCGCTGGCAATCGCGGAACAGATAGCCCTTCCGCTGCAGCCGCTCATAGAGGAATTGGGCGTAAATCGAATTGCGCTGCGATAGGCGAGCGTTGTGAATCTCAATGCCCTTGTCCGAAAGATCGAGACCGGTCGCCTTTGCGACGCTCCGCACGCGCTCTTCCCGGCCAACCAGAATCGCCTCGCCAAGACCCTGATTGACGAATGAATAAGCGGCGCGGATCACCTGCTCTTCTTCACCTTCGGCGAACACCACGCGTTTGGGAGTGCGGCGGACGCGCTCGATGATGAGCTGCATTGCGCCTGCGATCGGGTCGCGACGGGCGGACAATTGCGCCTTATAGGCCTCGAGATCGACGATCGGCCGCCGGGCCACCGCGGAGGCCATTGCCGCCTTGGCGACTGCGATCGGCACGACATGAATGAGGCGCGGATCGAACGGAACCGGGATGATGTAGTCACGGCCGAAGCGAGGCCTTGCTCCGCGATAGGCCGCAGCCACCTCATCGGGAACGTCCTCGCGCGCAAGGTCGGCGAGAGCCTGCGCCGCGGCGATCTTCATTTCCATGTTGATCGTCTTGGCCCGCACATCGAGCGCGCCGCGGAAAATATAGGGAAACCCGAGTACGTTATTGACCTGGTTGGGATAGTCGGAACGCCCGGTGGCGATGATCACGTCGTCGCGGGCTTTCTTCGCCTCTTCCGGCGTGATTTCCGGATCGGGATTCGCCATGGCGAAAATGATCGGATTGGGCGCCATGCCTCTGACCATTTCCGGAGTCAGCGCGCCCTTGGCTGAAAGACCGAAGAAAATATCCGCGCCTTTGAGCGCTTCTTCGAGCGTTCGCAGCGGCGTTTCGATCGCATGCGCTGACTTCCACTGATTCATGCCTTCCTGACGACCGCGATAGACGACGCCTTTCGTGTCGCACAGAATGACGTTGGCGGGCTCGAATCCCATCGCCTTGATCAGGTCGAGGCAGGCGATACCGGCGGCGCCGGCGCCGTTGCAGACGAGCCGCGTGGTCTGGATGTCGCGCCCGGTCAGATCCATGGCGTTGATCATCCCCGCGGCCGCGATGATCGCGGTGCCGTGCTGATCGTCATGAAAGACGGGAATGTCCATCATCTCGCGCAGGCGCTCCTCGATGTAGAAGCACTCCGGCGCCTTGATGTCCTCGAGATTGATCCCGCCGAACGACGGGCCGAGGTATTTCACCGCGTTGACGAATTCGTCCGGATCTTCCGTCCCGATTTCCAAGTCGATCGAATCGACGTCGGCAAAGCGCTTGAACAACACCGCCTTGCCTTCCATCACCGGCTTGGAAGCGAGCGCGCCGAGGTTGCCGAGGCCAAGGATCGCCGTGCCGTTGGAAATGACCGCGACCATGTTGCCGCGCGTTGTGTAGTCGTAGGCGGTTGACGGATCGGCGGCGATCGCCTTGACCGGAACCGCAACCCCAGGCGAATAAGCGAGCGATAGGTCGCGCTGGGTCGCCATGGGCTTGGTCGGCATGATCTCGAGCTTGCCGGGGCGCCCTCGCGAATGAAACTGGAGCGCCTCTTGATCGGTGATCGAAAAGCGCGTGTTTGGTCCGTCGGCCCTGTCATTCATAACTGAAACCCTGCCTGGATCTTGAACGGGAAGCCGCATTGCCGGTCGAAGCGCGACTCGGTTGAGGATCGCTCGCGGGGAAGGAAAATGTTGCCGTTTCGATCAGCTTTCCTCCGATGACCCTCACATTCGCAAAAGATCAAGTTAGGCCGTTTTAACTGGCCGCATACCGAGAGGGCCCATGCTTTTGGCAGATCGCCGTGCGGCGGCAAAGGCTTTTGGTCGTCGCATGCGGCTGCGGCGCCGCTTGCTTTCATATAAAGACATGTTTATATGGTTATGTCAGTGCGCAACGGCTTGAGCGGTATGCATATGAATTGGTCCTCCAATCCAGCCCCCGACACGGACTTCGCGCGCCGTGAGGACGCGCTGACGGCGCTTCGAAGCGCCGCGAGTCAGCGCATTCTGCTCATTGACGGCGCGATGGGCACCCAGATCCAGTGCCTGAATCTCGATGAGACGCACTTCCGCGGGGATCGCTTTCATTCCTGCGACCGCCTTTTGCAGGGCAACAACGATCTGCTGACGCTAACCCAACCCCAGGCGATCGAGGACATCCATCTGGCTTACGCGCTGGCGGGCGCGGACATTCTCGAGACCAACACCTTCTCTTCGACCTCGATCGCGCAGGCCGACTATGGGATGGAGGAGCAGGTCTACGAACTCAATCGCGACGGGGCGCGATTGGCGCGGCGGGCGGCGATCAAGGCGGAGAAAGCGGACGGAGGGCGCCGTTTCGTCGCTGGCGCCTTGGGGCCGACGAACCGCACCGCCTCCCTATCCCCGGACGTCAACAATCCGGGTTTCCGCGCGGTCAGCTTCGACGAACTTCGGATCGCCTATGGCGAGCAGATCCGAGGCCTCATCGACGGCGGAGCGGACATCCTCCTCATCGAAACCATCTTCGACACGCTGAACGCCAAGGCGGCGATCTTCGCCTGCTTCGAGGCGTTCGCCGAGCGCGGCTTTCGGATGCCGCTGATGATCTCGGGCACCATCACCGACCGATCGGGGCGGACCCTCTCCGGCCAGACGCCGACGGCGTTCTGGCATTCGGTGCGCCATGCGCGCCCCTTTTCGATCGGCCTCAATTGCGCGCTTGGAGCCAGCGCCATGCGCGAGCATCTGGCGGAGATCGGCAACGTGGCCGCCACGCTCGTGTGCGCCTATCCCAACGCCGGCCTGCCCAACGCCTTCGGCCAATATGACGAAAGCCCCGAGGCGATGGCGGAGCAGATCGGCGCCTTTGCGGCGGACGGCATTGTCAACATCGTCGGCGGGTGCTGCGGCTCAACGCCGGACCACATCCGCGCCATTGCCGACGCCGTGCGGAGTCACAAGCCGCGAACGGCGCCGAAGGTCGCGCCACTGATGCGGCTTTCGGGCCTCGAGCCGTTCACCCTCACCTCCGACATTCCGTTCGTGAATATCGGCGAGCGCACCAATGTCACCGGTTCGGCCAAGTTCCGTAAACTCATCACCGCGGGCGACTATGCCGGCGCGCTCGTCGTCGCGCGCGACCAGGTCACCAACGGGGCGCAGGTCATCGACGTCAACATGGACGAGGGCCTCATCGATTCGAAGGCGGTGATGGTCGAGTTTCTCAACCTCGTCGCCTCCGAGCCCGATATCGCGCGCGTGCCGGTGATGGTCGATTCGTCGAAGTTCTCGGTGATCGAAGCCGGGCTCAAGTGTGTCCAGGGCAAAGCGATCGTCAACTCGATCTCGATGAAGGAAGGCGAGGAGGAATTTCTGCGCCAAGCCCGGCTGGTGCGCGGCTATGGCGCGGCGGTCGTGGTGATGGCGTTCGATGAACAAGGCCAAGCCGACACGCTCGAGCGTAAGGTCTCGATCTGCTCCCGCGCTTACAAGCTTTTGACGGAAGAGGCGGACTTTCCCCCCGAGGACATTGTTTTCGACCCGAACATCTTCGCGGTTGCGACCGGCATCGAGGAGCACAGCGGCTATGGCGTCGCCTTCATCGAGGCGACGCGGCAGATTCGCCAGACCCTGCCCCACGCGCACATCTCCGGAGGCGTCTCCAACCTGTCGTTCTCGTTCCGCGGCAACGAGCCGGTGCGCGAGGCCATGCACGCGGTGTTCCTCTACCACACCATCCAGGCCGGCATGGACATGGGGATAGTCAACGCGGGACAGCTTGCGGTTTACGAGACGATCGAACCGGAATTGCGCGACGCCTGCGAGGATGTCGTTCTCAACCGTCGCCCGGATGCGACCGAACGCCTGCTCGCCATCGCTGAGCGCTTCCGCGGCAAGGGCGGGATGGAGGCGAAGCCGCAGGACCTCGAATGGCGTCAGTGGCGCGTCGAGAAGCGCATCGCGCATGCGCTCGTTAATGGAATAACCGAGTTCATCGAAGCCGACACCGAGGAGGCGCGGCTGGAGGCCAAGCGCCCGCTCGATGTGATCGAGGGCCCGCTGATGGCGGGCATGAACGTGGTCGGCGACCTGTTCGGCGCAGGAAAAATGTTCCTGCCGCAGGTCGTGAAGTCCGCGCGCGTGATGAAGCAGGCGGTGGCGATTCTGCTGCCATATATGGAAGCGGAAAAGGCGGCTGGCGGCGACGAGCGCCAGACCGCAGGCACAATCGTGATGGCGACCGTCAAGGGCGATGTGCACGACATCGGCAAGAACATTGTCGGCGTCGTGCTGGCTTGCAACAATTACGAGATCATCGATCTCGGCGTGATGACGCCAGCGTCGAAGATCCTCGCCGTCGCGCGAGAGAAGAAGGCCCACGCGATCGGCCTTTCCGGCCTCATCACCCCGTCGCTTGAC
>DASXXT010000152.1:0-2102 GCA_036502965.1 Roseiarcus sp. | reverse complement strand
CTGGTTACGGTCGACGCCAACCCTATCGACGCGATTTGGCTCGATCGACCGCCTGCCCCCCTGGGCGCGATCACTCCGCACAAACTGCGATTCGCGGGCGAAAGCACAGCGGCGAAAATTACGCGCGTGCGTAAGGCCATCGGGTCGTCGCAGGGTCTCTTGATCAGCGATCCTCACAATCTGGCGTGGCTTTTCAACATTCGCGGTTCGGACGTCTCGTACACGCCTTTGCCGCTCGGCTGGGGCTATCTTCCGCTCGAGGGGCGTCCGGTCGTGTTCGTCGATGGAAGAAAGGTCACGCCAGCGAGCCGCCAGACTCTCAGCCGCCATGCGGAGGTGCTCGAGCCCGACGCTCTGCTCAAGTTTGTCGAGGACTTGGCCCGGCAAGGGGCGCGCGTCGCCTTCGACGCCGCGACCGTACCAGCCTATTTGACCCAAGCGATCGATCGAGCAGGCGGCAAGGCCGAAATCGGAGCCGATCCGATCACGCTCATGAAGGCGAAGAAGAATGCGTTCGAGCTCGCAGGGGCGCGTGCTGCCCACGAGCGGGACGGCGCCGCCATGACGAGTTTCCTCGCCTGGCTGGCTGCAGAGGCGCCGCGAGGTCGGCTGACTGAAATCGACGCCGTCAAGGCTCTGGAGACCTTCCGGCGGGCGAGCCCTGCGCTCAAGGACCTCTCGTTCCCGACCATCGCCGGCGCTGGACCGAATTCAGCGATCCCTCACTACCGGGTCAGCGAACAGTCCAATCGGAAAATCGAGCGCGGTATCCTTCTGATCGATAGCGGCGCGCAATATGAAGACGGCACGACCGACATCACCCGCACGATCGCCGTAGGGCGGCCGAGCACCCTGATGCGCGATCGGTTTACACGCGTCCTCAAGGGGCACATCGCGGCCGCCCGCGCCGTCTTTCCCGCCGAAACGAATGGCGCGCAGATCGACGCGATGGCCCGCGCCGCGCTGTGGCGCGCCGGGCTCGATTTCGACCATGGCACTGGACACGGCATCGGCTCCTACCTTTCGGTACACGAGGGGCCCCAGCGGCTTGCCAAGACGGGAACGGCTGCGCTCGCGCCCGGCATGATCGTATCCAATGAGCCTGGCTATTATGCCGGCGGCGCCTTCGGCATCCGGATCGAGAACTTGGTCGTGGTCGAGGCGCGAGCGATTCCTGGCGGCGAGAGGCCGATGCTCGGTTTCGAGACGCTGACGCTCGCCCCGATCGATCTTAGTCTGGTTGAGCCGAAACTCATGGATGCCGACGAAATCGCCTGGCTCGACGATTACCACGCCCGGGTGCGCAAGACCTTGTCGCCGCGGGTCGATTCCTCAACGCGCGCTGGGCTTGCGAAGGCCACGCGCCGCCTCGCTGTAGCCAAGCGCCCGGCCTCGTCCTGAGCCGGCGGCCGGGCCCATGGGCGGGACAAGCTCGGCCATCCCAGCAACCGCGAGCCGGCGGAGCATTTCCGAGTACGTTTTAAGCGATTTCAATGGCTTGCGGCGCCATTTCCGAGTCATTCCCTTCCTGAACGCCGAAGCCTGGTCGCGCGTCGCCCATGAGAAACGTCAGCCGACCGTGTCGACCTTTCGGAAAAACAATACCAAGCCTCAGCCGGTTTGGCAAGAGATTGTCGATGTTTCTTATCCAGCCTTCGAGTCCTCAAGCGGGCGCATTCACCGGGTTAGCTGAAGCCACGCGGCGTGTCGCTGCGGCTAAGCGCCCGACCTCCTACTGAACCGGCACACTGCGCGCCCATGTCGAAGGGCGCTCGAGGACGCTCCGGAAAGCAGCGCAGTGGAAAATCGCTACCTTTTAGCGATTCGACCGAATCACTGGAATTGTATAACGTCGGCTATTTTCCTCGGGCTACGGCTACTTCAATTTAGCACCCTTGTGTGGGCTAGTGGATCGAATCTAACACTTGGTGCCCGCGTCTGACAGCGGCGATGATTTCATCGGGATCAGCGGTCCAAGTGAAGGGTCGGGGTTGCTGATTGTACTCTTCGAGGAAGCGGTTGATTGCGGCTTGCAGGTCGGCGACGGACCGAAAGACGCCGCGCTTGAGCCTCCGCTTCGCAAGGGTCGCGAAGAAGCCCTC
>DASXXT010000151.1:0-13657 GCA_036502965.1 Roseiarcus sp. | reverse complement strand
CCGCTTGCCGTCGTGGCCTTCCTCCATCACCTCGGAGCCGAGAATATCGGTTGGCATCAGATCGGGTGTGAACTGCACCCGCAGGGCGTCGAGGCCAACGACGATCCCCAATGTCTCGACCAGCTTGGTCTTGGCCAGTCCCGGCACGCCGATCAACAATCCGTGTCCGCCTGCGAGCAGCGTCGTCAGCGCGAGGTCGACGACGCGCTCCTGGCCGAATATGACGCCGCCGATCTCCGACCGCACGGCGCAGATGCGCTCGAGTGCGGCGTCAGCGTCGCGGGTCAACTGGCCCGGATCGGCGATATTGGTCACATTCATCGGCTCGTCCTTTGCGCCATCCGGATGGCTTGAGGTTTCGTTTTGTCTTCAGGCGCACTAAATTGGACGCGCGTCGTGCCGACGCAAGCCCTAAGCACGCAGATGTCAGATTCGCCCACAAAGAAGCGCGAGATGAACACAGGGCCGCCGCCCGCGCCGGAAGCGGCCCTGCGAGGGCTCAGCGAGGTGATGAGTCGTTCACGCGGCGTAGGGCCGGCACCTTCTTGGAATCCGCCCGATTGCGGCGATATCGACATGCGCATCGCTGCCGATGGAACATGGTTTTATTGTGGCTCGCCAATCGGCCGTGCGCCTCTCGTCCAGCTCTTCGCGTCCATCATTCGCAAGGAAGGCGATCGTTACGTCCTAGTGACACCGGTCGAGAAAGTCGGCATCAAGGTGGACGACGCGCCGTTTCTAGCGGTCGAAATGCGAGTCGAGGACGAGGCGGACGAACCGCGACTGACGTTCCGGACCAATGTCGAAGGCCTGGTGACGGTCGATGGCGAACACCCGCTTCGTTTTGAGCGCGGCGCCTCGGAGGGCCTGAAGCCTTATGTGAGGGTGCGGGGCGACCTTTGGGCGCTGGTCAAGCGGGCGCTGTTCTATGATCTTGTCGCCCTTGGCCGGACCGAGCGGATCGCGAACGAGGGCTGGTTCGGCGTGCGCTCGAGCGGACTTTTCTTCTCCATGTGCCCGGCGAGCGAAATAGAGGGGCTTTGAGCGCCAACCTCATCTGCGATCCGAGTCCAGCCACTCTGCGCGCGCTGGCGCAACGGAAGCTCAGGCCTTCGCTCAGCTTGGCGGAGCTCGAACGGGCGGCGCCGAAGGACGTAAGCGACGACGCGCCCGGCCCGCCCGAGCGCGCCGCGCTCGCCCGCGCCCGCCCTGCCGCGATACTCTTGCCGATTGTCGACCGGCCGGGCGGGCTCAGTGTTGTTTTGACACTGCGGGCCTTGGACTTGCGCACCCACTCGGGCCAAGTGGCTTTTCCTGGCGGCAAGATCGACGCGGGCGAGGCTCCCCGCGAGGCCGCGCTGCGCGAGGCTCGCGAAGAGATCGGGCTCGAGGAGCGGTTCGTCGAGCCGCTCGGCTGGCTCGATCCCTATTTCACCGGCACTGGATTTCGCGTCGCGCCCCTGGTCGCGCTGGTCGAACCGTCGTTCGCGCTCAAGATCAACAAATGCGAAGTCGACGAGGTTTTCGAAACGCCGTTCGCCTTTCTGATGGATGCGGCCAATCATCGCCTCGAGGAGGGCGAATGGCAGGGGCGCCGGCGAAAATACTACGCTATGCCGCATGAAGGGCGATATATCTGGGGCGCCACCGCCGGAATCTTACGCAACCTGTACGAGAAGCTGTTCTCCTGATGGGCAGGAATGTCCTCGACCCGCTGGCGCTGTTCTTGAGCCCATTCGCGGTCTACGCGCTCTACCTCGTGCTCCGCGCGCGCTATCCGCTCGAGGTTGAACACTGGACGCGCGGGCGCGTGTCGATCATGACCCTCATCGGTCTGGCGGCGGCGGTGCTCGGTCTGATCGCGCTTGCCGCCTTCGCGCCCCGAGGGCGAGGCGTTTACATCCCGGCGCATGTCGAAAACGGCGTCCTCGTTCCGGGGCGCATCGAGTGACTGTCCTTCCGGGTCTCAAGGACGGAAAGCTCAAGGATCTGACGCTCCTCCGGCAAGGCCCGCTCGCGCGAGCGCTCGAAGCGCTGAACGGCGGGGGCGAGGAGACCCGGCTGGTCGGCGGAGCGGTGCGCGATCTGGCGCTCGGCGAGCCGGCGGTCGATTTCGACCTCACGACCACCGCGACGACCGACGACGTCATCCGGCGCGCGCGAGAGGCGGGGTTCAAGGTCGCCCTGACCGGCGTCGCACATGGCACCGTGACGACCGTCGTCGACGGGCGTCCGATCGAAACGACGACGCTGCGCGAGGACGTCGAGACTGATGGGCGGCGGGCCAAAGTGGCGTTCGGACGCGACTTCGCCGCCGACGCGCGGCGGCGCGATTTCACCATCAACGCGCTGTCGCTTGGGCCCGACGGGACGGTCCACGATTACGTCGGTGGGCTCGAGGATCTTGGCGCGGGGCGAGTGCGCTTCATCGGCGACGCGGAGGCGCGGATTCGTGAGGATTATCTGCGCATTCTGCGGTTCTTCCGGTTCTCGGCAAAATTCTCCGCGGACGGCCGACTGGAGCGCGAGGGTCTTTCGGCCGCGATCCGCGCGCGCGAGGGCCTCGCGCGGCTTTCGCGCGAGCGCGTGCGCGCCGAGCTCAGGAAGCTCCTTCAAGCGCCGCGCGCGGGCGAGGTCGTGCAGACAATGGGCGAATGCGGGTTCCTCGAGCCGGTCCTCGGCGGCGTCGGCTACACAAGACGCCTGAGCCGTCTCATCGCGATCGAGGTCGAGCGCGGCCTCGCCGGCGACCCCGTCCTGCGTCTGGCCGCGCTCGGCGTCGCGATCCCCGAAGATGCGGACCGGCTGCGCGATCGCCTGCGGCTGGCCAACGCCGAAGCCGACCGGCTCAGATCCGCCACCACGGCGCTGATCGCCCTGCACGGGACAACGGCGCCCCCATCGTTCGATGGCCTACGAACCCTCCTGTTCAGCGCCGGGCGCGAGGTCGCGCGCGACGCGCTTTTGCTCGCGCAGGCCGAGTCCGAAGCGCCCCCGTCGGACGCGGCCTTCGCCGCGGCCGACCGGTTTCTCGCCGATGCGCCCGAGCCCAAGCTCCCGATCAGCGGCGCTGACCTGATCGCGCGGGGCGTGGCGGCCGGGCGGCCGGTCGGAGGAGCGCTGCGCGCCTTCCAGACGCTGTGGATCCGGGCGGGCTTCCCGAAGGAGCCGGAGACGCTGGCGCGCCTGCTCGAGGAGGCAATCGCGGAATCGGCGCGCACAGAGGCGTCGGAAGCTCGCGTCGACTCGCGCGCTTGAGCGCCTTCGGAACCGCTTCACGACGGCCGAGCCTCCCTGCCGGGGGGAATACGACTTAGCGGGCGAACTTTCCCCAAAAATAAAAGCAATCAACCGAAAGCAAATAAAAACAAAATTACTTTTATTTGCTTTCTTTTATTTCGGCTTCCGTTTGCCACAAATCGGAAAATATACTTACTCTTTGCTAGCCGGATTGAGGGCGGCCTGTGCAAAAACGTGTCAAGAGGTCTCCCTCTCCCATCCTCGCCGCCCGCCGCGTATAGGCGAAGTGGTGAGCAAGTCGCCGACCTCTATGCGACCATAATCGGCGACCGCCTTGACAAAAACCTTCACGACGCTTCCGGGACGCATGCGTGCGCCTCGGAGGTCTATTTCCCGATGACGCTCGCCCGCGCGCGTTGCCACCAGCCGCTACGACGCGCGCGAGGTGGTTCTTCGGCCGCTGACGGAGCAGACGCTGGCGCCTCAGCCGCGGCATTGGCCTCTGCTGTCGCAACACAAGCGACAGTCGGCTCCGCGCTAGCGGCGCTGGTCGCCTGCGCCTCGACCTCATGCTTCTCCGCCTTAGCGACCGGCGACGCCTCGGTCGTCGTCTCTTCGTGAGAGACGGCGCTGCCGGGTGACGGGGTGCCGGAATAGTCCGCTTCGGACGAGACGAATTCTTCCTCAAGCGCCAGCGAAGGCGGCGAATCGAAGCCTGGCGCGGACGTCTCGGGCACGGCTTCTCCGTCAGCTCGCCGGAACCGATTTCGCCCACCGCGCGAACCTCTCGACCGACGGTGACGCTCTTCTCCGCTGCGCAGACCTCTTCGGTCAAAGGCGTCGGCATCGCCGCTCGACGGAACGAGATCGCCGCCGATTTCGGCGACGATTGCCAAGCCGTCGTCCGTCGGCTGTGGGGCGTCCTGCGAGAGATTGTCTCCGATTGGCCGCTCTCCGCGGCGACGGCGACGGCGGCGGCGGCGGCGGCCGACCTCGCTTTCCTCTAGCAAAGCACTGCCCGCGCGGTCGCTTAGACGCGCGGCTTCTGCATTCTCCTCGCCGCGGGCTTCAAGGGTCTCATCTTCCTCCGCCTCGACCGACGCCGGCCCCTCGATGATCGGCGCGATGTCGTCAGCCAATGATTTCGCTGACTCTTCTTCGCTCTTGACGCCGGTCGCTGGCTCGCCGGGCTCGATTGCGTAGTAGTTGGCGCCAGTCAGCGTGTCGTCCGCCTCGACGACGATCGCGACGCGGAACCGGCGTTCGACATCCCGCAGATTGATGCGCTTTTGGTTGAGTATGTAGAGCGCCACAGGCGTGCGGGTTCGCACGGTAAGATCGTGGGTCGAGCTCTTGATCAGGGCGTCCTCGAGCACACGCAGCACATGCAGAGCGATTGAAGCGGTCGATCGCACGACGCCAGCGCCCTGGCAATGGGGGCAGATTACGGTCGAGCCTTCGAGAACGCCGGTCCGGATGCGCTGACGCGACATTTCAAGCAAGCCGAAGTGCGAAATGCGGCCGACCTGGATCCGCGCGCGGTCATTTTTCAGCGCGTCCTTGATTCGCCTCTCGACCGCTCGGTTGTTGCGCGATTCCTCCATGTCGATAAAGTCGACCACGATGAGCCCGGCGAGGTCGCGCAGACGCAGTTGACGCGCGATTTCGTCGGCGGCCTCGAGATTTGTGCGCAGCGCAGTATCTTCAATATTGTGCTCACGCGTGGATCGACCCGAGTTGACGTCGATCGCCACCAGCGCCTCGGTCTGGTTGAAAACGATATAGCCGCCCGACTTCAGAGTCACCTGGTTGGAGAACATTGCGTCGAGCTGTGATTCGACGCCAGCTTTAGCGAAGATCGGCGCGGTGTCGCGATAGAGCTGCACGCTGTTGATGTGGCTTGGCATCAGGAGGCGCATAAATTGCCTGGCCTCGCGATAGCCGGCCTCGCCCGCGACAGTGATCTCTTCGACCTCTTTGCTGTAGAGATCGCGGATCGCCCGTTTGATGAGCGAGCCTTCTTCGTAGACGAGCGTCGGCGCGCTGGATGAGAGCGTCATCTCTCGCACGGTTTCCCACATCCGCAACAAATACTCGAAGTCGCGTTTGACCTCCGCCTTCGTGCGCGAAGCGCCCGCCGTGCGGAGGATAACACCCATGCCCTCCGGAACGTCGAGCTCTTCGGCGATCGCCTTCAGTCGGCTGCGGTCCTGGGCATTGGTAATCTTGCGCGAAATACCGCCGCCGCGCGCGGTGTTCGGCATCAAAACCGAGTAGCGCCCAGCCAGTGAAAGGTAAGTCGTGAGCGCCGCCCCCTTGTTGCCGCGCTCTTCTTTGACAACTTGCACCAGCAGAACCTGCCGGCGCTTGATGACCTCCTGAATTTTGTACTGGCGGCGCAAGCGCTGGGGACGTCGCGGAACCTCCTCCAATGCGTCGCCGCCGATCTGCTCGACCGGCTCGCCTTCGTCCTCAGTCCGCTGCATGCCACTCGCTAGCCGCTCTTCAGAGCCGCCCTCGAGCGTGGTTACTTCGTGAACGTCTTCCTCAACGGGGCGTTGACCGGCAGCGTCGATGTGCTCGTAGGTCGTCACAGTGGCCGGAGGTTCGGGGGATATCGATCTGGAGCCCGCTCGGTCGGAATCCGAAGGCTTTCCGGCTTCAGGCCGCGGATCAGGGTCCAAGCGCTCGGCCGCTTGGCCATCCTCGAGCGCAACGGTCACAACCGGGTTCATCTCCTCCGAGATCGCTACCGGCGAGAAGTCCGCGCCCTCAGGCTCGGTATCGGCGGTGCCCGCCTCAGGACTTGCGGAAGGCGGCGTCCCAACGGGTTCTTCGCCGAATTCCTCGACGGACGCCGGTTCCGAAACGGTCTCGCCGTCCTCGGCGCGCACCTCAACCTGGCGCCGCGGATGGCGATGGCGCCGACTGCGTCTCTCGCCGTTGGCTTCCTCGTCCTCCTCTCGCTGGGACAAGGCTTCCTCCTCGAGGAGCGCCTGTCGATCGGCGACCGGAATTTGGTAGTAATCCGGATGAATTTCGGAGAAGGCCAGAAAACCGTGGCGATTACCGCCATAGTCGATGAAAGCGGCTTGGAGCGATGGCTCTACACGGGTGACCTTGGCGAGATAGATATTCCCGCGCAGCGGTCGTTTGGTTGCTGACTCGAAGTCAAATTCCTCGACTCGATTGCCTCGCACGACCACCACCCGGGTTTCCTCCGGGTGTGAGGCGTCGATGATCATTTTGTTGGCCATGGCAAACTCTCTCGCCGCGCGCGAAAATGCGCGGCGAGAGCCGACAAGGCCGCCTGACCGCGCCACGTGGGGCGTCTATGCTGGAGATGGGAAAATATGGAGACGAGGCGGCAGGCGCCGGATCGGGGAACTGTTCAGACGTCCGCGTCGCCCGAGTGGCGGCCAGCGAGCGGTGGATTTGCCATCGGGACATCGTCAACCTGAAAACGAAGCGTCGCTTATCACGCCGCCATTCAAGCAGCGCCGCACGGCGCCGATGTCACGATTCGATCCGAGCCGCGCTGCCGACCTGGTCGGCAGGTCGTTTCCTTGGCTTCCGCTTGCAGTCTCCCCGTGCGGATGCTCGCCGGGGCATCGAAAGTGGCAAGCGATCCGACGAGTCGACAACCCGCCCCGGCCTATTCGCGCAACCCACAGGCCACCGCACGATGGTCCCGGCAAAACGCCTCGCTCAACCAATGAGCGAGCCGGCTGCGCGAACTCGGTCCGAATTCGTAACGCACCATAAATAGGCGCCTCTGGACGTATTAGCAAGCTCTTTTCCTGTCTGTAATTTAGTAGCAATCCCGGCCGAGCCGCTTCTTCCGTTGGAGCCAAGATCGCTCTTAGATCCCGTTAACTCATTGTAAGAGGTTCGCGGGCTCATTTTTTCTCACACGGTTTCGCCTGGCCGGTCGGGCGCTGCGAGACCCAGTCGAAACGCGAGCGATTGCGCCGCGGCGGCATTGGCACTATAGGCGAGGGCGCGGCGGCCAGGGGAAGCGGAATGGCGCGAATGGGACGGCGGGCGGCCCTTGCCGTCTTCATGCTGATGGGGGCGACGCTTCAGCGCGGATTCGCAGGGGAGGCGAGGGCACCCGTTGCGGTCGGTGTGCGACTCTCTCAGGATGACAGCGCGGCTGAACTGGTGTTCGACCTGTCGCGATCGGTCGACGCAAGCACGGCCGCCTTGGCTTCGCCCGATCGCATTGTTGTCGACATGCCGGAGGTGAATTTTCAACTCGATCCGTCAGTCGGCCGCGTCGGCGCATTGCCCAATATCTCACTTGTCAAGGGCTTTCGCTTCGGCTTGCTTGCGCTTGGCAAATCCCGGATCGTCATCGACCTCGCGCGCGCGGCCTGTCCTGCCCAGGTTTCCGCCAAACCGATCGTCGAAGGCGAACCTGCGGCGCGGCTGACGATCGAACTGAAGCCCTGCGATCCCTCGGCCTTTGCAACTCTCGTCCGCTCCTCCGCCATTTCGGCTGCAGCCGCCCCCCCGGCGACCATTCCTGGGCAGCCTATCATCGTTCTTGATCCCGGCCACGGCGGCATCGACAGCGGCGCTCGTGGCCTTGGCGGCGCGCAGGAGAAGACCCTGGTTTTTGGCTTCTGCGCCGAACTGAAGCGACAGCTCGACGCGACCAAGCGCTACGCCATTGTGATGACGCGTGACGGCGATCAGTATGTCGATCTCGACGACCGGGTCGCGATCGCTCGCAAGGCGAGCGCGTCTTTATTCATCTCCGTGCACGCCGACACGCTGAGCGAGGATGCGAATGTCAGCGGCTCGACGGTCTATACTGTCGGCGATCGCGCTTCCGATGCGGAAGCCGCCCGCATCGCGGCCCGCGAGAACGCCGCCGGCAGAGGTCCGGGCGGCGGCAGTCGGCCGGATAATCCGGACGTGGCCGACATTCTGTTCGATCTCAAGCGTCGAGAGATTCGAACCTACGCCCACATCTTCTCGCGCGGCCTTGTCGACAACTTGCGGGGCGCCGCGAAGTTGAACCACAACCCGGAACGCTCTGCCGGCTTCGTGGTTCTGAAGGCCCCCGAGTTTCCCTCTGTCCTGGTGGAACTCGGCTATCTGTCGAACAGCCAGGACGTCCAATTTATCGCCTCCCCAGAATGGCGGACCAAGACGGCAGCCGCGGTTGTCAAAGCGATCGATGCGTTCTTTGCCGGATACGGAAAGCCGGACAGCGTCCCATTGGCCGAAAACGGCGTTGCATCATCCGCAGTGCAGGTCGCGGCGCCGTTGGCGCATTAAGGCTTGCGCGCGGCGGGCGCGTCGGAGTAATGGCGTCGGGGTTCTGAGGCGAGTGCATCGATCATAGATTCGCCTTACTCGAGCACGACAGGGTAGACGCTGGCGCATTCGATTTCGACCTGGATCCGGCGGCGTGAAGAACGTCGGCGGATCGGTCTCGTAGAGTCAGCGGAGTCAGCGGCCTCGAGGCGCTGCTGTTTGGTTCGTCTCGACGCCGCGAGCGCTCGCCGACGGGCGCATGGGAAGGCTTAAATCGAGAGATGCGCGGGATCGCTCGTATCATCGGTTTCATATTTGCGACAGGCGCCTTGCTTTTCGTCGCGGCCGCGACTGTGTTTGCCGGAGTCATTTGGAAATATGAGCAAGACCTGCCGGATTACTCTTTGCTGAAGAACTATGAGCCGCCGGTCATGACGCGCGTGCACGCAGCCGACGGCAGCCTGCTCGCCGAGTATTCTCGCGAGCGACGGCTTTATCTTCCGTCGGACGAAATTCCAGAGTTGGTCAAGCACGCCTTCATCTCGGCCGAGGACAAGAACTTCTACAGCCATTGGGGCATCGATCCCGAAGGGATTGTACGCGCCGGCGTGGTTTACATGCAGGGTTCGCGTCACATTCAGGGCGCCTCCACCATTACTCAACAAGTGGCCAAGAATTTTCTGCTAAATTCTGACCGAACCTTCGATCGCAAGATCCGTGAGATTTTGCTCAGCTTGCGAATAGAATCCGCCTATTCAAAGGAAAAAATTCTCGAGCTTTACCTCAACGAGATTTATCTGGGTCTTTCCAACTACGGTATCGCCGCAGCAGCGCTCAATTATTTTAATAAGTCTGTGCACGAATTGACGATCGCCGAGGTGGCCTATCTGGCGGCCTTGCCGAAGGAGCCAAGTTCGCTGAACCCGTTTCGCGATCATGATCGCGCCGTGGACAGGCGCAACTACGTCATCGGGCGCATGGAGGAAGACGGCTACATCACCGCCAAACAGGCGAATGAGGCTCGAGCCGAACCGTTGGTGGTCAATCCCCGCGTGCTGACGCCGAATTCCATCGCCGCCGGATTCTTCGCCGAAGAAGTCCGGCGCGAACTACAGGAACGGTACGGCGAGCAGAAGCTTTACGAGGGTGGCCTCTCTGTTCGTACGACGCTCGACCCGAAAGTTCAGCTGATGGCGCGCAAGGCGCTCGTCGACGGCCTCGTGCGCTACGACGAGGCGTATGGCTGGCACGGCACTCTCAAGACGATCGACATCGGCCAGGATTGGGGCGTCCCGCTGGCCGATATTCCGTCCTACGGAGACATCAAGCCGTGGGTCCTGGCGGTGGCGCTTGACGTTAACGACACCACCCTCCGGGTGGGTCTCCAGCCCGAGCGGGACAAGTCGGGCGCGGTTGTCGCTAATCGTCGGACGGGCACCGTCACGCTTGAGGGGGCGCGCTGGACGGGCCGAAGGCCAAAGGGCCTGGTCAAGCCGGGTGACGTCTTTTATGTCGAGTCGATCCCTGGACGGGACGGCGAATATCGCCTGCGTCAGATCCCGGAAGTGTCCGGCGCCTGCATCGCGATGGATCCCTTTACAGGTCGCGTGCTGGCGATGGTCGGCGGATTTTCATTCGACGAGTCGGAATTTAATCGAGCGACGCAGGCCCAGCGACAGCCAGGCTCCTCGTTCAAGCCTTTTGTGTATGCGGCGGCGCTCGATAACGGCTACACCCCCTCTTCGACCCTTCTGGACGCGCCGGTTACGATCGACGACGGCAGCGGTCAAATGTGGACTCCGGCAAACTTCGAAGGAACCTCCGGCGGCCAACACACGCTGCGCTTCGGCGTCGAGCATTCCATCAATCTGATGACGATCAGGCTTGCGCGCGACATCGGCATGCCACTGGTCGTCGAATACGCCAAACGCTTCAGCATCTACGACAACCTGCCGCCGTTCCTGTCGATGTCGATCGGGGCGGGGGAGACGACGGTGCTGCGCATGATCACCGGCTATTCAATGTTCGCCAATGGCGGCAAACGGGTGAAAGCGACGCTGATCGATCGGATCCAGGACCGCTGGGGCAATACGATCTACAAGCACGACGAACGGGTCTGTGAGGGGTGTGACGCCCAGGTATGGAACAATCAGCCTGAGCCGCACTTGGTCGACAACCGCGAACAAGTGATCGATCCGCTGACCGCCTATCAGGTAACATCCATCCTGGAGGGCGTCATCCAGCGAGGCACCGGAATCGCGATCAAGGAGGTCGGCAAACACCTTGCCGGCAAGACCGGAACTACAAACGACGCGAAGGATCTTTGGTTCGTCGGCTACTCACCGAACCTCGCGTTCGGTGTGTTCATGGGCTACGACAAGCCGCGTTCTCTTGGCGGCAGCGCGCAGGCCGCGCTCTACACCGCGCCGATCTTCCGCGACTTTATGAAAGTGGCGCTCAAGGACAGCCCCGATACGCCGTTCCGCATTCCACCCGGAATCAAACTCATTTCGGTCGACGTTCATTCCGGCATGCGCGCGACCGGTTCCGGTTCGATTATGGAGGCGTTCAAGCCCGGCACTGGACCGCCTGACAGCTATGGCGGCGGTGGGTGGGGCGAATCGGCTCAGACATCGTCGCGAAGCGAACGATTGATCGGGTCGGGGACAGGCGGGCTCTATTGAGGCGCTTAGGTCTTCCTGCTTCGCTTCGGACCCTGTCTGCGCTGGATCGTTTGACCGTCCGCACGGGGACGGAGGCCCCGCGCCCCCGAAGGACTTCTCGCGCGGTAACATTTCGCTCCTAAAGGTCGCTGGTTGGATCATGCGCGCCGAAGCCGAACAGCTGGTTGAATCGATTAAGCAGTCCATGGGATTGCTGAGGAGGCATCTTTGACGTCGATACGGCTCAGCGTCGTCTCGGTGAACTGAACGCCAAGTCCGAAGATCCGAATCTCTGGACCAATCCCGAGGCCGCCCAAAAGGTGATGCGCGAGCGCACCACACTGGAAGACCGGCTGGGCTCGCTGGCGAAGATCGAACGCGATCTCGAGGATGCGGCGACGCTGGTCGAGCTTGGAGAAGCCCAAGGTGACGAAGCGGTTGAAGCCGAGGGGATCGCTGCACTTAAGGTGCTGAAAGCCGAGGGCGAACGGCGCCAACTCGAAGCGCTGCTTTCGAGTGAGGCTGACGCCAACGACACCTATGTGGAAGTGCATTCCGGCGCAGGCGGCACGGAGAGCTGTGACTGGGCGCGCATGCTGTTGCGCATGTATGTGCGCTGGGCGGAGCGGCGAAAGTTCGGAGTCGAGCTGATTGAGGAGACGGACGGGGATGAGGCCGGCATCAAGTCGGCGACCATCATCGTCAAGGGCCACAACTCGCATGGCTGGCTGAAGACTGAGTCGGGCATCCATAGGCTGGTGCGCATTTCCCCGTTCGATTCCAACGCGCGCCGGCACACAAGTTTCGCCTCCGTTTGGGTCTATCCGGTCGTCGATGACCGGATAAAGATCGAAATCAACGAGAGCGATTGTCGAATCGACACTTATCGCTCGTCGGGCGCCGGCGGGCAGCACGTCAACAAAACCGAATCGGCTATACGCATCACGCACTTGCCGACCGGCATCGTCGTCGCCTGCCAGTCCGAGCGTTCACAACACAAGAACCGGGCGACCGCTTGGAACATGTTGCGTGCGCGTCTCTATGAACTCGAGCTACAAAAGCGTGAAGACAAGGCCAACGCGGATGCGGCGTCCAAGACCGACATCGGCTGGGGCCATCAGATCCGCTCCTATGTGCTTCAGCCCTATCAGATGGTGAAGGACCTTCGCACCGGACACATGTCCGCTTCGCCCGCCGACGTGCTCGACGGGGATCTCGACACGTTCATGGAGGCTTCGCTGGCGCAGCGCCTCTCGGGACGAACTGGGGCGGTTGAGGACGTCGAATAGGTCGAGAGCGCGACCAATTCGATGTTAACGGGCCCCGCGAAGCGATGCGCGCATGGCGGCGGGTTCGGCGTCGGCGACCAAACAAAACCAAGCAAAGCCAAATAAAGCCAAATAAATCCAAATAAAATTGCTTGGATTTGCTTAGAGCACGATTCGTTCGCTTTGAATCGGAGAGGGATTCAGGAATCGGGGATTGAGTGATTCAAGCTGTCTGCCGGGATGGAGGCCGGCGGACATGCCAAGATCGCTTTCCCTTGACCTTCGCACGCGGGTGTTGGCGGCGATATCGTCGGGCCTGTCGTGCCGGCAGGCGGCGATCCGTTTTGGGGTGAGCGCCTCGAGCCCGATCCGCTGGCGGACGATGGAGCGGGTTCAGGGCGACGCGGCGTCGAAGGCGGTTGGGGGCGACCGGCGCTCGATGCGCATGGACCGCCATGCGGGCGCCATTCGCGCGCTGGTCGATGAGACCCCGGACATCACGTTTGAAGAGCTCAGGACGGCGCTGGCCGCACGAGGCGTCTGGGCGAGCTACGGCGCGCTCTGGCGCTTCTTTCGCCGCCACAAGATCACGCGCAAAAAAAGACCGCGCACGCGGCCGAGCGGGATCGCCCGGACATCGTGGAGCGCCGCGAAACCTGGTTCGAAGCCCAGTTGGATCTCGATCCGGAGCGCCTCGTGTTCATCGACGAGACCTGGGCTTCGACCAACATGGCCCGCCGTTACGGATGGGCGCCGAAAGGCCAGAGGCTCAGGGTCGGCGTTCCTCATGGACATTGGAAGACCACGACCTTCGTCGCTGGATTGCGCTTGAGCGGCATGGTCGCGCCGATGGTTCTCGACGCACCGATCAACGGCCCCGCCTTTCAAGCCTATGTCGAGCAGGTCCTGGTCCCCGAACTCAAGGGAGGCGACATCGTCGTTATGGACAATCTCGGATCCCACAAGGGCGCAGGCGTCGGCGCTTCAATCGAGGCGGCCGGAGCGACGCTGCTTTATCTTCCGCCCTACAGTCCCGACTTCAACCCGATCGAGAACGCCTTCGCCAAGCTCAAAGCGTTCCTTCGAACAGCCGCCGAGCGAACCATCGATGGCCTCTGGAACAAATCGGCGAGCTGCTCCCAGCCTTCTCCCCAGCCGAATGCGCAAACTACTTCGCCGCCGCAGGATACGACGCAACGTGAGCGGATTCCGCTCTAG
>DASXXT010000150.1:0-11034 GCA_036502965.1 Roseiarcus sp. | reverse complement strand
TCGATGACGCGACCGCCCGCGGCGGCGAAGGCCGCTGCGAAACCGCCATAGGTCGGTCTCAACACGCCGACCGCCCCATGGGGCAATATGTGAGACAGCGCCTGGATGAGCGCCTGCGAGCCGGGACCTGCGACCACGCCTATAGTGGCCGGGCCGTAGCGGAGCGCCGCGGCGGCCTCGAGCTTCGCGAGCGCGCCGCTCTCGGGAAACCGCGACCACGCTTCGGGCTTCAGATCGGGAAGGGGATAGGCGTGCGGATTGATGCCGGTTGAGAGGTCGATCCAGGGCTCGGGCGCGTCGGGCGCGAGGCGACGGGCGACTTCGAGCGCGCCGCCGTGATAGGTGAACGCCCGGTAATCCACGGTCCAATCTAACCCCGCCGTCATGTCGCTCCCGCTTTCGCTGCCGCTCGCGCTCGCCGCCACGATCGTCGAGGCGCTGATCGGCTATCCGGCGCCTCTCTATCGCGCGATTGGCCATCCCGTCACTTGGATGGGTCGCTGGCTGGCCTGGCTAGAGGCAAGCCTCAATCGCGTCGAGGCGAGTTTTGCGGCGCGACGAGCGGCGGGCGTCCTCGCGCTTTGTCTTTATCTCGCGCCGGTCGCGCTTGTCTCGTGGGCGGCGACCCGGGCGTGTGTCTCGGCCGGCGCGCTCGGTTTTGGCGCGCTTGCCCTTCTCGCCGCGACCCTGGCGGCGCAGCGCGGCCTCGCCGCCCACGTGAAAGCAGTGGCCGAAGGACTCGACGCGGGTCTCGACGAGGGGCGGGGCGCGGTCGCGAAGATCGTCGGTCGCAATCCGGACGTGCTGGACGAAGCGGGGGTCGCTCGAGCGGCGATCGAGAGCCTGGCCGAGAATTTTTCCGACGGCGTCGTCGCGCCGATCCTGTGGATTGCGCTCGGCGGCCTCGTCGGCGGCGCGCTCAACAAGGCGATCAACACTGCCGACAGCATGATCGGTCATAGGGACGAACGGTACAGCGCATTCGGCTGGACCGCGGCGCGGCTCGACGATCTCGTCAATTTGCCCGCCTCCCGTCTTGCCGCGCTGTGGCTCATTCTGGCCGCCGCGGCGACGCGGGGGGCCTCGGCGCGTGACGCCGCGCGAGCCGTCTGGCGCGACGCCGCGCGCCATCGCTCGCCCAACGCCGGCTGGCCCGAAGCGGCGATGGCCGGCGCGCTAGGACTTAAGCTTGCGGGGCCGCGCGTCTATGGAGAGACGCTGGTCGACGACGCGTTTATGGGAGAGGGCCGACGCGAGGCCGACGCCTCCGACATTCGGCGCGCGTTGCGACTCTACAGGCGCGCATGCGTAATCGAGGCAGCGGCGCTCTTGACGGCGGCCGTTTGGGCCCTAGGCCGGGGGTGACGGAAGGGCGGCCGTTTTCCGAGTCCGTTTTGAGCGATTCCAAGTGCTTGCGGCGCCATTTCCGAGTCTCCTGGCGGCGGGTTGCGGAGAGGGATGATAGACCCCGGATTGTCGAATAAAATACTAAATCAAAATGTAATAATATAGAGATTCAATATGCGACTTGCGTTTATCGCTTCGACGTTCGCGGCGATGACTGTCCTATCTCCAGCGCTGGCTCGGTCGCGTTGCGCTGATCTGGGCGACGCCATCGCACGCCGCACGACCGCTCGCGTGATCGGCGTCACGGCCGAATTCGGCAACATTCAGTTTGAACATCCTGCCGCGCATGAGATGACGCTTTTCTGCGGGCCAAGCGCCCGTCCCGAGCTTTTCGTTGCTTACGAGGGTAACCTCGATCTGCGTTTCCTCGGGCTCGCTTCGGTTGGCGGCTCAGTCCTCGTCGGCAAGCCGGTCCCCATGAAGGTCGTCACCGATTGCCTCGCCGCGGCTGCGATCGATCCTGCGGCCATGGCCGAGCGGCTGACCGGTCGGGCGCGCCTCCAATGCCGCGCCTATGTCGTCGACGGAAACGGCGACGTCACGATCAGTGCGCGGTAGTAAACCTCGCCGCTCACCGCGCAGCCGCGAGCAGTGCGTCGCAGTCGAGATGCGCCTCGCAATGGTCGGCGAGCGCGTCGAGCGTGCGCTCGATCGTGGGCTCGTAGCTGATTTCGGTCGTCGTCCCGAGCGCCGTGAGCCACGCCGCGCGCTGGCGATCATCGGCGAACAGCCCATGCACATAGGCGCCGGCGATCTGGCCGCCCGCAGACATCGCGCCGTCGAGGCGCCCATCGGCGAACCGAAGGAGCGGCCGCGTGCAGTCCGGACCTCTGGTCTCGCCGACATGCATTTCGTAGCCCCGGAATGGCGCGCCATTCGTGAGACACGCGCCTTCGACTTGGCTCAGCGTCTTCTTAGCCGTCAGCACGGTGGCGACGTCAAGCAACCCCAGGCCCTCGACCTGGCCCGGCGGCCCCTCCATGCCGCGCGGGTCTGCCACGTTTTTGCCCAGCATCTGGTAGCCCCCGCAGATTCCGAGAATGCGCCCGCCGCGCCGCGCATGGGCGAGGAGGTCGATATCCCAACCTTGCTCACGAAAGAATTTGAGATCGGCGATCGTCGCCTTGCTACCGGGCAGGATGACAAGGTCGGCGAGCGGCAGGGGCTCGCCGGGGCGCACAAAGACAAGGCGTATGGAAGGCTCCATGCGCAATGGGTCGAAATCGTCGAAATTGGCGATGCGCGCCAGCATCGGCACGGCGATGATCACCGCGCCCGCCACCCGCGACTTCCGGTCGCCGAGACTAAACGCGTCTTCCGCTGGCAGCCGCGCCGCGTCGGCGAAGAATGGCAGGTGGCCGAAGGCGCGCCAGCCGGTGCGCTCAGCGATCGTCGCCATGGCGCCCTCGAATAGGGTCGCGTCGCCGCGGAACTTGTTGACGATGAAGCCGATGATGGTGGCCGCGTCCTCCGGCGCGAGCGCTGCTTTGACGCCGAGAATCTGGGCGAAAATGCCGCCGCGATCGATGTCGCCGATTAGCGCGACCGGGCAGTTTGCGGCGCGCGCGAAGCCCATGTTGGCGATGTCGCCCTCACGCAAGTTGAGCTCGGCTGCGCTGCCCGCGCCTTCGACCAGCACGAGATCAGCCTCCGCCTTCACGCGAGCGTAGCTGTCGAGCACGGCGCTCATCAGTTTGGGTTTGAGGGCTTGATATTCGCGCGCTGGCGCATTGCCAATCACCTTGCCCTGGACGACAACTTGCGCGCCGACCTCGCTTTGCGGCTTCAATAGAATCGGATTCATATGCACGCTCGGCGAAACTCCGCATGCGCGCGCCTGCAGCGCCTGAGCGCGACCGATCTCGCCGCCGTCATCCGTCACCGCGGCGTTGTTCGACATGTTCTGCGGCTTGAACGGACGGACGCGAAATCCGCGCCGGGCGAAAGCGCGGCAG
Organism: Roseiarcus sp.; assembly: GCA_036502965.1. GTDB lineage: Bacteria > Pseudomonadota > Alphaproteobacteria > Rhizobiales > Beijerinckiaceae > Roseiarcus. The sequence goes on along the minus strand of DASXXT010000150.1, from coordinate 7,672 downwards.
AGGCCAGCGACGATCAGCGACTTGCCGACGTCCGATCCCGTCCCCTGGAACATCAGCGCCCGGGCGGTCAAAATTCGATCGCCTCCTGCGCCCGCACGCCGGCCGCGAAATGATGTTTGACGAGCGCGAACTCGGTGACGCAATCGGCCGCCTCGATCAACTCCGGCTTGGCGTTGCGGCCGGTGACGACGACATGGAGGCCGGGGCGCCGCTCAACGAGCGCCGCGATGACTTCAGCAAGCGGCAGATAGTCGTAGCGCAGCGCGATGTTGAGCTCGTCGAGCACGAGAAGGCGGATCGAAGGATCGGCCATCATGCGCCTTGCCTCCGTCCAGGCAGCGCTTGCCGCCGCGACATCGCGCGCGCGATCCTGCGTCTCCCAAGTGAAGCCCTCGCCCATCGTTCGCCACTCGGCCTGGGCGCCGAAGCGTTCGATGGCCATACGCTCGCCTGTCGACCACGCGCCCTTGATGAACTGCACTACGCCAACGCGAAGGCCACGGCCGAGGGCGCGCAAAACGAGTCCGAACGCTGCTGTCGACTTGCCTTTGCCCGGACCGGTGTGGACGATGAGGAGACCCTTCTCGAGAATGGGCTTGGCCGCGACCTCTGCGTCTTGAATGGCCTTGCGTTTGGCCATTTTGGCCTTGTGCCGGTCGTCTTCGGGGCGGTTCATGGGGCATTTTCCGGCGGCGCCGGGCGCCCGTGCGCCCGGATCTGGATCACACAGAGCATAGACCGCTTCATTGCGATGCAACCAGCGGCGGCTTCGGGGTCGTGCCGCACCGCTCAAGCACCATCGGCGACTTCTCCGGTTCCGAGCCTCTCGCGATCCGGAGCAGCCCGTTATCCAGATCGCTTAGGCTGTGCAGAGCGATCGGCGCGCCGCGAAAGACCCGAAAGCGGACGCTGACGACGCGCGGATTGCAAGGCGACAAGGGGATGGTGTGCAGCATGATCAGTCGGCCGTAGGCGAGGACTTCGCCGAATTCGTAGACGCGCTCTATTCCAAGTCCCCGGACGTTGCGATCCCGGTTCGGCGGGTTGACCGAATAAAACCCCGTCACCATCGAGGGATCGAAGGCGTAGACGCGCCGGATGCGCGAATCGGAATAGGCCGCAAGCTGCGCCAGACCGCCGCCGAGCGAGTGGCCGACGGCGATGATCTCCGTGGCGCCTTTCCGATAGCAACTGTCGCGTTCGATGTGGCCGATGAAGTCGCCGATATGGTCGCGGACCTGGTCGTATTGATCGTAGACGGGAACCGCGCGCAAGATCCAGTGGAAGTTGGACTCCCAATCGCCCTTGTCGCCGCCAACTGTGCCGCGAAAGGCGATGACCGCTTCCGAACATCGGACGCCCTTGCGCGCCCAGATTTGGACCCCCAAGCCTCCGGCTGGCTCGGTCTGGCCCGGCGTCCGCACCCCACACGCGTCCGGTCCGTCGCAGCTCCAGACGTAGCGCCATTCGTTGAGCCAACGGGCAACGCGTTGGTCGTCGGCACGCGTGTCGCAATCCTTGGGATCGTCGACGCCGCAAGCGCCGGCGCGCGGGGCGATCCTGTGAGCCGCGTAGACTGTGGGATCGTATGATTGCTCCGCGAGCAAGGCGTAGGGCAGCACGCGCGCAGCGACAGGGCCGGCCTTTTGTCTCTGGGCGTAGTTGTCCTCGCCTTCAGTCCGCTGGATCACTTGGTCCGGCGCTTGGTCGAGGTGGAGGCCCGCGCAACCCGAAAGAAGGGGCAGCGCGATCGCCGCAGCGATCAGATTCAGAGCCCGAGGGCCTGCGATCGCTTCCATCCCAGCCCGCCAGTCCGCGAGATTCGCGCCCAGAGGCCATGTTCGTCATTGAAGCTGCCGCCCGTCAAGGCTTAGGCGGGACCTTCGGCGCTGCGGACTGAACCGCGCAAATGAGGGCAAGGGCAGCCGTCAAAACGAAACCGCAGGTTGCGTGTAGATCAGGACCGCTCCTCCGAGCTCCCCCGATTTGGGATGTCCACGAAGCCCAATAATGCTGCTAGAATTGGGGGTGAGCGACATAAGACAATCGAGATTTTGTCCGCCCGCCGTCGGCGTTGGCGTTGGCGGAATGCAACTGACGACGTGTAGTCATCAGCAAGCGCGGGGGTATGAAGGATGGGTTCGCTTATCGTCCCGCGGCGTCAATTCCTCCTAGGCCTCGCTTCGGTCGCAGTTTGCGCGCCAGCGGTCGTGCGCCCCTCGAGTCTCATGGGGGTTAGCGCGAGATTGTGCGGGTCTTACCACGCGACACCGCCGTGGGCGACCACGCAGGACGCGCTCGCCCTGTTGCAACACGAAATGGAGCGTCGATTCGCCGAAACGCTGTTTGGCGCAGAGAATCTCTCGGCGGAAGCTGAAAACTCCGTCTTGACCCCGAGCCCGGTCGTCGCAGAAGCTAAGATTACGGCGTTGTGGGAGCTGCGAACGTTGTTCGGGCCTCGAGGTGCGCCACCCAAACCGCTCGAAGATCTGCCCGCCGAAGTCCGTGCGGGTCTTTCTTCGATGTTTGGATCCTGCCCCGACGCAAGCTCTGAGGCGTGGGGCGACGAGGTTCTCCAGCTTCGCTGCGCACGAAAGCGGTTTGCGCTCCATTTGACAACCCCTCTCTAAGCTGGGACATAACTCCGGCACGGTCCCTCGATTTGCGCCCGAGGGTGAAAAGGGAACACGGTAGGCTTTTGTCGATCCGTGGCCGCCCCCGCGACTGTGAGCGGCGTGCCGACGCTTTTCTCGCCACTGGGCTTCTTGCAGGTCTGGGAAGGCGGCGTCGGCGATACGTCGCGAGCCAGGAGACCTGCCGTGCGCCGTTGGATTCCGCAATGCCGCCGGAGGGGCGGCGATGGAGCGTGCATGACCAATCGACAGACTCCCGATTTGACCCCGAGCCCATCGTTCGCCGACGGGGATTGACGCGTCATGAACGCCCACAGCGGCCCTTCCGGCGCCGCGACGCTGCTCGTCTGCGTCACCTGCAAGTCCGAGGAGGGCCCAATGGGGCCCGGCCTGTTCGAGGCGCTTGGCGAGCGTCTCAGGTCTGAGCCCGATATCGCGCTCAAGGCCGTCGAATGCCTCTCCGTTTGCAAGCGGCCGTGCACAGTCGCGCTCGCCGCGCCCGGCAAATGGACCTACGTCGTCGGCGACCTCACCTGCGACTCCCACCTCGAGGACATCGTCGTCGCTGCGCGCCGCTATGCGGCCTCGCCCGAGGGCATCGTTCCCTGGCGCGAGCGACCCCTCTGCTTTCGCAGGGGCGTCGTGTCGCGGACGCCGCCGCTTGTGTCCGCTGGAATCGCACCGGCTTAAGGATCAACTCCGCATGCTCGCCAAAACACCCGTCACCATCGTCACCGGCTTTCTCGGCGCCGGCAAGACGACGCTGATCCGCCATCTCATGGCCAATGCCGGCGGACGGCGGCTCGCGCTCATCATCAACGAATTCGGCGACGTCGGCGTCGACGGCGATCTCGTCAAGAGCTGCTCGGGCGCGGCCTGCCCGGAAGACGCGATCATCGAACTTGCCAACGGCTGCATCTGCTGCACAGTGGCCGATGATTTCGCGCCCGCGATTACGGCGCTGCTCGCTCGCGAGCCGAAGCCCGATCATATCATAGTCGAAACCTCGGGACTCGCCTTGCCCAAGCCGCTCATCAAGGCCTTCGACTGGCCAGACCAGCGCACTCGGCTCACGGTCGACGGCGTCGTCGCGGTGGTCGACGCCGCCGCTGTCGCCGAGGGTCGTTTCGCCGACGATCCCGCGCGCGTCGCCGAACAGCGTTTGGCCGACCCGTCGCTCGACCACGACAACCCGCTCGAGGAGGTCTATGAGGATCAGCTTATGAGCGCCGATCTCGTCGTGCTCAACAAGGCCGACCTGGTCGACAAAGGCCAGCTCGAAGCCCTCAAGGCGCAGATCGCTGGAGCCGTGCCGCGCGCGGTCAAGATTGCGCCCGCGCGCGAGGGCGCAATTGACCCCGAGGTGCTCATCGGCATGAACGCCGCAGCCGAGGACGATCTCAACGCACGGCCGTCGCATCATGACGCGGAAGGCGAGCACGATCACGATGATTTCGACACGTTCATTGTCCCGATTCCGCCGGTCGGCGATCCCGACGCGCTCATCGACCGTCTCCTCGCGGCCACGCGCGCGCACGACATCCTGCGGATCAAGGGTTTTGTCGAAGTCGCCGGCAAGCCGCTGCGGATGCTGGTGCAAGGCGTGGGGCAGCGGTTCCGTCGCGACTTCGACCGGCCCTGGGGTGTGGGAGAGCCGCGGCTAAGCCGTCTTGTCGTGATCGCTGAGCGAGGCGTCGACCGCGAGGGTGTCGCCTCAGCGCTCGGGGCCTGACGAGCTTTCCGGCGATGCACGTCCCTCGGATCGAAACAAGGACTCTCGACGAGACAGTCGAAGCGCTCGATCTGGGTCAGACGCCGGCGGACATTGTGTTCCTGTCTTTCTCTGACAGCGACCTCAATGCGCTGGCGCGCGCCTATGACGCCTTTCCCGAGCCGAAGCCGACGCTCAGGATCGCTTCGCTCGCGGCGTTGCGCCATCCATTCTCGGTCGACCTCTATCTGGAAAGGGTATGCGCGCGCGCCAAGCTGGTGGTCGTGCGCGTGCTCGGCGGGGCGGACTATTGGCGCTACGGCGTCGACGAACTCAGGGCGTTGGCGGGGCGAAGCGACCTCAAGTTGGCGCTGCTGCCTGGAGATCGGCGACGCGACGCGCGCCTGGACGAGGCCTCGACGCTCGATCCCGCCGCGGTCCTGCAGATCTGGCGCTATTTTGACGAGGGCGGCCCTGAAAATATGGCGGCTTGCCTCGCCTTTCTCGCCTCCGAGATTGGAGGCGCCGCGGGCGCTCCGCCGGCCGTGCCGATCCCCGCTTTCGGCCGTTTTGACGGCGGCTGTTTCGAGGCGGGGCTGGACGCCGCGCGCGCGCTCATCGTCTTCTATCGCTCCATCTATCTCGCCAACGATCTCGCTCCTATAGAAGCGTTGGCCCGGGCGCTTCGCGACAAGGGGATCGCAGTTGCGAGCGTCTTCGTGACCAGTCTTAAGGACGAGGCGGCGCTTTCCCCGCTGCGCGCCTTTCTCGACCGGCAGCGCTTTGACGTCGTGCTTAACGCCACCGCCTTCTCCGCCCGTCTGGACGCAGGAGAGGGAGCCGCGCTCGACGCGCTCGATGCGCCGGTGCTGCAAGTCGTGCTCGCCGGCGTGGACCTCGACGCCTGGCGAGCTTCTCAGCGCGGACTTGGGCCTTCGGATCTCGCGATGCATGTCGCGTTGCCGGAAATCGACGGGCGAATCCTCAGCCGCGCCATTTCCTTCAAGGCGGCGAGTGCGCGCGACGCGCAGACCGAATTCGCCGCTGTAGCGCATCGGCCGCTTGCCGACCGGGTCGACTTCGCTGCAGAGCTTGCTCTCCGCTGGGCGAGCCTCCGGCGCAAACCGCCGTCAGACAAACGCCTTGCTTGCGTGCTGCCGGATTACCCCGCCCGAGGCGGCCGCACTGGCTATGCGGTCGGCCTCGATACGCCCGCGAGCGCCGTCGCCATCAGCGAGAGTCTGCACGCCGCGGGCTACGATGTGGCCTGCGGTCTGGACGCGCCGTCACTCATCGCGGCCCTCGCCGAAGGGCCGCTCGAGGCGGCGCTGACGCTGGCCGAATACGAGGCCGAGCTTGCTTCAACGCCGTCGGACTTCCGGCAATCCTTGTTCGCCGCGTGGGGTGAACCGGCGCAAGATCGCGACGTTATCGACGGGGCGTTCCAGCTCCGCTTCGTGCGGCTTGGCAAGCTTACCGTCGCGGTTCAGCCTGATCGGAGCGACGCGTCCTCGCGCAAGGGCGACTATCACGATCTCAACCTGCCGCCGCGCCACGCCTATGTCGCGTTCTACTTCTGGCTCACCCGCAAGGAGAAAGTCGACGCGATCATTCAGCTCGGCGCGCACGGCACGCTCGAATGGTTGCCAGGCAAGGCGGTCGCGCTCAGCAAAAATTGCGCGCCCGAAGCTCTGCTCGGTCCGACGCCGGTCGTCTATCCGTTCATCGTCAACAATCCCGGCGAAGCGGCGCAGGCCAAGCGCCGCATCAGCGCGGTCACAATCGGCCATCTCACTCCGCCGTTGATCGCCGCCGGGTCGCATGGGCAAGCGCTCGAGCTCGAGGGGTTGTTCGACGAGTTCGCCGAGGCGCAGGCGCTCGATCCGCGCCGGGCGCGCGCCATTGCAGCGCTCATTCTCGAACGGGGTCGCGAGAGCGGGCTCCTCAAGGAATGCGCCGCTGAGGACAAGTCGCCCGACGAGACGCTCCTCACCCTCGACGCCTGGCTCTGCGACCTCAAGGAAATGCGGGTTGGCGACGGCCTGCATGTGTTCGGGCGGTCGCCCGAGAGCGCTGACGGCTTCGCTCCCCCCTCTCCTGTGGGAGAGGGATCGGGGGTGAGGGTTCCACGCGTGCCGACCAGCGCATTGGTCGCGAACCCTCATCCGGCCGCCCCCGGACTTGATCCGGGGGTCGTCGGCCACCTTCTCCCGGAGGGAGAAGGATTGAGCGAGCGCGTGGCCGCCTGCGGCGCCGCCGAGTCGCTCGGGCTCTTGCGGGCGCTCGGGGGACAATTCGTGCCGCCCGGGCCCGCTGGCGCGCCGGCGCGCGGCCGCCTCGATGTTCTGCCGACCGGCCGCAACCTCTACGCCATCGATCCGCGCTCCGCGCCGACCCGCAACGCCTGGGAGATCGGGCGCCGCGCGGCCGAAGAGATCTGCAAGCTTTACGCGCAAGACCATGGCGAATGGCCGAAGCGCATTGTCCTCGACCTTTGGGGTTCGGCGACGATGCGCACCGGCGGCGATGATCTGGCGCAAGCGTTCGCGCTGATCGGCTGCCGGCCGACCTGGGACGCCGCGTCGACTCGCGTCAACGGCTTTGAGGTTCTGCCGCTGGCCATGCTGGGCCGGTCGCGGGTCGACGTGACGTTGCGCATTTCCGGCCTGTTCCGAGACGTTTTTCCAAGCCAGATCGCGCTGTTTGCCGCCGTCGTTCGCGCAGTCGCCGCGCTGGAGGAGAGCAGCGATGACAATCCGCTGGCCGGTCTTGAAGGCCCGGCGCGCATATTTGGCGCAGCGCCCGGCGCTTATGGTGTCGGGCTCGGCGCGCGTATCGCCCGGGGCGAGTGGGCGACTCGGTCCGAGCTTGCGGAGACTTATCTTGCCGCGACCAGCCATGCCTATGATGGTAAGGGCGAAGCGCGCGAAGCGGCGGCGGAGTTTCGATCGAGGGTCGCCGGCGCCGAGGCCTTCGTTCATGTGCAGGATTTGCCCGGCCAGGACGCGCTCGACGCTGACGCTTTCGCCGAGCATGAGGGCGGCTTCGTCGCCGCGGCGGCGGAAACGGGGGCCAATCCGGCGCTCTATCATCTCGACTCGACCATTCCCGGCGCGCCGAAGATCCGCACCTTGGGCCAAGAGATCGCGCGCGCTCTCCGTGGGCGCGCCGCCAATCCGCGTTGGCTTCAAGGGCAGATGCGCCACGGTCATCGGGGCGCTGCGGAAATCGCCCAGTCACTCGACAATCTCTTTTGTTTCGCCGCCTTGACGGATGTGGTGGAAAGCGCCCAATTCGATCTCATGTTCGACGCCACGCTCGGCGACGA
>DASXXT010000149.1:0-3774 GCA_036502965.1 Roseiarcus sp. | reverse complement strand
CTCGTGCGCGCCAATCTGATGCATCGAAAGGACGTCTCTCGCCTCCGCAAAAACATCCCCACGCCACCGATCGACTCCCGGCAAATCGAACTCAGCTGGGTCACCACATGAACCGGACAGCCGTGGGCTTGTCCCGGCCATGACGCTGTGGGACCGTCCATTTCTTGTGCAGACACGCCCCTGATTCTGCGGTTTGGTGGAGCTCGCGCTCGCGTTCCTCACTCGGCTGACCGCAGATTGGCCAGAAGCGTGTCGCGCAGATCGAGATCGCGCTCGATGTGCCGGCGGCCTTCATCCTTCAGTTCGCCAGCGCGATAAAGATTGTTGATGAGTTCCCTTTCCGCTTCGATGAGCGAGAGTTCGAGTTCGTCGCCGAGTTCAGCGAGCTTTTTGTGATGCTCGTTGCCGTCCTTGCGATGCTCGACGTCTTCGAGCCGTTTGCGCTGATGGGCGCGTATCGGTCCGACGACGGACTCGGGAAGTTTGCGGCTTGCCGCGAGCGCGTCGAGCCGCTCGATCGCCGCCTCGATTGCGCGCCTACGGACTTTGCACTCCTGTTCCCAGTCGGCCTGTCGCTCGCGGCGTCCCGCGTTGGCGAGACCGAGCGCGCGGGTCATCGCGGGCAGGGTCAAGCCTTCGCCGACCAGGGTGACGAAAATAACGGAGAATGTGAGAAGTAGAATCAAATCGCGGTACGGAAATGGGCTTCCGTCAGCGATTGTGAAGGGGATCGCGAGCGCTGCGGCGAGCGAGACGATGCCGCGGACGCCGGTAAACCCCAGGAGGAACGGCTGCTGCCACGGAGGCGAAGGGTCGTAGCGCTTAATCGAAGGAACGAGCCAACGCGGAAGGTAAGTGGAAGGAAACACCCAAACGAAGCGGGTGACGATGACAACGGCGCAGACAAGAATGGCGGCCATAGCCACTTCGGGGATGGAATAGTGGCGAATGACAGGAATGAGCGTGCGCGCCTGCAGGCCGGTGATGAGGAACACCATGCCCTCGATCAGATAGGTCAGGAAGTCCCAGAACACGACGCCGGGGACCCGGGTCGCCGCGGGAATCAACCGGGAGCCGTTCCAACTGACATAGAGCCCGGCCGCCACTGTGGCGAGCACGCCGGAGCCGCCGAGCTGTTCGGGTGGCCAGTAGGCCACGAACGGCGTCAGGAGCGAGAGCAGGAACTCGATGCCGGGATCGCGGACCCACCGGCGCAGGCGAAGCATGAGCCAGCCAACGCCGATTCCCCATACGACTTCTCCCGCAAGGATGGTCACAAAGCTGCCGGCGGCCTCGAAGAACGAGAACGATCCCGCGCTGACCGCAGTGACCGCGAAGCGATAGAGGACCAGCGCGGTCGCGTCATTGGCCAGTCCTTCGCCCTCGAGAACGACGATGAGGCGCCTTGGAAGCTGCAATCGTCGCGCGATCGCCAACGGCGCCACCGCGTCGGGAGGCGAGACGATGGCGCCCAAGACGAAGCCGACCGCCCAGGGAAAGCCCAACACCCAATGGGTCGCCGCCGCGATCGCGACCGTGGTGAACACGACGCAGCCGATCGCCAGCAGGGCTATTGGGCGCAGGTTGAAGCGGAACTCCTTCCAGCTCATTTTCACTGCGTCCCAATAGATGATAGGCGGCAGCACGAGCACCAGGACGAGATCCGGAGCGAGTTGCAATGTCGGCAGGTCGGGGATGAGCGCGAGCCCGATCCCTGTGATCACCAGGAGAATGGCGGGCGGAATTTGCAATCGCTTGGCGACGAGCGCGACCGCTGAAATGACGACCAGAAGCAGGATCAGGATTTGAAACGTCTCGGTCATCGTCAAATAGGCTCCAGCGGCGCCACGTTCCTCATCAGGAACGACAGTCATCGATGCAAGTGTTAATCGGCATGAGGCGGCGGCGCCAAGCGCCTGGTCCCGCTGACGCCTTATCCTGGGGCGCTCGCGGCCCGGCTTGAAAAAGCGGCCCACAAGGTGCAACGCTTGCGGCGGTCGAGCGGCGGCGGAGCACGGCTCAGCGAATCCAGCGCCCTTACCCACGCACGTTCGAATTCTGTTGGGCGCCAATCCACTCAGGGGTTCGGCGCGAAAAGTCGAGACGTATGGCCGATATCGTCTATCGTGGGCAGGTGCCTCGCTACCAAGAGACATTTCCTGAGCTGACGGCGCAGGAAATCGATCGATTGCGGCGCTATGGGTCGCACCGCAAATATTCGCATGACGAGAAGCTGTTCGAAGCCGGAAAGATCAGCCCCGGCATGTTCGTCGTGCTCAAAGGCCAAGTGGCGCTGACCCAACGTGACGGTTTGGGCCATGTGACCCCGATCGCCGAGCAGGGCGCGGGTCAGTTCCTGGCGGACGTCGGCCAGCTCTCCACGCGCGCGGCCCTTGTCGATGGAACAGCGGAAGGCGACGTCGAGACGTTGCTCATCCCCACGGAAGGCTTACGCGCGCTGCTGGTCGGCGAGGCCGAACTCGGCGAGCGCATCATGCGGGCGCTCATTCTTCGACGGGTGGCTCTGCTTCAAGGCGGCGCCGCCGGCGCTGTTCTGATCGGCGCGGCGAGCGCGGCGGACGTGATCCGGCTTCAGGGCTTTCTCACCAGGAACGGCTATCCACACCATTTGCTCGATCCGGGCCGAGACCCCGAGGCCAAAGAGGTGATCGGCCGCTATGCCGATGTCGCCGGCGGATTGCCTCTGGTGGTCTGTCCCGACGGCTCGGTGCTCGGCAATCCGACCGAGCAGGCCCTGTCACGTCAAATCGGCTTGACCGTCGCGTCGCGGTCGAACTTCGTTTATGACGTCGCCGTGGTCGGCGCCGGGCCCGCGGGTCTCTCGACCGCGGTCTACGCCTGCTCGGAAGGCCTATCGGTCGCGGTTCTCGACGCCCGTGCTTTCGGCGGTCAGGCCGGCGCCAGCGCCCGTATTGAAAACTACTTTGGCTTTCCGACCGGAATAAGCGGTCAAGCGCTCGCCGGCCGCGCCTTCGTTCAGGCGCAGAAATTCGGCGCCGACGTCATGATCCCGGTCGCCGTCAAGACAATCGACTGCTCACGCGCCAAGGGCGCCTTCGTCCTGGAGACGGAGGATGGCGAACCCATTCTGGCGCGGACGGTCGTGGTCGCCAGCGGCGCCCGCTATCGCCATCCCGCTATCGCCGATATCGCGCGTTTCGAGGGCCGCGGGGTCTGGTACTGGGCCTCCCTGATCGAAGCGCGCCTCTGCGCCGGCGAGGAGGTCGTTCTGGTCGGCGGCGGCAATTCCGCCGGTCAGGGCGCGGTGTTTCTGTCAGGCCACGCCTCCAAAGTGCGCATGATGGTGAGAGGGCCGGGTCTCGCCGAAAGCATGTCGCGCTACCTGATCGATCGCATCGCCGCTGCGCCGAACATCGAGCTCATGACTGAGACCGAGCTCGTCGCCCTGAGCGGCGCGGCCGGCGGCAATCTCGAGGGGGTGCGATGGCGCGACCGTCACGCCGGGCGAGAGACCGAGGCCGCGATCCGCAACGTTTTTCTGTTCGTCGGCGCTGATCCAGCGACCGAATGGCTGCAAGGTTGCGTGGCGCTGGACAAGGCGGGCTTCGTCACCACCGGCGTTGGGCTGGTCAATGGCGGCCCTGCATCGTCGCCGCTTGAATCGTCCGTGCCTGGCGTGTTCGCGGTCGGCGACGCGCGGTCGGGGTCGGTCAAGCGGGTCGGCGGGGCGATTGGCGAGGGCGCCCAGGTGGTCGCGGCGATCCACAATTTCCTCGGGCATGCTCACGCTCC
>DASXXT010000148.1:0-3665 GCA_036502965.1 Roseiarcus sp. | reverse complement strand
ATACGCGGCAGCTTGAGCTTAACGATCGGGCTGGCCGAGGCGCCGCCCAGGATGAGATCGGAGATTTGCTCGTTCTTGAAGCCAGCCTTTTTGGCGACCTCGAGCGCCTCGGCGTGCGCGGCGATCTGAGTTGCGGCGAGTTGGTTGTTGATGAGCTTCCAGGTCGCGCCGGCGCCGACGGGCCCGAGCAGATCCATCCTGCTCCCGACCGCCGCAAGCGCAGGACGCGCAGCCTCGTAAGTTTGAGGGTCGCCACCGACAAAGAACCTCAGTTCGCCCGACTCAGCCGCGGGACGACTGCCGCCTACCGGCGCATCGAGGAAACCGCATCCCTTGGCTTGAGCGTGACGGCCAAGCTCGCGCACCCAGTCTGGGGTCAACGTGCTGGATTCAACGCCGATGGCGCCGCTCTTGGCTCCAGCGAGCGCGCCGTCGACGCCAAGCCAGACGCCTCGAGAGGCGTCGTCGTCCGCCACCATGGCGAAGATAAAGTCGGCGCCTGTCGCGGCCTCGCGAGGCGTGGCTGCGACCTTGGCGCCCTTGCCAGCCAGCGCTTGGGCCTTGGCGGGCGTGCGGTTCCAGACTGAGAGCTCAAAACCCTTGGCCAGCCAATTGGCGGCCATGCCGCCTCCCATAATGCCAAGACCAAGAATCGCAACGCGTTGCATGAGCATGCTCCCTAAGAATTGAACTTATCTGAGCCTATTTAGGCGGGCCGATTCAAAAGCTCGCGAAGGCGAGCTCACAGCATATGCGAACTGTCGCCGGCGCGCTTGGTAAGCAGGACGTATTGGGATGACCGATCTCGTGCTGCAAAACGGTGGCGAGCAGGCCCTCGGTCACGATCTGGCGCTCCTTCCCCTCGCAGTCGAGGGCGCGGGCTCGCACGGACGCGGGCCGCTCGACCTCGGCGTAGTATTCCGGGATTGAAAGGCAGCCCTCCTCGTAAGTCGAGCGCTCCTCCGACGACCACACGATCTCCGGACTGTTGAATACCTGCGGTTGCGGCTCCACATTTTTGTTCTCGCCGTTCGACTGCCACACCGAAAAAAGTCTTGAAAACATGTGAATTCCGGACCAATGTTTTCCACTTATCAGCGGGGAATTTGCACTCAGGGGTTCTAACTGTCTCTTGGCCCATCGCGAGGAGGTCGCGGCTGAGAGCCGATAAATTTTGGGAGGAAGTTATGAGCGTCACTGGCAACGATCAAAACAAACCAGAGCCAACTCTATCACAGAGATTCTGGGATGTGATATCAAGCTCGACATTTGTAGGTTTGCTTGTGTTCGCGTTTTCCCTGATCGGAATTGGTATCTTGATCTGGGTTGTTGTCACAAAGTTAAGCGCGGGTATGGGTCTCCCGTTGCTCGCGCTCTCGAGCGTATTGCTTCTGTTGGCGGCGCTGCTTGTTTTTACCACTCTCATACACCTAATCGGTTTGTCGGATTCAAAGAGCGCTCTTGGCTTGCCAGAAGGATCTGTGCGAGCCCTTCTTGCGTTGGCATTGCTTGGTCTATTCGCGGTCATGGCGTCTTCGGTTCTACCTGGTCCCAACGCATCGGACCCGCCGCCCAATGATTTCGCAAAGCAGATGCTGACTCTTGTTGGCACTCTGATGACGGCGGTCATTTCTTTCTATTTCGGTTCTGCGACTTCATCATCCACAACAGGTTCGACGACAACGCCGTCCCCAACAGGTTCGACGACAACGCCGTCCCCAACAGGTTCGGCGGCTACGCCGTCCCCAACAGGTTCGGCGGCTACGCCGTCCCCAACAGGTTCAGCGGCTACGCCGTCCCCAACAGGTTCAGCGGCTACGCCGTCCTCAACAGGTTCGGCGACTACAACGTCCTCAACAGGTTCGGCGACTACGCCGTCCCCAACAGGTTCGGCGACTACGCCGTCCCCAACAGATTCGCCGGCTTCCTAGTCCGCGCAGTCGGCGGCTACACACCCCCCGCAGTGAGCGAATCGTCGGAGGAGCAGCGCCACTCGGGGGACGATCGACGATATTGGTCACAGCAGCGCGACTGGCGGAGGCTTCCTAGCGCGTGGTCGCTCTCTGTGGCGGCTCCGGGGGCCTATAGCACGTGCGAGCCGTCGCCGGCGCGCTTGGCGGCTTTCTGGAATTTCTTGATCACCCGGTCGCGCTTGAGTTTGGAGATGTGGTCGATGAAGAGAACGCCATTGAGATGGTCGATCTCGTGCTGCAAAACGGTGGCGAGCAGGCTCTCGGCGAGGATCTCGCGTTCCTTCCCCTCGCGGTCGAGGGCGCGGGCGCGCACGGACGCCGGCCGCTCGACCTCGGCGTAATATTCCGGAATCGAAAGGCAGCCCTCCTCGTAAGTCGAGCGCTCCTCCGACGACCAAACAATCTCCGGATTGATGAACACCTGGGGATCGGGCGTTTCTTCTTTTTTTGCGACGTCGACGACCAGGAGGCGAATCGGCTCAGCGACCTGAATGGCCGCGAGTCCCACGCCCGGCGCGTCGTGCATGGTTTCGATCATGTCGTCGATCAGCTTGCGCAGTGGAGCGTCGACGCGCTCGATCTTTTTGCTGACGAGACGCAGCTTGGGGTCGGGCAAAGTGATGATCGGTCTGAGGGCCATGCGGGACTTTTTGCGGGAGAAGCGTCGGGACTGATAATCGGCTGGACAAGCGCGGTCAAACGTGTTCTTACTTTGTTCCGATCGCTCAACCCGCCTCCGTGATGATTCCCGCTCCCCCGATCGCCGTCATCGATGGCGTCCCGATCTCTTTCTCTGAGGCGCTTGGCGCGGCTCTGTCGCTTCTGGCTGCGCTTGCGGCGCTGAGCCTAATTGCGCTTTGGCGCGCCGGGGCTGCCCGGCGGCGCGAGCGGGAAATCGCCGACGAACGGCAGGAGGCGATCGAGGCGCGCTTCGCCACGCTTGCGCAATCGAGCGCGGAGCTCAGCGGGCGAATCGGCAGCATGTCGGAATGGCTCGGGTCGCGACAGACGGACCTCGCTCGGGTCGTCGCCGACCGGCTCGATTCGGTCGGGGCGCGACTCGGCGCGGGGCTGGAAAGCCAAGCGCAGACGACCGGCGAAAATCTGAGCAAGCTCAATGAACGTCTGGCCGTGATTGACGCGGCGCAATCGCGCCTGAGCGAGATGACCCGCGAAGTGGTGTCGCTCAAGGACATTCTCGCCAACAAGCAGTCCCGCGGCGCCTTCGGTCAAGGGAGGATGGAGGCGATCGTGCGCGACGGCTTGCCCGCAGGCGCTTACGAGTTCCAGTTCACCCTCTCCAATCGAGCCCGCCCCGATTGCGTCATTCGCCTGCCCGGCGACGCTCGGCTGCTCGCCGTCGACGCCAAGTTCCCGCTCGAAGGCTTCACCGCGCTGCGCGCCGCGCGCGGCGAGGAAGCGCGTAAAACCGCGCTTGCGCGGGTGCGCGCCGACGTCGGCAAGCACGTCAAGGACATCGCCGAGCGCTACCTTTTGCCCGGCGAGACCCAGGACGTAGCGCTGATGTTCGTGCCTTCGGAAGCGATCTATTCCGATCTCGTCGACCACTTCGACGAACTGGTGCAGAAGGCCCATCGGGCGCGCGTCGTCATCGTCTCGCCGACCTTGATGATGATGGCGATCAGCGTCGCCCAGGCGATCCTGCGCGACGCGCGCATGCGCGACGAAACG
>DASXXT010000147.1:0-2658 GCA_036502965.1 Roseiarcus sp. | reverse complement strand
CGCGAATTCCTCGACGAGTTGGAGAGCGAGGAGTTCCGGGAAGCGTTCGAGGAGAAGTTCGGCCTCGAGCTCGCTGGGCGGCCGACCACGACGACGGTTCGGGGTCAGTGCAGCCCCAAGGACGGACGCATCCATACCGATACCAAAAGCAAGATCATTACGGTCCTCATTTACATGAACCCCGCTTGGGAGAATTCCGGGGGCCGCTTGCGCCTCTTGAAATCGGCCGACGACCTCGACGACATGATCATGGAGGTTCCGCCGGTCGAGGGAACGCTGCTGGCGTTCAAGCGGGCCGACAATTCGTGGCATGGCCACAAGCCCTTCGCCGGGGAGCGCCGCGTCATCCAGTTCAACTGGGTCACTTCGGAAGGCGATCGCCGGATGGCGATGCTGCGCCATCATGTCTCGGCGCCCCTGAAGCGCCTGTTCGCCGCGATGCGGCCGAGCGCGGCCTGAACGGATCGTCCGAGAATCCAGGACCGCGCGGTCCTTTCGAGAAGCCGGCGGCAGCGTGACTCTCCTCTCGCTTGCCTTGTTGTCGACCGGCGCCTTCATCTCGACAAATATCGACGACTTGTTGCTTTTGGTCGGCTTCTTCTCCGACCGAAGCTTCTCGCGCGTCCATATCTTCGCGGGCCAGATCCTTGGGATGGCGACCATCGTCGCGATAAGCTTAGCGGCCGCATCGGCGGCTCTAGCGATCGCGCCCCAGCGCGTGGGCTTGCTCGGCGTCGCGCCCATCGTCATCGGAATCGGAAAGCTGCTGCGCTTTGGGAATACGGGGGAAGAAGGACAGCCGACGGCTGTCGGAATTCTCCAGGTCGCGGCCGTCACACTCGTGAACGGAGGAGACAACATAGCCGCCTATACGCCCATCTTCGCGATCCAAGGGTCTCGGGACATGATCGCAACGCTGACCATCTTCGCCGCGCTCACGCTCGTTTGGTGCCTTGCCGCGTTGGGGTTGGTCAGGCATACGCCGTTGGGCAAGCCGCTGCGGCGTTACGGGCACGTTCTCTTGCCCTTCATCCTGATCGGACTTGGCGGCCTCATTCTCTACAGATCCGGCGCTGTCGACCTCGCCGTGAGATTGGCGCCCAGACCGCTCTAACCCTTCCGCGCCGCCCAGATCTGCCGGTATACGGCGCTGATTTCATCGGCCTCACGGTCGCGGCTGAACTGGCTGACAACCCGGGCGCGCGCACGCGCTCCCATCGCCTCAATGCGTTCCGGATCGCGCATCAGCGGCTCGAGCGCCGCGACGAGCGCCTCGACATCGTCAACCGGCGCCAGAACGCCGTCGTCCCGGTCGGTGATGATCATTTCCGCCGCGCCTGCGCGCGTGGCGACCACCGCATCGCCCGCGGCCATTGCCTCGAGCATGGTGAGCCCGAAGCCCTCGACCCGCGAGGCGAACACGTAGATCGAAATCCTCTGATACCAGAGCGGCACCTCCTCGATCGGCAATTCGCCCAAGAAACGGATGCGCTCAGTGAGGCCCGCGGCGGCGACCCGCTGCTTCAAGCCCTCGAGGAACGGGCGGTTGTCGACCGTCACGAGCCCGATCACGGCGGCCGAAAAATCGGGGTATTGCGGCAGCAGGCGGCACATCGCCTCGACGAACAGATCGCTGCCTTTCTGCCGTCGCACTCGGCCGAATGTTCCGATCCCATACTTTCCGGGCAGGCCTGTTTCCGCGAAGGTGGCGAAGCGGTCGACCGGCGGCCGGTAGAGGTCAACGTCGATGCCATGATGGACGACCGTCGCCGGGCGCTGCACATATTGCGCGGCAGCCTCGCTGGTTGCGATCACGGCATCCATCCGCGCAATGAGAAAGTTGGTGAGCCAGGTTTTCGGCCGCTGGGACGCCGAATTGAAGATGAGCGCAAAGCCGTAGCCCAGCAGGTTCAGGAAAAGCCCGGCCAGCATCTCAACGTTGCGGCGCGCGTGCCAAATGCGGACCTTCCCCTGACTCGGAGGACGCAAGCGCAGGCGCAAAAGGTCACCTAAACTTAGGCCCTCGATTCCCTCCGGCCGATCCGGTCCAAACCAGGCCGCGCGCCATCGCTTGGCGATCAGAGGCGCGATCGTGCGGTTGACCGCCGTGCCGCCTGAATAGCGCCAATTCAGATTGGGAATGACGACCTCGAGCGCGTCGAGGGCCTCGTCATCGAATTCGCGGCTCATCGCGCCTCGCCCGATCGGATGCCGTTTAAAGCGAACGCCTCAACGCGTAGCTCGAGCGGTGTACAACTGCCGATGCATCGCTTCAGTCATGAGAGAATACATGGCGCCGGTCGCCGCGTGGATGAAGCCCGCCCAACCGCACAAGAAAAACCGGTTCCAAAAGAAGATGCGCAGAAAATAAATCGGCGGATTGAACACGAGCTTGAACGTCGACGGCTTCCGTCCCTGCTTCAGCCGCTGCTCGGCTTTGAGCCGCGCGTAGGCGATTTCCTTTTTCATCTGGTCGTTCAGGGGCAGACTGCGCTCGTGCCTCAGCAGTCCTTCGCCCGCGATCGGCGTCTCGCCGGAATCCGCGACAAGGCCCTCGTGCACGATGAGGGCGGGATCGAAGCGCGCCCTGCCCCGTCGCACCAGCCGCAGAATGTGCTCGGGCCGAGTCCAGCGGCTGACGGGCTTGGCTTGCCCGTA
>DASXXT010000146.1:0-9273 GCA_036502965.1 Roseiarcus sp. | reverse complement strand
TACGACAATTCTCTCATATGCGAAATTGCGGAGGCTCGGGCGGAAGACGTCGACGCGGCAGTCGATGCGGCCAAGGCGGCGCAAAAGGGCTGGGCGCGGACGGACCCTTCTCAGCGCGGCCGCCTTCTCCTCAAGCTTGCTGATGCGCTCGAGGAAGAGGCGGAGGAATTCATTCGCATCGAGTCAATGGACACGGGCCACCCCGTGCGTGACGCCCGCCGGCTCGACGTTCCCCGCACTTCCGCCTGCTTTCGCTATTTTGGCGGGATGGCCGACAAGTTCGAGGGTTTTCTCCCGCCCGTCTACCCCGGCTATCTCAATTATGTGACGCGCGAGCCGGTGGGCGTGGTCGGCCAGATCGTGCCGTGGAACTTCCCGTTGATGTTCACGAGCTGGAAGATGGCGCCGGCGCTGGCGGCAGGCAACACGATCGTCATCAAACCTTCGGAGCTCACGCCTCTGTCGACGCTGAAGATCGCCGAGTTGATGAAGCGAGTGGGTTTTCCGGATGGGGTCGTGAACGTGGTCCCCGGGTATGGCGAGACTGCGGGGGCGCGCATCGCCGAACACCCGGACATCAAGAAGATCGCCTTTACCGGATCGACGGCGACGGGGCGTCGCATTGTCCAGGCGTCGGCCTCGAACCTCAAGAAGGTTCAACTGGAGCTCGGCGGCAAGGGACCCAACATCATTTTTCCCGACGCCGACATTCGCGCCTCGGTCAACGGCTCCGCCTGGGCCATCTTTCACAACCAGGGCCAGGCTTGCATCGCGGGCTCCCGGCTTATCCTGCATGAGGCCGTCGCCGACGAGTTCCTCGATCGCTTCCTTACGCTTGCTCGATCAATCCGGCTTGGAAACCCGCTCGACGGCGAGACGGAGATGGGGCCCCTCACCTCCAGGCAGCACCAGGAGCGCGTCCTGCATTACGTCAAGGTCGCGAGACAGGAAGGCGGAGAGGTCCTTGCTGGCGGCCGGATCCCGGATCGCGAGGACCTTGCGAAGGGCTGTTTCGTCGAGCCGACGGTCGTTCGGGCAAGGCCGACCGATACGGTCAGCCAGGAGGAGGTTTTCGGGCCCTTCGTCACGGTGACGACCTTCTCGGACGACGATGAGGCGTTGGCGATCGCTAACGGCGTTAAATATGGACTTGGCTCAGGCCTCTGGACTTCGAATCTGTCTCGAGCCCACAGGATCGCGCGCGAGATCAATGCCGGGATGGTCTGGATCAACTCCTACAAGGTGGTGCATCCCGGTTCACCTTTCGGCGGCGTCGGAGAATCCGGGTATGGCCGCGAAATGGGGTTCGAGGCGATGCGCGAATACACCCAGCCGAAGTCGGTCTGGGTCAACGTCGATGCGCCGACCGCGCCGTTCTACCAGCGATGAGCTGCGACATTGTTGCACTCGATGCAAATTGAAGGGCCTTGCTTCATTCACGAAGCGCGTCCGGGACGCGTGATCTTCGGCTGGGGCGCCCGCCGCGCGGTCGGCGAGGAATTGGCTCGGCTCGGCGTCGAACGAGCGATGATCATCACGACGCCGTCAAGGGCCGATGTCGCGGCCGAGTTCGCGCGTCTCCTTCTCGGCCGTGTGGGGATTGTCTACCCTGGGGCGCAACCCAACACGCCGATCGAAGTCACCGAGGCTGCGCTCACTGCGGCGTCCTCGGTCAAGGCCGACGGCCTCTTGGCGATCGGCGGGGGAACTGCGATCAGTCTGAGTAAAGCCATAAGTCTGAGAACGAACCTGCCCCAGGTCGCGGCGCCCACGACGTTCTCCGGCTGTGAAATGGCCCCGTTCCTCAGTGAGGCAGAGCGCGGCGCGAGGATCGAACGGCGCAGCCAGGACCTCCTGCCGCGAGCGACGATCTACGATCCCGAGCTGGTCGTGCATTTGCCGCCATCGATCGCCGGACCTTCGGCGATGAATGCGATGGCCAATGCTTTGGACGCGCTGTGCGCGCCCAATGCGAGCCCGTTGGACGCTTTCGCAGCGACCGAAGCGATGCGCGTTATCACAGCCGCCTTGCCGCGCCTTCTCGCGAATTCACCGGACAATACGGCGTGGTCCGACGCGCTCTATGGCGCGTGGCTCGCAGGCGTCGGCATCTCGTCGTCGACGGTCCATTCGAAGCTTTGTCAGGCCCTGGCCGACACGTTCGGCCTTGTCCATGCGGAAGTCGCTTGCGTGATGCTGCCCTACACCGCGGCCTTTCGGAGCGACTTCGCGTCCAAGGCTATGCGGGAGGCAGCCGCGGCTATGCGGACCGACGACGCGCCGCAGACGCTTTACGATCTGATGCAGCTCGCCGCCACGCGCAAAAGCTTAAGGCAAATGGAGGTGACGGCGAACGAGCTCGAAACGTTATGCGACCGCGTGAAGGACTCCGACGGCCTTGAATCGGCGAGCCGCGCAGATTGCCTCGAGATGCTCATGGCCGCGTATGAAGGCCGCCGGCCTTGAGACCGCCCGTCACGAGGAAAAGTTGCCGCACGGGCGCTCTCCCAAGCGACCTCGCCGTTTGCGCCTGCGTTTCCCGACGTAGCGCCAACGCCAACCAAGGCACGGACGATGGCTGACGCGCTGAGCAAGCCCGATCCCACGCTTTGGCGCTTGCGGCCGCGTGCGCCGCAGCCGGGCACCGTGCTTGGCCGGCTGGAAGACATCCCTGACCGCGACGCCAAGGAATATGTCTTCGGGCGCGGCACGACAGTGTTTTCGATGTTCGTCGTACGACGCGGCGAGAACGTATACGGCTACCTGAACATCTGCCCCCACTACTCTTCACCGCTCAACCATTGTGCGGACCAATTCCTGAACGAGGACAAAACCCTCATCCGTTGTACGAGTCACTTCGCAGAATTCCGCATCGAGGATGGCTATGGCGTGAAGGGTGCCGCGGAGCAGTGTTGGCTGGACCCGGTCCCGGTGCAAGTCGAGAACGGTGTGATCGTCATTTGCGCATCGGAGGCTCGGCCATGAGCTCGGACTTCGGCGTCGAGGATCTGCCCGAGCGGCCCGACGCGCAGATCAGCGTCCGCGAAGCGTTCATGATCGACACCGACGCGGTCGCTCCCACCTTCGCGCGCCGCACGCTTCATGTGCCTCCCATCGATCCGGCCTATCGCTTTGATCCGAGCACGACGATGGCGATTCTGTCGGCCTTCGCCGACAACAGACGCTTGGTCGTCCAAGGGCGCCATGGCACCGGCAAGTCCACTCACATCGAGCAGGTCGCTGCTCGCCTCAATTGGCCGCTCGTCCGCGTCAACCTCGACAGTCACATCAGCCGCATCGACCTGATCGGCAAGGACGCCATTGTCCTTAAGGGCGGGTTGCAGGTGACCGAATATCGAGAAGGGATCCTGCCTTGGGCGTACCAGAGGCCCGTCGCCCTCACGTTCGATGAATACGACGCCGGCCGGCCGGACGTGATGTTCGTAATCCAGAGAGTGCTTGAGGCCGAGGGGCGGCTGACGATCCTCGATCAGAACAAGGTGCTTCGGCCGCATCCGTCGTTCCGCCTGTTCGCGACCGCGAACACCGTTGGACTGGGAGACGCGAGTGGCCTGTATCACGGAACCCAGCAACTGAATCAGGCGCAACTTGACCGCTGGAACATCATCGCGCGCCTGGACTATCTCGACGAGGAGGAGGAGGCGGGGGTTGTTTTGTCCAAGGCACCTTGGATGGCGACTGAGGAGGGCCGCAAGCTCGTGCTGCAAATGGTGCGCACGGCGGAACAGACGCGCACCGGTTTCGAGGCTGGCGACGTATCGACGGTCATGTCTCCTCGAACCGTGATCTCCTGGGCGGAAAACTACCGTCTGTTCCAGGACCTCGAGTACGCATTCGAGACGACCTTCC
The DNA here is from genome assembly GCA_036502965.1 of Roseiarcus sp. GTDB lineage: Bacteria > Pseudomonadota > Alphaproteobacteria > Rhizobiales > Beijerinckiaceae > Roseiarcus. Next base: position 5,403 of record DASXXT010000146.1, on the reverse strand, counting down.
TCAATCGTTGTGATGAAGCCGAGCGCCCCATTGTGGCGGAGTACTACCAACGCGCCACCGGCCGCAGTCTCGATCGCGCCGTCCGAAGTCCGTGGAAACGAGTCGAGGAGGACGCCGAACGGAAGCGAAGGAACGAATATACGCCCTCCAACCCCTAAGCCTCCGGGCGCGCCGACATCCGCATGTGAGAATCGACCTGAGATGACCGCGATTAGGCCATTTGTCTTTCCCGGGCTTCGCTCGCGCGTGATCTTCGGATTTGGCACGATCGCGCGGACCGCCGCCGAGATTGCGAAGCTTGGCCGCGCACGGTCGCTTGTTCTATCGACGCCGAACCAGAAGACGGATGCGGAGGCGCTCGCTCAGCGGCTTGGCGGGCTCTGCGTCGGCGTTTTCGCCGACGCCGCCATGCATACGCCGGTCCACGTCACCGAGTTGGCCCTTACGATTTTTCACGAGCGGCACGCCGATTGCGTGGTCGCGCTCGGAGGCGGGTCGACCACCGGGCTCGGCAAAGCGATCGCCATCCGCACCGGTGCCGACCAGGTCGTCATCCCGACCACCTACGCCGGTTCCGAAATGACCGACATTCTCGGCGAGACCGTCGGCGGCGAGAAGACGACGCGACGCGATCCCGCGATCCTGCCGGAAACCGTCATCTATGACGTCGACCTGACGATGTCCTTGCCCACGTCATTGACCGTCACCTCGGGGCTCAACGCGATGGCGCATGCGGCCGAGGCGCTGTATGCGCCCGATCGCAATCCGGTCATTTCCCTGTTGGCGTCCGAAGGGATTCGTGCGCTCGCCAGCGCGCTTCCGCAAGTTTCTGCCAATCCCGGAGCCCGCGAAGCGCGGGAACCGGCTCTCTATGGCGCCTGGCTCTGCGGCGTCGCCCTGGGCGGCGCGTCGATGGCGCTGCACCACAAGCTCTGTCACACGCTTGGCGGCAGTTTTGACATGCCGCATTCCGAGACGCACGCAGTCGTCCTGCCTCACTCGATCGGGTTCAATGCGGCGGCGGCGCCCGAGCTGCTCGCGCCAGTCTCCGTCGCGCTCGGCGCAAGTCCGGCCGTGGCGCTATTTGATTTCGCCGCCCGGCTTGGCGCTCCGACAACGCTCAAGGAGCTTGGGATGTGCGAGGCCGATCTCGACCGCGCCGCGGATATCGCCGCAAAGAGCCCCTATTCGAACCCGCGGCCGTTCGATCGGGCGTCGATCCGAGCGCTTCTTCAGGAGGCCTGGGAGGGGACCCGCCCGAAACATTAATCGCAAGCAAAGGAAAGGGAGGAAAAAAATGATCACGCGACGCACTCTGCTCAAAGGCGCAGGCGCCGCCGGCATGATGACCGGGGCGGCGGGAATGCCGACGCCGACGCTCGCCAAGAAAGAAGCCGTCAAGATCGGCTACGTCAGCCCGCAGACCGGGCCGCTCGCAGCGTTCGCCGAGGCCGACAAGTTTGTCGTCGACGGCTTCCTGAAAGCCACGAAAGGCGCGGGGCTCAGTTATGAGGTCGTCGTCAAGGACAGCCAGTCCAACCCCAATCGCGCCGCAGAAGTCGCGAAGGGCCTGATCGTCAGCGATCAGGTGTCGCTGATGTTGGTCGCCTCGACGCCCGAGACGACCAACCCGGTGGCGACGACGTGCGAGGCCGAAGGAGTTCTCTGCATCTCCTCGGTCGCGCCTTGGCAACCCTGGTTCATCGGCCAGCAGGGCAAGCCGGACGATCCAAAATCATGGAAGGCGTTCGAATACGCTTATCACTTCTTCTGGGGTCTCGAGGACGTCATCGCCGTTTACACCAACATGTGGGGACAGGTCGAAACGAATAAGAAGGTTGGCGGCCTCTTCCCCAACGACGGCGACGGCAACGCTTGGGGCGACGCAACCGTTGGTTTCCCCGCGGTGCTTGCGAAGCTGGGCTACCAGCTGACCGACCCCGGCCGCTACCAGAACCTGACGGACGATTTCTCCGCGCAGATCAGCGCCTTCAAGCGGGCGGGCAGCGAGATCATCACCGGGGTGATGATCCCGCCTGACTTCACCACGTTCTGGAACCAGGCGCAGCAGCAGGGGTTCCGGCCAAAGGTCGCGTCGATCGGCAAGGCGCTTCTGTTTCCGCAGTCGGTCGAAGCGCTTGGCAAGAACGGAAACAATCTGTCGACGGAAGTGTGGTGGACGCCGAACCACCCATTCAAGTCTTCGCTCACGGGGCAAAGTGCGGCTGAGCTTGCCCAAGGCTTCACCAAAGCGACAGGACGACAATGGACCCAGCCGATTGGCTTTGTCCATGCGCTGTTCGAGGTTGCCGCGAACGTGCTCAAGCGTGTCGATGACCCCTCCGACGCGCGAAAGATGATCGCTGCGGCCACCGCCACCAACCTCGACACGATCGTCGGCCATATCCAGTGGAAGGGGGCCAACCTGCCGCCCTTCGCCGCGAAGAACGTCTGCAAGACCCCTCTCGTCGGAGGCCAGTGGCGGCTGAGGACCGGCGGCGGCTACGACCTCGTCATCACGGACAACCGGACCGCCCCCGTGATCCCGACAGGCGGCAAGATGGAGCCGATCGGCTGAACCGGCGGATGCGGGGCCGATCTTGTGGGAGAGGTCGGCCCTCGCCACCGAGCATCTCCAGCGCCGGCGGAAAGCGCCGAAGAGAGGCATATTGATCCTCGAGCTTCAAAACGTCTCGAAGAGCTTTGGCGCATTAAGGGTGACGGACGATGTCACGTTCTCGGTCCCCGAAGGGGAAGCGCTTGGAATCATCGGCCCGAACGGGGCAGGCAAGTCGACTCTCTTCAACCTCATCGCCGGGACGATCCGGCCCGACGCAGGCGCGATCCGCTTCGCCGACAAGGATGTGACCGGCGAGGCGCCGATGATTCGTTGCCTACATGGGGTTGGCCGCACATTTCAGATCCCGCAGCCGTTCGAGCAGCTGACCGTCTTTGAGAACCTGCTGGTGGCCGCGGCGTTCGGATCGCGCAAGCGGGAGGCCGAGGTCGCCGACCACTGTGCGGTGATTCTGGTCGAAACGGGACTGTCCGGCCGCGCCAATCAACCGGCGGGCGCGCTCGGCCTTTTGCAACGCAAACGGCTCGAGCTTGCGCGCGCGCTGGCCACGGATCCGAGACTTCTGCTTCTCGACGAAATTGCCGGCGGCCTCACCGAAGCCGAGTGTCATTCCCTCGTCGAGACGATCCACGGGGTGCGGCGACGCGGCGTCTCCATCATCTGGATCGAGCATGTCCTGTACGCGCTAAACGCCGTCGTCGACCGGTTGCTGGTGCTCAATTTCGGTAAGGTCATCGGCCTCGGCAAGCCGGACGAGATCATGGCCTCCCGCGAGGTCCGTGAAATCTACGTCGGGATCGAAGTCTGATGGCGCTGTTAGAGATTAAGGGTCTCACGGCGCGGTACGGCGACTTCCAGGCCTTGTTCGGCGTCGATATGGTTCTGGAGCCGGGCGAGACCATCGCCATCGTCGGCGCCAATGGAGCGGGGAAGTCGACGCTGATGCGGTCGATTGCCGGAGTGCTCGGCAATCCGGCCGAGCAAATCATTTTCGACGGACGGCCGATCGGCGCGTTGCCTGCAGCAGACGTGATGTCCCTCGGCATCGCGATGGTCCCAGAGGGGAGAAAGCTGTTTCCCTCGCTCTCGGTCGAGGAGAACCTGCTCATCGGCAAATACGGCCGCCCCGCCCATGGGCCATGGTCGCTGGAGACGATCTACGGGCTGTTCCCAATTCTGAAGGGGCGACGTGACACTTCCCCGACAGCCCTGTCCGGCGGCCAGCAACAGATGGCTGCGATCGGTCGCGCCCTCATGTCGAACCCGCGCATTCTGCTCTGCGACGAGATCAGCCTCGGGCTCGCGCCGGTTGTCATCCGCGACATTTACGCTATTTTCCCAGAACTTCGCGAGATGGGCGCGTCCACCATCATTGTCGAGCAGGATATCGGCCAGGCGCTAAAGGTTGCCGACCGCGTCTATTGCATGATGGGGGGCCGGATCACCCTTTCCGGATCACCCGCCGAGCTCACCCGCGCAGCTATCCATGCGGCCTATTTCGGGGCGGTCGGATGACGAGCCTCATCGACACGGTGATCCAGGGCGTTTTGCTCGGCGGGCTCTACGCGCTCTTCGCCACGGGCCTGTCGCTCATCTTCGGCGTCATGCGTTTGGCCAATCTGGCCCATGGCGATCTCATCGTGCTCGCCGCCTTCCTCATTCTGACCTTCATGACCGCGCTTGGGCTCAACGCGTTCGCCGCCACGCTCTTGGCCTTCCCGATCATGTTCGGAATCGGTTTCCTGCTTCAGCTGCAGGTGCTCAACCGGACGCTAGGACCGGACATTCTACCGCCGCTCTTGGTCACATTCGGCCTCTCGATCGTGATCCAGAACGGTCTGCTCGAAGGGTTCTCGGCCGACAGCCGCCGCATCTCCGTCGGCTGGCTCGAGACGGCGTCGCTGCCGCTCGGCCCGTTCAACGTTGGCGTCATGCCGCTGCTCACCTTCTTGTCCGCGCTCGTGGTCATTGTGGGCCTCAACCGGCTTTTGTATGGCACGGAGCTAGGCCGCGCGTTTCGCGCCACCTCGGACGACAAGGTTACGGCGAGCCTGATGGGAATAAGGCCGGACCGGATCTTCGCCGTCGCGACCGGCATCGCAATGGTCGTCGCAACGATCGCCGCGCTTTATCTCGGGGCTCGCGCCAACTTCGATCCCACCATCGGTCCGGCGCGCCTCATCTATGCGTTCGAGGCGGTGATCATCGGCGGCCTCGGATCGCTGTGGGGCACGCTTGCGGGCGGCGTCATCATAGGGGTTGCGCAAACATTCGGCGCTGCGATCAATCCCGAGTGGCAGATTCTTCTTGGCCATCTCGCGTTCATCGCCGTGCTCTTGGTCATGCCGCGCGGGCTGTTTCCGCGCGCGATGGACTAGGAAGCTTCAGTGGAATCGGCTCCGACGGCGACCTTGCGGGTCGCGACTCGAACGAGAGCCTCCGCGGGCTTCGCGGTTTTTGCCTTTGTGACCATCCTGGCCGCCTTCGCCGCGCCGTTTTTCACCTCGCGCGGCGCGGTGCAGAACCTGTTCTTCATCCTGACGATGCTGGTGTTGGCGCAGTGCTGGAACTTGCTCGCCGGATATGCCGGCTTGGTCTCGGTCGGGCAACAGGCTTTTGTCGGCTTCGGCGGGTATATGATGTTCGCCTGCGTCCTTCTGGCGGGGCTCGATCCGTTGCTCGCCATTCTGATCGCCGGCGCTGCGGCGACGTTACTTGCGGCGCTGACCGGTCAGTTCGTGTTTAGACTGCAAGGGGCATATTTCGCTATCGGAACCTGGGTCGTCGCGGAGGTGGTGCGTCTTTCGCTTGCTCAGTGGACGGTC
>DASXXT010000145.1:0-24225 GCA_036502965.1 Roseiarcus sp. | reverse complement strand
GCCTCTTCATCGAAGGCGATGCCTTTCCACCAGCGCGTCGAGCCGTTGACGTTCTCTCGGATGGTGAGGGTCGCGAACGGCTTCCCGGCCTTGGAAGTGCGTTCCTCGGCGGCTTTGTGCAGCGCACCAGAAACGATAGCGCGGGCGCTCATTGCAGCATTTCCTCGAGGGGCAACCAACAGCCGCCGAGATAGGCTAGAACGCCCGTGTCGAGCTGCTCGTAAGCCTCGAGCCGTTGGACAATGTCGCCGCCGGCGCGGATCTCGCGGATGAACTCATAGACGGCTCGGGGGCCGAGCTGGCGCAGGTGACCGCACAGTTGACGCAATCGCGCGTCGGCAATGCCCGGAAAGGATTGCGGGGCGCAGAGATTTTGGCTATAAGCAGATTGGGAATTTAGCGCGCCAATGCGGTTCCTAGTCTGCCTTGGGCCGGTCGCGTGGGGCGAACCGGCCCTCGGTGTTTCTCGGGCCATAGCTCAAACTGTTCCTTCCAAGGGACTGCCTGCGTCATCCGACGTGGGCTGTCTGTTACCGGCTGGCTGCCGCTCGAGCGGGCCGTGACCCGCTCTGGCTGCAATCAGGGCGGGGCGGCCCGATCGAGTTCGGATGTGCTGTTCACAGGCCGCGAGAGGCGGCTCCGCGCCCATTCGAGCGCTGAACCCCAACGATAAAGGACTCTTCGTCCGTACCGCTGGAAGGGCGGTCCACCGCCACGAACGGCGTAGGTCGCTAGCGTAGGGGGAGCGAACCGAAATCCGAGCTCACGAAGAGCTGCTGAGAGCTCGCGTCGAGTGAGGAAAGAGTCCTCGTGGATGTTTGGCGGCCCGCGGATTGCCGGCAACGCGACGCGAACGCCGCCGATCTCATCTGACGCAGGGACATCTGCGACGCTCGCGAGAAGTTGGGCATGATGCCGAGCGTTGTCCCTCGTCTCGATCGCGGTATCTGGCGCGAAGGTCATTTGGTCGTCCTCTCTGCGCGTGCTTGTTTTTTGCGCGGGGTTGAGGACGATTTATTTAAGGGTGATTCGCGCCACGTCGAAACGAGAATTTAAGCTTTCAACGTACTGGAGCGGCGGCTCAACGGGCTGAAGCCAGAGTCGTACATGTACGACTTCTCGTCCGAACCTCCACCATGACAATGCGCCCGGCGCCGTCTCGAATAAAGGCGGCTCCGTCAGCTCCTTGAGGCCGTGGTCGGCTCGCGTGTTCCAAATGGCGACGCCACTTTTCTGGCGATCTTTTCGCGCCGCTTGCTTCCCCGCCAGCGGCTATCCAAAGAGATTCGCACGCCTTCCATGCCTCTTTGTTCTGCGAGTTTGGCCACTCACCGCGGCCTACCTGCCAGGCGCGCCCCACCATGAATGCAGCCAGTTCCTCCGGCGAGATGTCGCCCTCGGCGCGCTTGTCACCCTTGCCGGTCGGGATTTTTTCCGCGGCGATCGTCGCAAAGCGGGCATGATCCTTCAGCGTGCGACGTCGGCGTTCGACATCCGCGGCATTGCAACTCCCCCGGTCGGCCCGTTCAGCGTCAACGAGCCTCGAGATGATCTCGAAATCCTCGAGTTCAGCGAGGTCTTGGCGCCCTCGATCGGCCATGGCTTGCAGGCGTCGGCGAAGCTTGGCTCGCTCCGGTGGGGCCCGCATTCTTTCCCTCAGGTTCGAGAAGTTGCTCGCGAACCAGAGCAACACGGTTTTCGCTTTCTCGGTCGACACCGGCTCGACGAGCTTCACGGTGAGGTGGAGCACGGCGCCGAACGTAAGCTCATCCCCGAATGCCGCGATCACGGCTCGCGTCCGTGGGCAATGTTGAAAATCCGGCTCCTCGAGGGCCTCGTCTTGGCTTGCTAAGGCGGGATTAGAGATCGGGGCGTTTTTAAAAATGTCGGCGCCGCGGATCGCCGCCAGCATTTCCTCTCTGGCTTTCTCACCGCCGCCAGCGGCTATGAATCGCCGTACCGCGTCTTGATCGTAGACCGGCACTTCAGCCTCCGGCTATGCGCAGCGGGACAATCTTGCCCGCCGGCTGGGCATCGCCCATGAGCTCGGAGATCCGGCCGCCGACGACGTCCGCGGCCTGGAGGAGTACGGCGTCGGCGTGGTGGGCGTATTTGGAAGTCACTGACGCCTTCTTGTGTCCGAGCAGCGCGGCGATGGTCAGTTCGCTATAGCCGAGATCCGCAGCGACTGACGCGAGCGAATGGCGCAAGATGTGCGGCGACACGTCCGCGGGCAGCTTCGCGCGCCTGGCGATGCGGAGCCAAGCCTTATGGAAGCCGGCCATCGGCTGGTCTGCGCCGCGTCCGGCCGGAAAGACGAGCTCGCCAATTCGCGGGAGCGAGCGCAGGACATCGCAGGCCGCGTGCGACAGGGGCCGCATTGACGCGCCGGTCTTGGTGGCGGCGAGCCGAGCCGTGCGGGCCCCGAGGTCAACCTCCGTCCATTTGAGCGCTAGCATTTCGCCGCGGCGCCAGCCGCTGATGGCGAGGAAGTGCGCTGCAGCTATGGCGATCGGCCAAGCTGTCTCGGGCATGGTGCGCAAAGCCTCGCCAAGCGCGCAGTATTCGTCTTCGGACATTCGCCGGGTCCGCTCGCCGTCGGCATGTCGCTCAACGCCACGTACTGGATTGTCGGTCCGCATCCCGCGCTTTACAGCGAAAGAGAAGATGGCTCCGAGCAGCCCCATGGTGCGAGTCGCGGCTCCTTGCCCGCCGGTCAAGCGGCCGCCGCCCCTCTCGCTCGATGTCGGCGCTGCTGTCTCGCCGTCGGTTACGGCATCGCGAAACCGCTCAATGTCGCGGCGAGTGACAGCGGCCACCTTAAGATTTCCTAGTAACGGTTTGACGTGGTTCATAATATTGCTATTATCCACCGCGAGCGTGCTGACCTTCTTGGCCACCTTGCGCCGCGTCAGGATCCGGCCGGCCGATGCTGCATTGAGATAGGCGTCGCAGAGTTCGGCGACTGTCGCGGCCTTGCGGGCTTCCGCCTTCTCGCCGGCAGGGTCGCCGCCGTTCTTGACTTTCACGAGGATGGCCTGCGCCTCATCGCGCGCCATGTCAGGCGTCGGGCCCGCACCGTGGCGCCCGATCGTGTGCCAGCGCTGGCGGCCGGCCCGCGTCCGGTAGAACACGGCGTAGGTGACGGCCGTCCCCTCCTGGCGGCGCGCGCAGAAGCCGGCCGTCTTGGTGTCCCAAACGACACTGCCGAGCGGCAGCTTCTTGACTGTCTCAAGGGTAATTTTTGCGTGCAGGGTCATTGCACTTCCTCTGTCCGGTGTTCGCTAGCTAGCGCCGCCTAGCAAGCTCATAGCTAGCACCACAAAACAAACTCTATCAAACGAGAGTAAGAGCCGTCAAAGGGAAAGCGAGCTTTTTCAGGCGTTTTCGCGACTATCCACAAAGTCGAGCAAGCTGGCGCAACTCTGGGGCCTTGCCTTCGACAGGTAGGACCTGGCCCAGTTGAGGCGGTTGGCGAATAGCGTCTGATTGCCGCTGGGCAGTCTGAGTTGCCGTTCGTCAGCAGATATCCTCAGGGCCTTGCTGACCTCATCCTCCAACCCCGAAATGCTTATCTCGTCGTAGCGCTGCCCAATCGTTTGCAGCGCCGGCAACATGAGTTGCTGAAAACTGGGCACGCCCATTTTTTCTCACGCTCCCCCTACCCCACCCAAGACTACATGCGAAAGACGCCGAACCGGGTCGGTTCGACCTCGGCGTTAAGCGTGGCTGAAAACGCCAGCGACAAAGCCCGCCGCGTTTCCCGAGGCGTGACAATGCCATCGTCCCAAAGGCGAGCTGTCGCATAATAGGGCGATCCTTCGGCCTCGTATTTGGCGCGAATTGGGGCCTTGAACGCTTCCTCATCGGCCTTCGGCCACTCGCGCCCTTCGGCCTCGAGCGCGTCCCGCCTGAGCGTCGCGAGCACGCTCGCCGCCTGTTCGCCGCCCATCACACTGATGCGGGCATTGGGCCACGTGAAGAGGAAGCGGGGGCAATAGGCGCGCCCACACATGCCATAGTTGCCGGCGCCGAAGGAACCGCCGACGATCAACGTGATTTTGGGCACGTTGGCGCAGGCCACTGCGGTGACGAGCTTCGCTCCGTCCTTAGCAATGCCTCCCGCCTCGTAGCGCTGTCCGACCATGAAGCCGGAGATATTCTGCAGGAACAGTATTGGCACGCCGCGTTGGACGCAGAGTTCGACGAAGTGCGTTCCTTTTAGCGCGCTGTCGGAAAACAGGACGCCATTGCTGGCGATGACGCCGATGAGCATGCCCGAAAGCCGCGCGAAGCCCGTGACCAGCGTAACGCCATATCGGGGCTTGAAGGCGTCGAACTCCGAATCGTCGACGAGACGAGCAATTATTTCGTGCGCGTCGACCTGTTGGCGAAGGTCAACCGGCGCGATAAACTCAAGCTCCTCCGCTGGATAAAAGGGTTCAGCCGGAGTCGCCCAATCGATTGCGCGCTTCGGCGTCCGGTTGAGGTTCGAGATCGCCCGTCGGGCGAGCGCGAGCGCCTCCGTATCGTCGCGCGCCAGCGCGTCCGCGACGCCCGAAACGCGGGTGTGCATATCTCCGCCGCCGAGGTCTTCCGCGCTCACCGTCTCGCCGGTCGCGGCCTTGACCAACGGCGGTCCGGCGAGAAAGATCGTGCCTTGCTTGTCGACGATGATCGTCTCACCCGACATCGCCGGCACGTAGGCGCCGCCCGCTGTGCAAGATCCCATCACCACCGCGATTTGAGGGACGCCGGCAGACGACATGCGCGCCTGGTTGAAGAAGATGCGTCCGAAATGATCGCGGTCGGGGAACACCTCAGCCTGGTAAGGCAAATTGGCCCCGCCGGAGTCGACTAGATAAACACAGGGGAGGCGATTCTCCGCCGCAATCTCCTGCGCGCGCAAATGCTTCTTGACCGTCATCGGGTAATATGCGCCGCCCTTGATGGTCGGGTCGTTGGCGACGATCATGACCTCGCGGCCCTCGATAAGGCCGATTCCCGTGACCAGCCCCGCGCCGTGGACGTCGCCCTCATACATGTCGAAAGCCGCGAGCGCGCCTATTTCCAGAAACGGCGAACCGGGGTCGATCAGCCCAGCAACGCGTTGGCGCGCCAGAAGCTTGCCCCGTGCGACATGGCGTTCCCGCGCTTTGGTCGAGCCGCCCTCGGCCGCCGCGCGCCGGCGCCGGCTGAGTTCGTCAATCAGCCGGCGCCATTCCGCGGCGTTGCCCTCGCGCTCGGCACTCTTCGCCGTCAGCGCGCTTTTTATTCGCGTCATTGCGTTCTTTTTTCCCTGATCCCAGCCGCAGACTTTGCGGAAGCGCCAATATTGTTGTCGTTGTTCACCCGCGACACTGCGGGTAAATCCATTGCCGATTTCATAATTTCATTCAGCGAATTCTTGGCTTCCGCAAGAGCATGTAAAATGTTGTTTATTTGCAACATATCGTCCTAGTCAGGCAATCGCGGGACTTTACGGAAGGGCCGTCATCGCGTCGGAATAGACTTCACTGGACGTTGCTTCCGAAGCCCTCGGCAATAATTGGCGCCGCCGAGCTGCCGGCAAGCACCCGCCTCCGCCTGCATCGGCGCGCGCTTCCCAAGGCGGTTTCTTCGCATGGTGCAGTCAACGGCTCTGCGTACACTCAGATGGCGTCATACCGTTCGATCTTCCACGGCTCGGCGTGAGCGTCGGCGATCCACGCCTTCCAGGTCGGCAGAGCCATCACCGTCTCCATATAGGCGCTCGTCGGCTTCGAGATCGGTATATCGTAGACATGGAAGCGGTTGACCACCGGCGCGAACATCGCGTCGGCCGCGGAGAAGCGCCCGAACAGATAGGGTCCCTCCCTGCCGAATGTCGCGCGCGCGTGCGCCCAGGCCGCTTCGATGCGCGCGACATCGGCCCGAACTTCATCGCTGAGACCGATCGCCCTGACCGGCCTACGGAAATTCGTCGGACACCCCTGCCTGAGCGCGCCGAACCCGGCATGCATTTCGTTGGCCAGCGAGCGCGCATGGGCGCGCGCCGCCTTGCCCTTTGGCCAGACCGTCTTTTCGGGATGGGCGGCGGCGATATATTCGATGATCGCGAGCGATTCCCAGACCGCAATCTTGCCGTCGTGCAGCGATGGGCACTTTCCCGTCGGCGCGTATTTGAGCATATTCGCGCGGGTGTCGGGCTGGTCCATCGGGATGACCACTTCCTCGAACGGTATTTTGAGCTGCGCGAGTAGGATCCAGGGCCTCAGCGACCACGACGAATAGGCCTTGTTGGCGATGATGAGCTTCAACGGCACGATGGATTTCCGGAATGGTTTCGCATTGATTGATCGACGCGCGCCGAGGCCAAGTCAAGACGGCGCTCCGACCAGTCCGCATTGACGCCGCCGCCTTGGCGCACGAAAAAGCGTCTCGTGCGACCGTCGGAGCCCTCAATTGTCATTGATCAAGGTTGGGCTTCTTGTCGTCGCAGCCGGCCGGGGCTTAAGGCTCGGCGCAGACCGGCCGAAGCAATATCTCACCTGCGCAGGGCGCCCGCTCATCGTCCATACGCTTGAGGCGCTTGCCGCGGGCTTTCCGTTCTCGAGCGTAACGGTGGTCATCCGGGCCGAAGATCGCGCGCTCTATGACCAAGCCGTGGCGCGTCTGACAGCGAGCGCGGCGGCGGCGCTCGGTCCGCCGGCGATCGGGGGCGCGACCCGTCAGCAAAGCGTTCTGTCCGGGCTCGAGGCCCTCGCCGCAGCGGGGCCGGATATCGTGCTGATCCACGACGCAGCGCGACCCTTCCCTTCGGTAGACTTAGTAGCCCGCGCGATTGACGCCGCCGAGCGTCATGGGGCGGCGGCGCCTGGAACCGCGATGAGCGACACAGTCAAGCAGGTCGACGTCGACGGCCGAGTCCTCGCGACTCCGCTGCGCTCGGCGCTCAGGGCCGTGCAAACGCCGCAGGCCTTTCGCTTCCCTCTCATCCTTGCGGCGCATCGGCGCGCCGCCGCCGCTGGCGTCGGCGACCTGACCGACGACGTCGCGGTCGCCGAATGGGCGGGCGCGCCGGCTTATGTGTTCGAAGGCGACCCCGCCAACGTCAAGGTGACGACCATGCAGGATCTTGGCGCGGCGGAGGCGCGGTTCGTGGCGAGCTTGGGCGAGACTCGGGTCGGCCAGGGCTTCGATGTTCACGCTTTCGCGCCCGGCGACCACATCTGGCTGTGCGGCGTTCGCATCGCCCATTCCACAGCGCTCAGAGGTCATTCCGATGCTGACGTCGGCTTACACGCGCTCGCCGACGCGCTCTACGGAACGCTCGCCGAGGGCGACATCGGCCAACATTTCCCACCCTCCGATCCGCAGTGGAGAGGGACGGCGTCGAAGGTCTTCCTCGCTCATGCGGCGGAACGCGTGCGCGCTCGAGGCGGCGCAATCGTCCATCTCGACACGACGCTCATCTGCGAAGCTCCGAAGATCGGCCCGCACCGCGACGCGATGCGAGCGCGGGTCGCCGACATCGCGGGCCTCGACATCGGCCGCGTCGCGGTCAAGGCGACAACGACCGAGAGGCTCGGCTTTGCCGGCCGTGGCGAGGGGATCGCCTGTCTGGCGACGGCGACCGTGCGGCTACCATGAGCTTCACGCGGCGAGCTCACGCCTTGTGATGGACCTCCTGCAATCCGTAGGCCGGTGTTGGGAGGCCCTCAAGGCGCGCCTTCAATTGCAGCGCCAGGAACTGTGAATAATGGCGCGACTGGTGGAGGTTGCCGCCATGGAACCATAAGGCCTCCTGCTGCGTCGGCTTCCACATGTTGCGCTGCTCGCCCTCCCACGGGCCGGGATCCTTCTTGGTGTTCGAGCCGAGGCCCCAGACCTTGCCGACCTTGTCGGCCATTTCCTGGCCGCAGATATCGGCGACCCAGCCGTTCATCGAGCCGTAGCCCGTCGCGTAGACGATCACGTCGGCCGGCAACTCCTTGCCGTTATCGAGCTTGACTCCGCGAGGCGTGATTTCCTGCACTTGCCCAGACACGAGCTTCACCTTGCCGTCGATGATGAGCTGTGAGGCGCCGACGTCGATATAATAGCCTGAACCCCGGCGCAGGTATTTCATGAACAGGCCCGATTCGTCTTCGCCGTAATCGAGCCTGAAGCCGGCCTTCTCGAGAGCTTTGTAAAAATCGGCGTCGACTTCACGAATCTTGTCGTAGACCGGCTTCTGCAGCGTGGCCAGGATGCCGTACGGCAAGGAGGCGAAGATAAGGTCCGCCTTGGCCGTCGTCATGCCGCCGCGGACCGCGCGCTCGGAATAGAGATCGCCGAGCGCGACATCCATCAACGTATTCGAGCGCACGATATGCGTGCTCGACCGCTGCACCATGGTCGCGTCGACGCCGGCTTCGTACAACGCCGCGCAAATGTCATGCGCTGAATTGTTCGAGCCGATGACGACGACCTTCTTGCCCTTGTAGCCATCGGGCCCGGGATGGCTCGACGAATGATGCTGCTCGCCCTTGAAGGTCTCCATGCCCTTGAAGCGCGGCAGAACCGGCTTGGAGGACATGCCGGTCGCAAACACCAGTTGCTTTGGCCGCAAGGTGACCTTCTTGCCGTCGCGATCGAGGACGATGGTCCATTCCTTTTTCGCTGGATCGAAGCTCGCCTTCTTGGCTGTCGTCTTGGTCCAGTAGTTCAGTTCCATCACCTTGGCGTACATTTCCAGCCAATCGCCGATCTTGTCCTTGGGCGAGAACACCGGCCAATTCTTGGGGAAGTCGATATAGGGCAGATGGTCGTACCAGACCGGATCGTGCAGGCAGAGCGACTTATAGCGCTTGCGCCATGAATCGCCCGCGCGCTCGTTCCTTTCAACGATGATCGTCGGCACGCCGAGTTGCCTGAGACGCGCACCGAGCCCGATGGCGCCCTGGCCGCCCCCGATGACCAACACGTAGGGCTGGGTTTCATAGCCGAGCTTCTCGGCCTCCTCGTCCCGTAATTCCTTCCAGGTTTTGGCGCCGGGGTTGACGCCGTGCCTCGCACCGAGCGCGCGGGTGAAACCCGCTTTCTCCTCGTGGCCCTTGAGCTCGGCCATCGTGGTCAGCAGGGTCCAGATGAGGCCATCCTTGAGGCGGATGAGGCCATAGCCGCGCGCGGTCTCGGTCTCGAACGAAATCCAGGATTCGAGCACGCCGTCCGCTTCGGTCGCGATCTCCCCCTCGGCGATGCGCCAATCACGCGGCTTCACTCGCTTGAGGCAATGGGCGAGCATGTCGCGGACCTGGTCTCGCCCTTCCATCGTCTTGATGTTCCAGGTGAAGGCGATGAGATCGCGCCAATAGCTGTCGGCGGCAAACATGCCGACCGCCGCGTCGACATCGCCGGCGGCCAGCGCGGCCTCGAACTTGCCGAGAAAGGCTGCAATGCGAGCATTAGGGGCTGTGTCGAGCATCCTGTCCTCCCGATGGGTTTCGACCGGCGGTTGCCGGGGGCTCCGCTGACAGGGAAAACTGCCCGCGTTTTGGGACGCTGGCAAGCTGGGACGTCGCGTCTATCGGCACCGGTCAAGGCGCCAATGGAGGCGAGACGTTCCCGATCGTCACAGCCCTCCATGGGTTGTGGAGTCGACGCCGGGCATCGAGCGGGGTCAGACAACGCAACCAGCAAGCGAGTTCGTCGCAAGCAAATCCAAATAATTCCAGGCAAGATTGCTTGCATTTCCTTGAATTCCTTTGGTCGAATCTGGACTTTTCAATGGCTTACGGAGGAAAAAATAAAAAAATCTCCGCCCGCTAAACTCGCGTCTGAGGCTGTGCGAAACACCCGTTTCGAAGACATACGTCCCGGCCGGGCGTTGCCGACCAGTGGCCACGGCGCGGCGGCAATAGGTATAGATACCCAGAGACCGGCGCGGCGGCGCGTTATTTGGCGACGCCCAGACCCCCCATCCGACGGGCGCTAAGGGTTTTATATAGCGCAATCAATGATATAAGGGTGCCCAGTTTCATCCTGTCGGGCGCGCCAAATCTGCCACCATGCAGGATGAAACTGGGCATTGTATTTATGGCAGACCGGTTCTGTGCGGACTCGGGGTGGTCAAGATCGGAGCGGCAAACACATCACGCCTCGGGAGCCTCCAGGAGCTTCGTCGTCCGTGTCCCGCATGCGGTCGACAAGCTATAGAAGATCGCCGCGGAGTTCCGGCCGATCGCGGCCCGGTCGGGCTTGCCAATGCCCATCGCTGGCGTCAATCTTGCCCCGAAGAGCCACTTATCCGATGGATGTCGGTATGGATTTACAATGACCTGGAATCGCATTCTCATATTTTCAACGCTCCTCATATTTGCCCCGAGCTCGCTCCTTCGGGCCGAGGAAAAGCTCGATTGCGCCAACGCGATGACGCAGGCCGACATGAACCAATGCGCCCACACGGATTTCGAAGAGGCGGACAAGGAACTGAACGTGATCTGGAACGCGGCGCGCGAACGCGCGCGCAAGCTCGACGGACAGCATGATGCCGAAACGAAAGGCGCCGAGGCGGCGCTGCTGGCAGCGCAGCGCGGCTGGATCGCCTATCGCGATGGACATTGCGAGTTGGGGGGATGGGAGGCGCATGGTGGCTCGATGGAACCGCAGCTGGTCTGGGACTGCAAGGCCGAACTGACGCAAGAGCGAACCAAGCAGTTGAAGAAATTTGTCGAAGAGTCTGGTCACTAGGAGGAATTCCGGGAAGGTGGCCACGCCACGCCGCCAGCATAAGCGGAGTAAGCGAAAAAGCAGGCTCCTTCTACGACCTTCTGCCTTCCGCCATCTCGACGATGCCGTAATCCCTTCCAGTGGCAGGCAGTCCGGCGGCGGATGTAGTAGCGGGCAGCACGATTGGGGATCAACCGTGCGGATAATCAGGACCTCCACAGCCTTTTCGCGCCCGACAGAAAGCGGTGGGGTCGGCATCCGCACCGAAATAACTGAACGATGTCGGTGCTCGGATCAGCCGACATTCATCCACTGAGCGGTTCCTTAAGCAAGGATTTGCTGCTAACGGACGTGATTTACAAGGGCGAACCCTCGCAGTGGGCGACCACCTGCTCTCAACTCGGGTATGTTGCGAGCATGCTACCAGCTTCCGGGTCGTTAGGGCGATCGGGCTTGCTAAATGCCGGTCCTGGCGTCAATCTCGCCCGGAGAGCCGCTCATCCGACAGACGTCGGTGGCGAACTCGGTAAAGTCGGCTACGCTTACCTTTTTTAATTAAGTTCGGGAGGGTGCACGATGGCTGCGGGCAACTTTGAAATGTGTCTTAAGTTTACGCTCCAATTCGAAGGCGGCTTCGTTAACGACCCGGACGACCCGGGTGGGCCGACCAATCTTGGCGTCACTCAAGCGACGCTCTCAACATTTCTGGGTCGCCAGGCAACGATCGCCGAGGTACAGGCGCTTACGCCTGAAAAAGTCGCGCCCATTTACCATCTCAGATTCTGGGATAGTGTGCATGGCGACCAACTTCCCGTTGGAATGGACTTGGCAGTCTTCGACTTCGGCGTTCACTCGGGGCCGAGTCGCGGAGTGATTTCTCTTCAGCGCGTTCTGGAACTCGGAGATGACGGAAAGATCGGACCGGTCACAATCGCTGCCGCGAATAAAGCCGATCCAAAGACGACCGTGAATGGCGTCTGTGACGAGCGAATGGCCTTCCTTCGATCGTTGAAAGTTTTCAAGAAATTCGGAAAGGGCCTGACAAGCAGGGTGGACAAGTGCCGGAAGGCCGCCTTGTCGATGATCTAAATTTCATGTTCCACAGGCACCTCGATGGCGCAGCGCATTGCGTCGACCGCGCTGCGAAACTCGATGATTGAGGCGTCGCAGGTGCGCTTCATGATGCCCCCCGGTGTGCGTCGAATTGCGGGGTCGATCAGATCGCTGCGCTGCCCTCGCAGCGACAGCGTGCGATCTTCATCTGCGCCAGTCAGCCGGAGCTGTAACTGACACTATCCTCAACCGAGGCGCCGTAATTTCCGGGTTCCCGCCATGGTAGCCTCGACCGCAGACGGATTTGGAGTGCGCGCTGCTAAGCTGAAAACGGCGCCATCTCGCAGGAACTTGCGGCCGGCGACGTTCGTCATCGGCGACTTCGAGGCAACGCCGACCGAGCCGAATCGGGCGATCAGGATACCGATCTAGAGCGTGGCGAGAAGCACACGGCCACTTCTGCCGGCGCTTACAGTTTCAGCCAAAGTCCGCTTTCTCGCGCTTCCCGCTCCTTCCCAGGACGGATCTCAAAGGGCAGCAATGGTTCGAAAACGGTCCAGCTGGTGTCGTTTTGACCATAAGGTGCCGGGGATAAAGACCCTACCCTCCCAAGACCTGGCGCAGGAGGCGCCTTACCGACCCCGGCTCCTCGAAACGCAATGTGACCGGGAGGGTCACGACGGCGCGGGCATGACGGGCGGTAAGCCGCACCAAGTCCTTCTCGGTCGTCGTCAGAAGCGCGCCTCGCCGGCCCGCTTCCTCGATCAGCGCCTCGACCTCGCGCTGTGTGTAAGCATGATGGTCGGCGAAATCGCGCGTGGCGACGATCTGCGCGCCGACCCGGCGCAGGGTGGCGTAGAATTTCTCCGGCCGAGCGATGCCGGCGAAGGCGACGACTTCGCGTCCGATCAGGGGCGCCGCAGCGAGAGCGTCGGGCTCGAGGCTCGCGCGGATAAGCGGCTTGCCAGGCGCCAGAGCGGCGATTCGCGACGCCGCCGCGTCGCCGCCGCCCAGCACGATCAGCGCCCGCACAAATGGTAGCTGAACCGAAACCGGCGCGCGCAGCGGACCAGCCGGAACGCAGAGACCGTTGCCGAAGCCGGTCTCGCCATCCACGACCGCGAAAGACAAGTCTTTGATGAGCCCCGGATTTTGGAGGCCGTCGTCGAGAATAAGCGCGTTCGCGCCGGCTGCGACCGCGCTTCTCGCGCTTCTGACCCGATCCGTCCCAACCCAGCACTGCGCCAGTTTGGCGAGCAGAAGGGGCTCGTCGCCCACCATCGCCGGGGTATGGGCGCCTGCATCGACAAGCAGCGGCTCGACGCGCTCGGCGCCGCCATAGCCCCGCGACAGGAAGGCGACGCGTCGGCCATCGCCGATCAGCATCCGCGCCAACGCCAGCGCGGCCGGGGTCTTGCCTGCCCCGCCCGCGACGAAATTGCCGACGCAAATCGTTGGCGCGCCGGCGCGCTCGCCCCGCCCCCGCATGCGCTGCGCGGTCGCGCGTCCGTACGCCCAGCCGGTCGGCTGGAGCAAGCGGGCAAGCAAGGTTGGTCTCGGTTTCAACCAGAAGCGCGGCACCCTCACCGCCTCGCCCCGGCGGACGGCAACAGGCCCCTGAGCGCGCCCATCGAGCGATCGACCGCGCCCGCGCGGCGCTCGACCGTTTCCCCCGCAGCGCGCGCCATGGCGCGCAGCCGCGCGGCATTGGCGAACAGCGCGATCAGCGTTTCCCCCAAGTCCTCCGGGCGCGCGACGGTTAGCGCGCCGCCCGCCTCATCGAGCGCCGCGTAAGTGTCGGCGAAGTTCCCGACCATCGGCCCGTGCAGAATGGCGGAGGCGAGGCGAGCGGGTTCGATCGGATTTTGGCCACCGCCGGCGACGAGGGACTTGCCGACGAACACCACCCCCGCCAGGCGATAGAAAAGCCCGAGCTCGCCGATCGTGTCGCAGATGTAAACCGCGGTCCCCGGACCGATCGCCTCGCCGCGCGAGCGCAAGGCGCAGACGAGGCCCTGCCCTTCCAATTGCCTTAAGATCGCCTCGCCCCGCTCGGGATGGCGCGGCGCGATCAGCGTCAGCGCGTCGGGAAACACCTGGGCGAGGCGCTTGTGCGCGGCCGCCGCGATCATCTCTTCGCCCTCGTGGGTCGAGGCGGCGATCCACATCTGGCGTCCAGAAGTGAGGCCCGCGAGCTCGGCGAGTTCGCGCCGGTCGGCTGGCAGCGTCGGTGCGTCGAACTTGATGTCGCCGGCGACCAGGACGTTCAGGGCGCCGAGCGTTGAGAGCCGCTCGCCATCCGCTTCGCTGCGCGCGAGGCACACGTCGAACTCCGTGAGCAGCGCAGCGATCAAGCGCGGCGCCCTCCCCCACCTGCGGAAGGACCGCTCGCTGATCCGCCCATTGATCATCGCGAGCCGTGATCTCGAACGCTTCAGTTCGACGATCATATTGGGCCAGAGCTCGCTTTCCGCCACCAACGCCGCGTCGGGACGCCAACGTTTGATAAACCGCCGCACGAACACCGGACTGTCGAGCGGCGCATATTGATGCAGCGCGCCCGCCGGCAGGCGCTGCGCGAGCATTGCGGCCGAGGTCACCGTTGTCGTGGTCACGAGCGCGGTCGCGCCCATGCGCGTGATGCGGTCAACGAAGGGCAGGAGAACGGAGGCTTCGCCGATGCTGGCGCCATGCAGCCAGACGAGCGGGCCAGGAGGACGGGCGAGGTTGGTCAGCCCCCGCCGCTCGCTCACTCGTCGCGGATCCTCCTTGCCGCACTTAAGCCGCATCGCCAGAATCGGCCCGGCCAACGGCGTCGCCAGAAACGAGCCCAATCGATAGCCGATAAGCGAGAGCGGCGCCGTCATTTCGGTTTCAGGTCGGCGGTTTCAGATCGGCGCCCGGATCGATTGCGCCAACCATGGCGTAGCCCTGCCGATGCACCTCGTCGAGCCCACGCTCGACCGCGAGCCGCGTGGCCTGCATCTCCTCCTCATCGGCGCTCGGCGAAACGCGGATGAGGTCGCCGACGACGATGACCGCCCGCCCGAAGGGCAGTCCGAGGGACGCGCGATCCCAGGTGTTGAACTGAAGGCGCCGACTCATGACCGCGGCGGTCGGAACGATCGGTCGTCCGGAGAGTTTGCCCAGCGCCACGATTCCCAGCCCCGCCACGCGCGCGCGCTTGGGCACATCGGCGGTCATCGCGACAGATGAGCCCGATTCGAGCTGGCGCAGGAGTTCGCGCATCGCCGGCGCGCCGCCCTTGTAATACACACGGTCGGCGGGACCGCCCGAACCGCGCACCGGCGTTATGCCAAGACGTTCGGCGGCTAAAGCCTGTGCCCCGGCGTCTTCATGGCGGGAGATGAGCACCGCGAGCCGATCCATTGTCACGGGTCGGGCGAAGGGCATCATCAAATGCTGGCCGTGCCACATCGCCGCGATGAGCGGCAGGTCGTCCTTGATATAGGTGTCCACGTCCTCGGGAACCGTGGTGAACCGGCTCGTGCGGCGAACGAACGACAAGTAGGCCGCGAGCCCGAAGCCGATCGCTTCCTGCGCCCATCGCGATCTGCCCACCCGCCTCGCCATGCGGCGCTCAGGCGGTCCGGGTCGGAGGAATGAGGTCGGGCTCGAGCAGACGATGCAGATGGGCGATGAAATAGCGCGTTTGCGCGCTGTCGACCGTCTGCTGGGCCTTGGCGCGCCAGGCTCGCTCGGCGCTGGCGTAATCGGGAAAGAGGCCGACAATATCGAGCTTCTCGGGATCACGAAATTCGTGGCTTTCGAGCGATGTCAGCTCGCCGCCGAACACCAAGTGCAGGCGCTGCGGCTTTGCCTCGTCTTGGGCCTTCGCATCGGGAGAGGTCATGATCACATTTCCTTGAGGCTGCGCGAAGAGCGGCGGCTCAGCGCGCTGGCCTTTGCCCTCGTGGCGGCGAAAACGCAAGCGTCCGAAAACTGCCGCCGGTCAGTTTGGTCACGAGCCGATGGCGGCGCGAAAGCCCTTGATGAGCCGGGTCGCAGCCGCGTCAGGCGCAGCAATGAGCGCGCCGCGGCGCACCTGGCGGGAATTGTAGCGGAGACGCTCGCCCGAGGCGTCGATCAGGCGCGCGCCCGCTTCCTCGAGCACAATATCGGCGGCGGCGATGTCCCAATCATGCGAATTCTCGGCTGCGACGGCGAAATCGACCACGCCGCTCGCCGCCATGCACAGCCGGTAGGCCAGCGCGGGCACACGTGGCGTAATCTCGATCGAGGAGCCGAGCTCCGCCGCCATCGCCTCAATAACGAGCTTGGGGCCAGCCGCGACGCGCGGCGGCCAGCCGGGGGTGGGTATGAGAGTCGCGCCGTTGAACGTTGCGCCCCCGCCACGCGCCGCCGCATAGGTCTCGTCGAGCGCCGGCGCGTAGACGACGCCCGCGATCGGGTGTTCGTCGACGACCAGCGCCACCGAGACGGCCCAGCGCGGATCGCCGATCACAAACGCGCGGGTGCCGTCGATCGGGTCGACGATGATGACCCTGCGGCGTGAAAGGCGCTCGAAATCGTCGACCGTCTCCTCAGAGAGCCAGCCTGCGTCGGGCAACGCATCCTGCAAGCGGCGCTTCAGGAGCAAATCAGCGGCGAGATCGGCGTCCGTGACTGGCGATCCGCCGGCTTTTGTCACGACTCGGGCGGAGGTTCGGCCCCCGGGATTGAAATATTCGAGCGCCAGCACTCCGGCCTCGCGCGCGGCGGAGACCAGAAGATCGCGCGCGGCAAGCGCGTCAGTGTCCGCGTCGACGCTCAAGGAGAATGTCCATGGCGGAAGGGTTGCGGCTTGCCATTAGCCGCACGCGCTTCGCCGCGCAATCACAAAGGCGGGGGGTGCGTCGCTTACGCCGTCCAGTCGAGCGCGCTGCGGACCGCTTTCGCCGTCGCGCGGCCCAGCAATTCGTGTTGATCGGCCTCGTAGTGGATACCGTCGAGATCCGAACATCGAATGACGGCGCCGGCGTCCAGGAACGCGACGCCCTCGCGCTCGGCCACGCCCCGATAACGCTGGCCGAGGAGCATGGACTTTTCCCGGCCGCCCTCGAACATTTCCGCGTAGTCGGTGAGCTTGGCGAACGGAGGCGGTGCGATCAGGAGGATTTTCGGCGAGCGTCCGTCGGGGCCTTGCCCATAGGCGCGGGCGAGAAAGATGAGGCGCGCCGCGCCTTCGGCGATGTCGAAGGCGGAAGCGGAAAACCGCTTCTTCAGGTCGTTGCAACCAAGCGCGAGGATAACGAGATCCACCGGCGCGTGGCTCATGAGGCAGGGCGGCAGGGCATCTGCGCCGCAGCGATAGGGCTCGATCGGATCGTCGTGGACCGTCGTGCGGCCGTTGAGCCCCTCCGCGATCACCTCGAAATCCGCTCCAAGCTCGCGCTGAAGGACGCTGGGCCATCGCTGCGCGCGGGGAAATCGGCCGCCAGTCGCGGGGTCGTAGCCCCAGGTGTTGGAATCGCCGAAGGCGACGATGACGGGCATAGGCTCAAACTCCATCGTGCGGCAGGCGCCCAGGTCTAGCTTTCGCCCCTCAGAAGCGCGTCAGCGATCGCCGCCCACTCCTCGTCGAGTGATGTTTGGCAGACCGGCTTGCGCGCGCGGCGATACCAATAGGCGGCGTTGCCAGCGTCGCCCTCCTTGCGATGCAGATAGGCGTGGACCCAATCGCCCGCCCCGCCCTCGTCGGCCTGTGCGGCGTCATGCGCGCCGTCCCAATTCCCCCGCGCGTCGAGCCAAAGCGCGCGCAAGGCGTCGCTCAAAGTTGGCGGCGGGAAAGATTCGCTGATCGAAGCACGGAATTGGCTGAGATCCATGCCAGAAAGTGGCGCCGAACGCGCGCCGCGTAAAGCGGGCGCCACGCGGGCGCGAAATCAGTAGAGGCGGTTTTCGCGGTCGTCGTCGATGATGGCCTGCATCTCGCCGACGGTCTCCTTGGGAGCGGCGTGCGCCATCATGGCCTCAGCCAGCGTCGCCACTGAAGAGCGATCTGGCCAATCATCCTGCCGCCAAAGCCGCGACCTGACAATGCACTTCGAACAATGCATGAAAGCCTCCTCGGCCGTCACGACGAGAACGAGATTGGGCGTCTTGCCGTTCACGGCCAGGCGACGCTGCAAGGCGGCGTCCCGGACGATCCGTCCTTTGCCGCTGACCCGCAGCGTGTCGTTGTGCCCCGGAATGACGAAGATCAGCCCGACCTCCGGATGAATCAGCACGTTCTCGAGAGTGTCCAGCCGGTTGTTGCCAAGGCGGTCCGGAATGGCGAGCGTGCGGTCGTCCAGGACGGCCACGAACCCTGCTGGATCGCCTTTTGGGGAGACATCCAGCCGCCCGTCCGCGCCGCGGGTCGCAATCATCACGAACGGAGAGGCGGCGATGAAGCGCCGGCAAATATCGTCGATGTGGTCAATCGCCTTGTTGCGCACGAGATCGATGGGCGGCTTGATGAGCTCCCGCAGCCGGTCGCGCGTCGTGACCACTTCTTCAAAATGCGCGTCCATGGGCGACTCCTTGGGTCGTGCTTCGTGATCACCGCTAATCCATAGCTCAAACAGCAGGCTCCAGCGAGGGACTAGGAGGGACGGGCGTCACGGCGTTGGCGCCGCCATCGCTGCCTCGACATCGGCGCGCCTCGGCAACGGCGCGACCGCGCCATAACCCAGGGTCGAGAGCGCCGCCGCCACATTGGCGAAGCGCGCCGCGGCGAACGGATCGCTATGCCGCACATATTCCGCGAGAAAAGCGCCATCGAAGCAGTCGCCCGCCCCGGTCGCGTCGACCGCCTTGACGCCATGCGAATAGATGCGCTCGCGCTCTTTGGGCGTCGCCGCCAGCGCGCCGCCACGGCCCATTTTCACCACGACCACGCCCGCGCCGAGGTCGAGGTAAAAACTTGCAATGGCGTCGGGATCTCTCAAGCCCGTCAACGCCTCCGCGTCGTCGAGCCCCGGCAGAGCAATATCGCAAGCCCGCATCGCCTCATGAATGATTGCCCGCGCGCGGCGCAAAGGCCACAGCTTCAGCCTCAGGTTCGGGTCATAGGAGACGAGCCGCATGGCGTCGTGCGCGATGTCGATCGCTGCGAACCCGGCGTCAGTGGCGGAGGAAGAGATCGCCTGGCTGATACCGGAGATGTGCAGGACCTTGGTCGCGCGGATGCGGTCGACCGGCAGATCGGTTTCGCTGATCCGGCTCGCTGCAGAGCCCGCGCGCATGTAGGAGAATTCATGGCCTTGGGCGCCATGGGTGACAAAATATAAGCCGGTGTGAGCGCCGCCGTTGACCACGATCCGGCTCGCGTCGACGCCTTCCTTAAGCCAAAGCTCGGTCAGCGCCTGGCCGAAACGGTCGGCGCCGACGGCGGTGAAATAGGCCGCGTCGGCGTCGAGCCGAGCCGCTGCGATCATGGCGTTCGAGGTGTCGCCGCCGAACCCCTGGACGAAGGGGGCGCCGTCCTTCGGCTGGTTGAGTTCGACCAGCGCTTCGCCGATCGCCAGGAGATCCGACACCCCTACCTCGTTGCGACCGCCACCGCGACGCCGGCCATCAGGCCCCCGGCGGCGCGATGAACGAACTTCATCGCTCTCGTCGAACTGAGGAACGCCCGCGCCCGGTTGGCGGCGAGCGCGTAGAGCGCCAAGGTCGAAAAGATCACGATCCCGCATACGGCTGCCAGTTCAACGAGCGCGAGCGCGGTCAATGTCGTGACGTCGACGACAAGCGGCATGATCGAGAGGAAGAAGACCATCACCTTCGGGTTGCCCAGCGTCAGCGACAGCGAGCCTAGGAAGGCGCGCCAACCGCGCGTTGCCGGCGTCGGCGCCGCTCCAACGACGGCGGGCGCGGTCGCCATCCGCCATGCCATATAGAGGAGGTAGGCGGCGCCGGCGAATTTGATTGCGACGAATATCCCCGCGAAGGTCTTGGCGACAACGGCGAGACCTGTCGCCGCCAGCATGAGCCAGATCATGTCGCCGACGAAATAGCCGGCGATGAACGGGGCGACGCCCTTAAGCCCCTGCCCGAGCACGCGCGCGATCAGCGCCGCGACCCCTGGCCCTGGCGTCGCCACGGCGGCGAGATAGACGGCGGCGAAGAGGATGAGAGAGCTGAGAGTCATGTCGGTCGCCTAGGCTTGCGCCTGGCCAAGACGTTGAGCGTCTCGACCAGAGAGGAAAAGAACATCGCAGCATAAATATAGCCTCTTTCGATATGAAAGCCGAAACCGTCGGCGATCAGCGTCATGCCGATCATCAAAAGGAAGCTCAGCGCCAGCATCAAAACTGTCGGATTGCGGTGGATAAACGCCGCCAGCGGCCCCACGGCGACCATCATCACCCCGACCGCGACGACAACGGCGATGACCATGATCGGAAAATACTCGGTCATGCCGACGGCCGTGATGATGCTATCGACCGAGAAGACGATATCGATCATGATGATCTGGATGAGGCCGAAGATGAGGCCGAGCGGCGCCGCCGGCTTTTTGTCCTCGGCCTCGTCATCCGGATCGACGCGGTGGTGGATTTCGGTCGTCGCCTTCCAGACCAGGAACAGTCCGCCCGCCAGCAAAAGCAGATCGCGCACGGAAAAAGCTCGCCCCAGCACCGTGCCCAGCGGCTCCGTCACATGCACCAACCACGACGCTGAAGCGAGCAGCGCCAGGCGGAACACGAGCGCCAGCGACAGCCCGAGTTTGCGCGCCAAGCCGCGCCGGCGGACGTCGATGCGGTTCGACAGCAGCGCGATGAACACCAGATTGTCGAGGCCGAGGACGACCTCCATGGCGATCAGGGTCGCGAGCGCCGCCCATGCGTCGGGATCTTCCGCCAGGCGGAGAATAGCCTCCATGCGCCGCTGAGCCCTCGGTCCTTAAGCTTCGACCCCATGCCGCCCGGGGGCGCATTAATCTAGGGCGCCGCAGCGCGTTTCCAAGCTCCGGCCTGAGATCCGTGGCTCGGTACTAATACCTAGGCCGGCCTTACCGCCCTTCGATCCGCCGCACCATGGCCCAGATGGCGCTGATTTGGACGCCATTTTTCGTCAGATAGCGCGGATCCTCGGCGTATCCCCACCAATTCCAGCAGCCATAGGGATTGGCGTCGATGAGCGCGGTCATGCCGGCCTGTGGAGGCAGTTCGGCGACCGTCGTGGCGTGCGCCTGCGGATAGAGGACGATGATCCGATTGGCGTCCGCCCATTCATTGACGCCGATCTTGGTGTAAAACTCATCCCCAAGCGCTTCTGAAGATTGCGTGCAGCCGTGCAGGACGATATGCAGCCGGCACGCCGCCGTAGCGCCTGGTTCGCAGTCTTTCGGCAAATAGAGGTAGCCGGCGTCCGACAAGCCGTTCGCACGCGCGGCCCCGTCCGGAACGAATTCGCTCTGGTCGAAAGCGACGAGCCGGCCGGAGGGCGCCGCGGTGGGCGGCCTGAGATCCCGCCCATAGATCGCCTTGAGCTCGGCGCCCGCTTGGTCATAAGCGCAATCGTTGATGTAGGGCTCTTTGTTGGCGGAGCACCTGCCGCCGAAGTTTTTCGTCACCCAGGAATGCCCAGCCTTGGCGGCCGGTCCGCTGTCGTCTTCGAAGACGATGTTGGCGCCTGGAACGCCAAGGGCGGCGTACACGGCCCTGGCCTTCTCGACCGTCTCAGAACTCACCACCGAGTCGGAGCCTCCGGTGAAGAGGTAAATTCTGCTGTGGGCGAGATTAGACGGCGGGTCGATTTCCGCCTTGCCGGCAAGCGTCTTGACCAGGCGAGCGTAGAAAGAGGCGTCCTCGAGCAGGAAGGGCGTGGACATGCAGGGCCCGGCGGCCTGAGAGGCCAGCGCCTCCACGCCGTCGGCGGTCGCATGCAGGACCGCGCAGCCATAAAGGCCGCCGGCTATCATGGCCGCGCCCATAACGTCGGCGGAATGGGCGATGTGCAGCTGGTTGGCCATGAAGGCGCCCGACGAAATGCCGGAAACCGACACTTGCGCCGGATCGACCGGGTAGCTGCTCAGCCGCTCCGCCGCCGAGGCGGAGGCGCAAAGCAGCACCAGCGACAGCGCGTTCGCGAGGCGGATCATGGCAAGGACCCCTGGAGGACAGTCGCCTTGCCATTTTCCGCGCGCGATCGCGCTGTGTAAACCGTGTGTCCGAATTGATCGCGCGCCAGCCGAAACCTCTGGCCGGCGCGCTTTCCCGGTTCACTTGAGGGTGTTGCCGATCTCGGTGAACACGAGGCTGACCTGCGTGCCGACCAGCTGGACTGCGACGATGATGAATACCGCAATCAGGCTCGCGATCAGCGCATATTCGATCGCCGTCACACCGGATTCATCGCTAAGAAAGTTTCGAACTCGAAGCATATGGGATTCTCCTGACGCTCTATGGGCCCCTGCGTTCGCAAGCAGTGGCTGTTCCTGAGCCAAGGCCTTCGAAGTGGCCGCAGGATCCCGACCACGATGCAAAATCCCACCCGGCGATTGCCAACGGCTCGATTGGACGCCTAAAATTTTATCGATTCCCGATTGCGGGGCGTGATTGGTCGCTGAGCGTTAATTAAGTGACGTTCTGCAGCCAGGAATACGGCGCCAATATCGGCTGCCGCTCGGGCTCCTCGCCGGATTTCCGCGCCGTCGCCTGCCTGCGGTTATGACGTTTGTGCAGGGGCCGCCTGGACGGCCTCTTCGACCTGCCCCAGCCGATCCTTGCCGAAGAACATGTCGTCGCCGACGAAAAACGTCGGAACCCCGAACACGCCGCGCGCGACCGCAGCGGCGCTGTTGTCGGCAAGCTTCAGCTTGACGCGATCCGTCTGAGCCGCTGCGAGCAGGCTCGCCGAATCGAGGCCGGCGGAATCGATGCGGCGCGCCAGAACCTGCGGATCGTCCAGCTTGAGGCCCTCTTCCCACAGGCCCTCGAGGCCCATCTCGATATAGCCGGCCTCGACGCCGGTCTCACGGGCAGCGAGAAATCCGCGCATCAGCATCAAGGTATTGACAGGAAAGTGCGGGTTGAGGCGGAACTTGTCGAGCCGATGCTTGGCGATGAAGCGGCGCAATTCGAGCATCTCGTATTCGAGCTTGCCCTTAACCGGCGCGAAAGCGACGGCTGGCGCCACGTTGCCGGTCGCCTTGAAGATGCCCCCAAGCAGACAAGGGTTGATCATGAGCCGCGCGCCGGTGCGTTCGAGAATCGGCGGCAGCGCCCGATAGGCGAGATAGGCGTTGGGGCTGGCAAAGTCGAAAATGAATTCGATGGTCGCGCTCATCACCACGTCTCCGACCACGGCCGCAAGTCCATCTCGAATGTCCAGGCGCTCCGTTTTTGGCGATAGAGCCAAACATAGTTTTTGGCGATCTCGTCGGGAACGAGAATCTCCTCCCGCGCCAGCTTTTCGGCGGCGTCCGGCAAGAGCCCGCGGATGAAGGCGCCGTCAATCGCGCCGTCGATCACGACATGGGTCACGTGGACGCCCTTCGGGCCCAATTCGCGGGCGAGACTTTGCGCCAGCGCCCGGAGCGCATGCTTTGCCCCGGCGAAGGCGGAAAAGCCCGCGCCCCCGCGGACGCTGGCGGTCGCGCCCGTGAAGAGGATGGCGCCGCGGCCGCGTTCGATCATTCCCCGCGCTGCCTCGCGGCTTGCGAGGAACCCCGCGAGCGCCGCCATCTCCCAAACCTTGGAATAGACCCGCGTGGTCGTCTCGACGACAGGAAAGCGCACATTGGCGCCGATATTGAAGACGAGCACTTCGATCGCCCCGATCGCGCGCTCGATCCGTTCGATGAGCGCCGCGACATCGCCTTCGACGCGCGCGTCGAGCCCGAACGCGTGAGCCTCACCGCCCTCCGCTCGGATCGCCTCCGCCAGCTTGTCGATCGCCTCTTTATGCCGTGGCCGCCGGGTGACGCAGACATGAAGGCCCTCCCGGGCGAAGGCGTGGGCGATCGAGGCGCCAAGCCCATCGCCAGCCCCGATCACGAGGCAGACGCCATGTCCCTGTCCGTCGCTCATGGGGGCACGACCAGGTAATTCTGGATGCCGCCGTAAAGGGGATACTCGGACCGAACCTGCCGCGACTGCGGCAAAATGACCAGCCGGTCTGCCTTCGACGCATCGAAATCCACCGCGCCGACCAAGGCGAAGCTGTCGAAGACGAAAGGCAGGCTCCGCCCGGCGAAAGGATCGGGCTTGTCGAGAAGACCCAGATGGAGGTGGGGGCCTTCGGAGGGTCCGGTGTTGCCCAATTTGGCGATGGGCGCCCCCGCCTTCACGACGTCGCCGACCTTCACCCTAAGGCTCCCCTCGCGCAAATGGGCGTACCAGGCGAAGACATTCGGAGCGATTTCGAGCATCAAATTGTTGCCGCCGTAGTCGGACTGCGACTTAGGCGTCATCGTGACGAACGGCGTCTCATCGGACATGCCGTCGTGAATCGAGACCACGGTTCCATCGG
>DASXXT010000144.1:0-1959 GCA_036502965.1 Roseiarcus sp. | reverse complement strand
GCTCGGGCCATAGAGTCGAGCGCGTCATTGGCATTCTCGACCCATAACGCGCAGTCGCGTCAGCGGTGCCAGCCTCAAAAGCAGCGGATTTGCTCGCGCTAGGCCGGCAACCATCGCAACCATCAGGAGGTCAGCGCCGCCGCGATGTCGGCGCGCTTCCGCGCTTCCGGCATCAAGTTGAGATCCAACGGGCCGCCATGCTCGAGATAGCTGTAGATTTGCTGCCCGCGCCGCCGCCACGAATGATGTTCGCGCACCAAGGCCGCGGCGGCGTCAACGGCGCGTTGATTGTCCGGGTTTTGTCGATCTCGATCGAGACGCTCAGCCAGATCCGAGCCGTCGAGCGACACTTCACATAAGGCGTCGGTTGGCAGAAGCGCGTTGTACTCGCCGCTCGCGGGTATGGTGCCGAGTAGGCGCGTTCCCGCAGCCAGCCCCTCGAAATAGCGCGGCGACAGCGGACTGTACGCAGTCTTCGTCTTGGGGTCGATCATTTCGCGCGGCGAAGCGACGAAATACTGGGCGCTGGACGTCGCCCGCCCGAGTTCCTCTCCGAACATGAACCGATCCGAATAGAGATACTTGAGACCACGCGCTTCGCAATATTTGAGGAGCGCCTGATGCAAAGGCTCATGGCGGCGGCCCATATAGAAGACGAAGTTCGGCTTTCCCTCCTTGCGCGGGTAAAAAAGATCGGTGTTGCCGGCATGCGGCAGCCAGACGAATTTCGCCAGCGGGAAACGCCGCTTGAGTTCTGTCGTGGCTTCCAGATAAGCGATGAAGCATGGATTGAGACGCTCGATCGTCGCCGCCACCCCGATCTTGGTCACAACGGGCTTCCACGCATCGATGACGAAGTTCGCGCGCCTGGCGCCCAATCTGCTCAGCGACGCCAAGTGGATCTCAGTGGCGGGACGCGCGCTCAGTTGCAACCAAAAGAGAGTGTCGCAGGCTTTGACTTGGGAACGAACCGATTTCCACGCCGCGCGTTGTGACCAGGCGACTGCCGGAGGCTCCACGATCCGGACATTGGTGCGGTCGCCCACGATCGCCGAAAACAACGGGGGCACGTAGGCCTGCCAATAGGGCTGCGAATTCACAAGCATATTGGAAAGCAGGCCCAGTTTCATATCGTCGGTTCTCCTGTTGAATTTCGACAGAAAGCGACGGGCCTTTTGGAGGGTCTGAAGGCGCGCTCCTATCGACGGCCGGCCAATCGTCGGATTGTTCAATATTTGTCAAAGGACTCAGAGGTGCTTTCGTCAGAGCTTCGGGCGCTGCCCCCCGCCGAAAGCGTCTGCGAGAAACCACGATGGGGTCCCGACAACGCGATAGTCGTTCGCGCGCATTGGTTAGGGCGCCCACAATAGCCGAGCGGGTCGTTCTCCCGCAAGCCACCGGCTTGACGCTTGAATAGCGTAGCCCGACGGAAGGGCGGCGGCTCACGCCGGCGGTCTCTCCCGCCGCGGGTCTGCGCCTCAGGGCACGAGCACCGCTGCGCCTTCGAGGCGCCCCGTGCGCAAGTCGTCGAGCGCCTCGTTCGCCTTGTCGAGCGGATAGGGCGTGGTCGTCGTTCGCACCTTCGCCTGCGGCGCGAGCGCCAGGAATTCGTGGCCGTCGGCGCGGGTCAGATTGGCGACCGAGGCGACGCTGCGCTCCTCCCATAACAGGCGATAGGGGAACGTCGGGATGTCGCTCATATGGATGCCGCCGCAGACGACCCGGCCGCCCTTGCGCAATCCGGCAAGCGCGGCGGGGACAAGCGCGCCAACCGGCGCGAACAGGATCGCGGCGTCGAGAGGCTCGGGCGCCGGGTCATCCGACCCGCCAGCCCAGTCGACGCCGACCGAGCGCGCGAACGCCTGACCGGCATGATCGCCCGGCCGGGTGAAGGCGAACACGCGCCGCCCCTGCCAGCGACAGACTTGGGCGATGATGTGCCCTGCGGCGCCGAAGCCA
>DASXXT010000143.1:0-7848 GCA_036502965.1 Roseiarcus sp. | reverse complement strand
GTCGGCTCGCCGGAGGTGCCCGATCACATCAGCCTCTGGGGCCTGAGGCTCGCGATCTGCCAGCCGTTCGACCAATACGCCAACGTCCGCCCGGCTCGGGTATTGCCTGGGATCGTCAGCCCATTGCGCCATGTGAGCGGGCCTGAGCTTGATTGGGTGATCGTGCGCGAAAATTCGGAAGGCGAGTACGCAGGCGTCGGCGGGCGCGCCCATCGCGGCCTCCCGTTGGAAGTCGCGACCGACGTCTCGATCATGACCCGCGCAGGGGTCGAGCGCATCTTCCGGTTCGCTTTTGCGCTGGCCCGCTCGCGCCCGCGCAAGCTCATCACCATCGTCACCAAATCCAACGCGCAGCGGCACGCCATGGTGATGTGGGACGAGATTGGCGCGGAGATCGCGCGCGAGTTCCCCGGCGTGACCTCCGACAAGATGCTGGTCGACGCTATGACCATGCGCATGACGATCAAACCCGAGAGCTTGGATACGATCGTCGCCTCGAACCTCCATGCCGACATTCTGTCCGATCTGGCTGCGGCGCTAGCGGGCTCGCTTGGCATTGCGCCGACCGCCAATCTCAATCCGGAGCGGCGCTTCCCCTCGATGTTCGAGCCGATCCACGGCTCGGCGTTCGACATCGTCGGCAAGGGCATCGCCAATCCGATCGGCTCGTTCTGGACCGGCGCGATGATGCTCGAACACCTTGGCGAAAAGTCCGCGGCGAATCGCCTCATGCGGGCGATCGAGCGCGTGACAGCGGACCCGTCGCTGCACACGCCGGATCTCGGCGGTAAGGCGACCACACGCGCGGTGACCGATGCGACGATCGCAGCGATCCAAGGCGAGAACATGTAGACGTGTGGAAGCGGTTTTGAACAGGGCCAGACTGCCGGACATCGGCTTTGAATCCTACGACAGCATGGAAGGCCTGATCGCCATCGATCGGAGCGCGCCGCCCGCGCGCTACGCCTCCTCGTGGTGCTCAATTCCATTGGCCTCTTGCCGAAGGACCTCGCGAACGACGTTTCGCGTTG
Organism: Roseiarcus sp.; assembly: GCA_036502965.1. GTDB lineage: Bacteria > Pseudomonadota > Alphaproteobacteria > Rhizobiales > Beijerinckiaceae > Roseiarcus. The sequence goes on along the minus strand of DASXXT010000143.1, from coordinate 6,817 downwards.
GTGTCTGGTCGCGGCGATCGCGGCGCTTGGCATGAAGACTTCGTTCAAGGCGCTGTTTGCCGTCGGCTGGTGCCCCATTGGACTCATGATCGCGGAGACGCTCTGGATCGCGGCTCTGGTGTTGCTTTCGGTCAGAATGATCATCTGAGATTCGTGCGCCGTCACGGCGCCTTGACGCAGCGCTCGACCGGAAAGATGCATTCCTGGCCGAGCGGAAACTTGCTTCCGTCGACCGCGGTGTAGCCCACCTCGCTGACGTGAGCGTTCGTCATCACCAGCACAACGTCGCAGCTTCCGCCGGCCGTGAACGGGAAAAGATTCGTGTTGAGGCCGATCGCCCATTGCGGACCGTAGCCGCGCATTTGCCCACCGGTATAGGTCCAGATTTCGGTGGCCTGGCCTGCCGGGACGCGCTGGGCGGGTTGACCGAAGCAAGCGAGAATATCCCGCTTCGAAAGGCCGATCATCGATTGTTGCGCGACCTGGTCGACCTCGAGCGGCTGGCAGCCGCTGAGCCCCAGCACGACAAGGCTAACCGCCGCTACGCGTTTTCTCACTGTTGTCCCCCGGGAGTTTGCCGCGCGGTCGGTTCGGCCGACGTTGGCGCAACCGAGCCGGTTTGACAATGCGGGCTCTATCGAGAGCGTCATTGCGAGCGTGAGCCGAAGCAATCCAGGAGAACGAAGGGCGCCCGACGATCTCCTGGATCGCCGACGGCGATTCAAACCGCATAAGGTCCCGAATCCCGCTGGAGGATCGCGATCTTTGTGTCGCCGTAAACCCGCTCATCGAGACGCGCGAGGCCGACAGGCGCGGCGATCTCGACCTTCGTCGCCTCTTCCACAACACAAAGCGCGTTCGGCTCCAGCCAACCGCCTTCGAGCAGCGAAGCGAGCGCCGGTCCGGTGAGACCCTGCCCGTAAGGCGGATCGACGAAGGCGAGCGCAAACGGGCCGCCGGCCGGCGCCGAACCGAGCTTCGTCGCGTCGGCGCGCCAGATGCGCGTCAGTCCGCCAAGCGCAAGCGCCTCGACATTGGCGCGCAGAAGCGCGCGCGCCTCTGCGCCGTTGTCGACGAACAGCGCGAACCGTGCGCCGCGGGAAAGAGCCTCGATCGCCAGCGCCCCCGTTCCCGCGAACAGGTCAACCACGCGCGCGCCTTCGATTTGGCCGGGGAATCGGTGCTCGAGAATGTCGAAGATCGACTCACGCAGGCGCTCCGAGGTCGGACGAATGGCGCGGGACGACGGCGTGAGCAGCGCGCGGCCCTTGAGGCGGCCGCCGACGATCCGCATCGATCACGGCTTTCGCGGCGGCCGGCGCGGGCCACCGGCGCCTTTCGGCGAGCCCTTCCCCGGAGGGCGAGGGCGCCGCTCCGGTGAGGAGCGACCGCGCCACGGTCCGCCTTCGCTGCCCGCGCGGACGGCGGTCTGCGGCCGATCTCGGTCACGCCCTCCTGCGCGGGGTGACTTGAAGGCGGAGCGCGATCCGCGGTTCTTGTCGTTCGATCGCGGCGGCCGGCCCTCGCCGGTTTGGGTGCCGGTTCGGCCCTGAGGCCGGTCAAACTTGCGCTCGCGCGCCGGATCGGCGCCGTCCCGTGCTCGCGAAGGGCGATCTCGGCGATCGCCGTCACCTTTCGCTGGGGAGCGCTCGAAGCGGCGCTCGCGCGGCCCGCCTTCACGCCTCCCAGCATTTGGCCGCTCAGGCCGATGCCCGGATTGCTTATGGTCCGAACTCGGCGGCCGTTCGCGTCCTTCGGCGGCGCGCCCTCGCTTGGGTCCAAAGGAATCGAGCTTGCCCGGCCGGGCGCCGGCTTCAAATGCGCGTCCGCCGCGCTCGCCAGCGTTCGGACGTCCCGTGCGTTTCGGCCGCGTTTCGGGCGCGGCGCGCGTGCGCGCCTCCTCGCCAGTCCGGGACATGCGCTCGACTGCGATTGTGCGCCCCTTGCGGTCGTGGGTCGCGCTGCGCTCGATGCGCTTGCGCGTGGTCGCGGCGTCTGCGGCGATTTCCGCGCGCAAAGCCGAGACGTGTTTGCGCCGGCGCTCAGGCGTGGACGGTTTCGGGGGCGCGCGGCGTGGCGCGGCGTCCCGTTCGAATCGATCTTTGCTCCCGCTTGCACCACGATCCGGACGGCCCTGCATTGCTCGCTTGGGCCCACGGTTTTCGCGCGGGCCGCGCTCGGTTCGCGGTCGTTCGCCCTGCCTCCGCTCTGGCGGCGATTCATTGACGACGATCTGCGGCGCGTCGAAACTGACGTTCGCCTCCTTGGCGAGCTTCACGCCAAGCTGGTCGCGAAGCACCCGCGTGCGCACTTCCATGACCTCGCCCTCCGGCAGGTCGCCAAGTTCGAACGGACCGAACGAGACGCGGATCAGCCGGTTGACCGCAAGACCGAGGTGCTCGAGGATCTTCTTGATCTCTCGGTTTTTTCCCTCCCTGAGGCCCAATGTGAGCCAGGCATTCGAGCCTTGCTCGCGGTCAAGCTTGGCCTCGACGCCAAGGTAGTCGACGCCGTCGATGGCGACGCCGTCGCTGAGACGATCGAGCGCCGCCTGGTCGGTGACCCCATGCGCGCGCACGCGATAGCGGCGCAGCCAGCCGGTCGACGGCAATTCCAGCACGCGCGCCAGCCCGCCATCGTTGGTGAGCAGCAGCAACCCCTCGGTGTTGATGTCGAGCCGGCCGATTGCGACAAGGCGCGGCAAGTCAGGCGGCAGCACGGCGAAAACCGTCTGCCGCCCCTCAGGATCGCGCGCCGTGGTGACGAGCCCTCGGGGCTTATGGAACAGAAAGAGGCGCGTGCGCTCCGGCGCGGCGAGCGGTTTGCCGTCCACGCGGACGTCGTCTGTTTCGCTCACGTTGAAGGCTGGGCTCTTGAGCACTTCGCCGTTGACGGCGACACGCCCCTCGGCGATCCACGCCTCGGCGTCTCGGCGCGAACAAACGCCCGCCCGCGCCATGACCTTGGCGATACGCTGGCCCGCGCGGACCTCTGAGACTTCAGCTTCGATTTCGTCGCTCATGGCTCGCTTCGTTCCGGCCAGTCCGTGCCCGCATTGCCGCGAGCAGCCGCTTGTCCTAAGCCCGAACGCTGCGGGCCGCCAAACGAAAAACGCTTGGCGACGGCTAAAAGGGCAGGGTGCACGGAGCGTGGATTTGGCCGAAGAGGACAAAGGCGGCGATCCGATGAGCCTCGCCTTCGCCGAGGCGCGGTCGGCCGAACTGCGCGACGAAGCGCCGATCGGCGCCGTGCTTGTTCGCGAGGCGACTGTGATCGCCAGCGCCGGAAACCGCACCCGTGAACTCGCCGATCCAACCGCTCACGCAGAAATGCTCGTCATCCGCGAGGCCGCCGCCAAGATTGGATCAGAACGGCTTGTCGGCTGCGATCTCTACGTGACGCTCGAGCCGTGCGCGATGTGCGCCGGCGCGATCTCCCATGCCCGCCTGCGCCGGCTCTACTATGCCGCCTCGGACCCCAAGGGCGGCGCTGTCGATCATGGGCCGCGCTTCTTTCGCTCGCCAACCTGCCACCATGCGCCCGAGGTCTGCGGGGGCATCCGCGAGAGCGAAGCGGCGGCAATGCTGAGAGCGTTTTTCGCCGCGAGGCGCTGAGGCGCGCGTCCCTCTCCCTTTGGGAGAGGGGTTGGGGTGAGGGCCCGCGCCGGCCGCCCTCATCCGGCGGGCTTCGCCCGCCACCTTCTCCCGACGGGAGAAGGTGGGTCGGTTGCCAACGCTTAGGCCGTCGTGACACATGGTGAGCGCGCTTAAGAACGCCCGAGGGAGGATACATGTCTCGTCCACCGTTTCGCGCCGACCACGTCGGGAGCTACCTTCGCCCTGAGCGGCTGCGGGAAGCGCGTGAGCGCTTCGCTGCCGGGGGCCTCCCCGCCGATGAGTTGCATGCAATCGAGGACGCCTGCATTCGCGAAGTGGTGCGCGCCCAGGAGAATGTGGGTTTGAAGGGGATTACCGACGGCGAGTTTCGCCGCACCTTCTTTCACGTCGATTTTCTTGAACGCTTCGAGGGCGTCGAGACCCATTACGGGGAATTCGTCGCCAAGTTCCGCAAGGACGATGGGACCGAGGTGGGTTTCAAGCCGCCGACCATGCACGTCGGCAGCAAGGTGAAGTGGCTAACGCCGATTCAAGGGCCGGACTTCGATTTCCTCAAGAAGACGACGACGCGCACGCCAAAAGTCTGCATCCCGGCGCCGTCGATGCTGCACTTTCGCGGCGGGCGCGAGGCGATCAGCGAGGCGGTCTACCCGAACCTTGAGAATTTCTACGACGATCTGACCGCCGCTTATCGCGCCGAGATCGCCGACCTTGCAGCACGCGGCTTGCGCTATCTGCAATTCGACGACACCAATCTTGCTTACCTCTGCGATCCGGACATCCGCGCGCGAACCAGGGCGCGCGGCGACGACCCGGACGCGTTAACGCGGCTCTATTGCCGTCTCATCAACGATTCGATCCGCAATAAGCCGTCAGACATGACGGTCTGCGTCCATCTCTGCCGCGGCAATTTCAAGAGCGCCTGGGTGGCGCAGGGCGGCTATGAACCGGTCGCCGAGATTCTGCTCAACGAGATGAAGATCGATGGATTCTTCCTCGAATATGATGACGAGCGTTCGGGCGATTTTGCCCCGTTGCGCTTCGCGCCCAAGAGCGCGACCATCGTGCTCGGGCTCATGAGTTCAAAGAAGGCCGCTGCGGAGCCCAAGGATGAGGTCAAGCGCCGCATCGACGAGGCGACGAAATACATAGCCCTCGACCAATGCGCGCTGAGCCATCAGTGCGGCTTCTCGTCGACGGCGCACGGCAATGACCTCAGCGAGGCCGATCAGTGGATCAAGCTGGCGCGCCTGGTCGAACTCGCTGAAGAGGTCTGGGGCGGGATGTAAAATGGCCGGCGCAGCATCCTCCCCTGCGAAGCGGGGGAGGGGGACCGCGCGAAGCGCGGTGGAGGGGGTTTCTCAAGGTTGCAACAATGAGAGCGCCATCACAAACCATTGCCAGCGCGAGAAGGCTTCGCCGCCAGCTCTCTCCGCCCGAGGCCCGTCTCTGGAGCTGCTTACGTGCACGAGCCACGGGAATGCCGGTCTTCCGCCGTCAACACCCGGTTGGGCCCTATGTGCTCGATTTCTACTGTGCGAAGGCGCGCCTCGCGGTTGAGATCGACGGAATAGCCCATGACCTCGGCGACCGACCCGAGCGCGATGAGCGGCGTAGTGTTTGGCTGGCGGCGCAAGGAGTCGGGGTCATCCGTATCGCGGCAAGCGAATTGACCCGCAATTTCGACGAAACCGCCGCGGGGCTTGTGCAGGCCGCTGCGGCGATCGTCGCGGGAGAAACCCCTCCACCGCCCTACGGGCGGTCCCCCTCCCCCGCTCCGCAGGGGAGGACGGTTCGCTCGACCGCCGGCTCTTCAAAAGAACGCGATAGAAGCTAGTGCGGCGCGGCGCGCCAGGGTATCGCAGCGTATGACCTCGGGCTTCGACCCGCTTGAAACGACGCCAACGGGACCGGACATGATGCTGCAACGAACTCCGACGATCTCGAAGCCGACCTGGTTCGATTCCGACAAGTGCTTCATCGATGGGCGCTGGGTCGAGCCGCAATCGCGCCAGCGCCTGCCGATCGAAGATCCGTCGCGCGGTGTCGAGATCGGCGCAATCGCTCGCGGAGGAGCGGCCGATATCGATGCGGCAGTCGAGGCGGCCGAGCGCGCGCTTGGCGGCGAATGGGGCAAGCTTACCGCGACTGAGCGCGGGCGGCTGCTCCTGAAGCTCGCCGAACTTATCAAGGAGCGGGTAGACGAGCTCGCGCACATCGAGGCGCTCGACGTCGGCAAACCCCTGAAACAGGGGCGGACGGACGCGGTGGCGATGGCGCGCTACATGGAGTTCTATGCTGGCGCCGCCGACAAGGTGATGGGCGAAACCATCCCCTATCTCGATGGTTACACGGTCTACACCCTGCGCGAGCCGCATGGGGTGACCGGACATATCGTGCCGTGGAACTATCCGATGCAGATCGCCGGGCGCACTGTCGGCGCGGCGCTGGCGATGGGCAACGCCTGCGTGCTCAAGCCCGCGGAGGAAGCCTGCCTCACCTCGCTCGCGCTCGCCGATCTCGCGCGCGAGGCGGGATTTCCCGCCGGGGCGCTCAACGTCGTCCCAGGCCTCGGTGAAGAGGCGGGTGCCGCGCTCGCCGCCCATCCGGGCGTGCGGCATCTCTCCTTCACCGGCTCGGTCACCGTGGGCGCGCTGGTCCAGCAAGCCGCGGCCCGCCACGTCGCGCCGGTGACGCTCGAACTTGGCGGCAAGTCGCCGCAACTCGTATTCGCCGACGCCGACCTCGACCGCGCGTTGCCGTTCCTGGTCAATGCGGGCATCCAGAATGCGGGCCAGACCTGTTCCGCCGCCTCGCGCATTCTGGTCGAGCGCAAGCTTTATGGCGAAGTCGTCGAGCGGATGACGGCGCGCTACAAGGCCCTGAAGGTTGGCCCGGCCGACGCCGATCTCGATGTCGGGCCGCTCATCTCGGAGCGGCAGAAGTCGATCGTGACCCAATTTATCGCCGAGGGCGCCGATTTGAAGACGGTTGCGGCCGGCCGGATTGTCGAGAGCGCGCCGCGGGGCGGATATTATGTCGCCCCGACCCTGTTCGCGGATGTCCCTCCCGCTCATCGCCTGGCCCAGGAGGAAATATTCGGGCCCGTCCAAGTGGTCATTCCCTTTGATGGCCAGGCCGAGGCCGCGGCAATCGCCAATGGCACCGGCTACGGTCTCGTCGCCGGGATCTGGACGGCG
>DASXXT010000142.1:0-8003 GCA_036502965.1 Roseiarcus sp. | reverse complement strand
CTTGAAAGCCAGTTGGAGCCGACCGTTCTCAAGCGCTGGCTGCGGCGGTGGACAAGCGTTCGTCACCGTGAGGCGGCCGAGCGCACCCTCCTTACGGCGATAGCGGTGGGCGAAAAACCACCCATGCTCGCCGACGCCCTGCTCGCGGCCGCGACCGAGCGAGCGTTTGCAGACGACGGGCACACACTCGACTTCATCAACAAGGCGTTCGAGTGTCTCGACTTGATCGGCTGGGAGCACGCGACGGCGCTGTTGCCGACAGTCGTCGGCCAGATGGTGGCGGCCCGCGGCGCTGAGGAATCAACGGCCTGGCGGCAGCCCATCGATCTTGTTGCGCTATGTCACGAAGCAGCCGGCCAACTGCCGGAGCTATTTGCCGCCGGCGAGCGCAAGCGCGGTTGGTCAGGGCATACGACGCTCGCCTGGGAGCTGCTCGGCGACGATCCGGCGAAGATCATTGACGCTCTTAAGGCGGCAATCCTTGCGGGCGCCGCTCCTTCGGACCTCGGACGCTCGCTTGCTTACGGCGCGGCGCTCAGAGTGGCGCGCTTTGGCAATGCCAACGAGCACGCCGACTGGGAGACGGCGCACCACGTCTTCACCTACGCCAACGCCGTTGACCAGTTGATCAAGCGGACCGGGGCCGACAGCGACGTCATGGTCGTCCGCGGGGTCCTGCATGGAGCGATGGCCCTCTACCTTACCCGCTATCTCAATGTGCCGCCTGCCCGCATCCCAGGCGAGAGCGGCGATCGCCTCGACGACCTGCCGACCGATTCAGAAGCGATCCGAGTCGCCTTGCTCGATGCCTTCGACCGACAGCGACAAGTCGATCAGGCGGCAAGGCTCGTAGCGCGGCATTTCAACCTTTGTCATCCGGCGGAACGGCTGATCGCCACCCTTGCTCTGGCAGTGCTCCGCGAGGACGCCGGCTTCCATGCCGATCAAATGCTGGAAGCGGGGATCCGACAGTTCGCCGTTTGGGGCGATAGCGACGAGGGCCGGCATATCCTGATTGCGGTCGCCCGCTATATGGCGGCCCATTCGCCAACCGAACGCGCGGCGCTGCAGACGGCTGACATCGGCCGACGCTTGATGCGAGGCGGCGAGTTGCATGAGGCCGCGGCGATGTCATGACGCTGTTTTGCGTCGTTGGCGGTCGGACGGACAAACCAGACCTTTCGCTGCGGGCGAGACCGTTGGTTCGACCACGCAGGGAATCACTGCTCCGCCCTTTCGTGACCTTTCCGACCGCAAGATCAAACCTTCTCCGCCAAACGGTCAGCCAATTTTCAGCCCCCGACTGCGCGCCAGGCTCGATGCTGCGCCCCACGTCGGCGCTTGATCGGATAGCGAAGGCACTGACGCTGACGAATCCATCGTTGCGATCAGTCGGTAGAGTGTGAATCGCTTCAGAGTGTGACCCCTCCTCCCTGAGATAATTCAACAAGTTGCTGCGCCGGTCGGGCATTCGGACCCTACGCCTAAGGACAATACCGTGCGCCAATATCGGCCGGTGCACCGGGTCACGGGCGTGTGGTCCGGGCTCCGCGAGCACATCAGCTGAGTTCGCCGCTCACTCTTCGACAATCGCCACCGCGCGCGTCCAGCCAGCTGAGGCGCGCTCAATCTTCATCGGGAAACACGAGACGATGAAACCGGTCGACGGGAGCGCCTCGAGATTGTGCAATTTCTCGATATGGCAGTAGCCGATGTGGCGTCCGGCCTTGTGCCCCTCCCAGATGATGGAGGGGTCGTGCGTTTGCGCATAGCGTCTAGCCGTATGAATAAAGGGTGCGTCCCAGCTCCAGCCGTCGATGCCGGTGAGGCGCACGCCGCGCTCCAGCAGATAGAGCGTTGCCTCGGCGCCCATGCCGCAGCCCGAGGCCACATAGTCGGGGCGTCCGTATTTCAAGCCGGCGCTGGTGTTGACGAGGACAATGTCGAGCGGCTTCAGCTCATAACCAATGCGCTTGAGCTCGTCATCGACGTCGGCGGCGGTTGCGACATAGCCGTCAGGAAAATGGCGGAAGTCGAGTTTGACACCGGACTGAAAGCACCAGTCGAGGGGGACTTCGTCGATCGTCCAGGCGCGTTCCCCTTCGTTCATGGTCGGGTGGTACTGCCAGGGCGCATCGAGATGGGTGCCGTTGTGGGTCGAGAGCTGCACGCGTTCGACCGCCCATCCCTGCCCCTCCGGCAAGTCTTCCTTCTTGAGACCCCGAAAGAACGGCAGGATTTGCGGCAAACTCTGTTGGTGATCGATATACTCGATCTTGGGGCCGAGCCCAGGCGGATCGGCCGGGACGTCGTTCTGCAGCGGCGCTGAAATGTCGAGCAGTCTGCGGCCCATCGTTTTCCTCCTCGGTCCTTTGTCCTTGCCGCACGCGGCCATGGGCCGTCCTGTCGTCGATCATGGCCCGCCTCCTTCTCTATCCCGATCGGTGACGCGTCGGGCGGTCGACTTCAAGGCGCCGACTGGCGCACGACGGTGTTCCGCAGCACCCCGATGCCCTGAACTTCGAGTTCGATCACGTCGCCGCTCTCGAGAAACCGGCCCGTTTCGAGGCCGCAACAATTGCCGACCGTGCCCGAGCCGAAGAATTCCCCGGCATGGATGGTCTCGTCTTGAGACGCGTAAGCAAGAATGTCCTCGAAGGAAAACAGCATGCCGGCCGTGGTTCCGGTCCCGCGCAGCTCTCCGTTCACGCGAACCGAGACGTTGAGGCCTTCGGGGTCGCCCAGTTCGTCCGGCGTTACGATCCACGGGCCCAGAACGTTCGCGCCGTCGAAGCTCTTGCCCTTGGCCGGTCCGAGGCGGCCCAGCATTTCAACGGCCTGTCGGTCGCGGGCGGAAAAATCGTTGAAAATCGTGTAGCCGAAGATATGCGCGTCCGCCTCCCGGGCCGGGATGTCGGCGCGCGTGCGCTTGGTGACGATCCCGATTTCGAGCTCATAGTCCATCACCTTGCTGTAGCGCGGCCACATGACGGTCGCGCCGGGTCCGGCGACGGTGAAGCGGTTGGTGGTGTAGTAGATCGGGACGTCACGATAGACCGCGGCAAGCTCTTCGAGCGGCTCCGCCATCGCAGCCGCGAACGCATCGCGGCCGCCGGACCGCATCGCCTGGAGCGCGCCCGAGCCGCGCGCCGCCTGGCGGATGTGGAGCGCAAACGACATCGCATCCCGCATCTGCCGGGGCTCAGGCAGGGGCGCGAGCAGTTCGACCTGGTTGAGATCGGACCACAAGTCGCCCTCGCCGCCCCGCGTGCCGACGAGCGAGCGCGCCAAGTCGAGGCCAGCGTCGTCCGAATCGATCAGAGCGAGCATCGAGACGAAAGGCGCCTCCGGGGCGCTCGCGCGGCGTGCGGCGGCCGATAAGTCAAACACCCGGCCGGTTTCCGCCTCGAGCGCGCCAACCCTGACCGCGCCGCCTGACCGATAGGTCGCCAACTTCATCAGCCTCTCCCCTTGCATTTCGCCAGATAATATACGATCATACTTTCCATCGATAATCAAGAGTACCATCGATGCCGGAGGAGGGAAGGATGGGAGTTTCGCTTGCAATGAGTCGACAACAGGCGAACGGGGTGGTCAGGGAACAGGCGCGGGTGGGATGGACACCTATTCTGACCATTTGGTTCTTCGGGGCGTTAGCCGGGGCAGGCCTCGGCAAGACGATCCCGCTGGTCGGGATGGTCATCAAACTGTACGGCGCGCCCCCTAGCCAAGCCCCCTGGTTTATTTCCATCGTCACCATCGCCAGCGTCGTGCTGGCGCCGTTCGGCGGTTGGCTGATCGACCGTTTCGGGGAGCGCCGGATCCTGGTGCTGTCGTGCCTGATCGATATCCTCGGCAATCTGATCGTCGTCGCCGCCGGATCCTTCGCCGCGGTGATGGTGGGTCGCGTGGTCGAGGGATTTGGTTTCACCGGATTGCTGGTGGCGGGCACGGCGATGATGGTGCGGGTAACCGACGGAGCGCGGCGCAATATCGCCATGACGCTGTGGGGGACGTCGGTTCCCATCGGCGTAGGCATCGCCGAGGCGGCGAGCAGCACGTTGACCGATGGGGTTTTCCAACGCCCGTTCTGGGGCCACGCCGCGGCATTGGTCGTGGGGCTTGCGCTGGTTGGCGCCTTGCCGCGATTGCCCAAGGCCGTCTCCCCGCGCGACGCGTTCGGCATGTTTGACATCTATCGTTATTCCGGAGCGGTGCGGATGGGAGCGGCGCTGACGGCGGTAGTCGCCGCTCAATTCGGCATCGCAGCGATGTTCCCGCAGTTCCTGAAAATCGCCTACGATCAACCGATCGAGATCGCCGGACCGATCGGGGCCGCGAACATCGGTGTGGGCGTGCTTGGCAGCATCGGCGCGGGGCTGTTGCTGAACAAGAAAATGTCGGCACTGACGCTAGGTTTGACCGCTGTCGCCTTGGTGGGGGCCGGAGGCGGCCTGACCTTCGCGCCGAACATCGGCGTGGCGCTCAGCTCCCTGATGTTCCTTTTGTGCTCCATCGGCGCAGGCGCCGCCATCGGCCTGGGGTTCGCGATGGTGCCGGTGGTTGCGCCGAGCCCAGCGGCCTATGGGGCAGCAGGAGCCCTATGCAATCAACTGGTCAATCTGGGATTCGTAATCGGACCTCCGGCGGCCTTCGCCGCGTTGCATGCCGAGACAAGGGGGGGACCGATGGCGCTAGCCGTGGGAGGGGCGCTGCTCGCGGCGCTGTTGCTTCCGAAGGCGACCTTGCGCTCAGGTCTGTGCCTGAGCGCTAGAATTGCGCCTGGCGGGTCGAGACCATGAAGGAGCAGGATATGCTGGAATGGGGCGTCGACCTGAACAAGCGGGTCCTGCCGTGAGCCTGGCCGCGCTCGCTGCCGCCGAGACGCTGACCGAGCGTGCCTCCGCGCTGGTCGAGGCCGACATCGTCGCGGGCGCGTTGACGCCGGGGGCGCGGCTCGGCATCGCCGAGACCGCGGTGCGCTACGGCGTCGGCGCGACCCCGTTGCGCGAGGCGCTGTCGCGCCTCGCCGCCCGCGGCCTCGTCGACGCCATCGGCATGCGAGGCTTTCGCGTCAAGGCGATCTCCTACGAGGACCTCGCCGACATCGTCCGCATTCGCACAACGATCGAGCGCGAAGCGCTGAGGCTCAGCATGGTCAATGGCGGAGGCGAGTGGGAGGCAGGAGTCGTCGCCTCGCTGCACCGATTGCGGCACTACGCCCGGCTCAATCCGCGCGGCCTCACGGAAGGCGAGCGCGAGTTCGACGCGCTTCACAAGGCGTTTCACACCGCGCTGATCTCCGCCTGCGCCTCGCCGCGCATGCTCGCCGCCCACTCCGATCTCTATGACCAGGCGTATCGCTACCGCCGTCTGATGATGGCGGGATTCCCCGACCCGGAAGTGTTTCTCGCGGAGCACGACCGGCTCGCGGACCTCGCGCTCCGGCGCGCGCAACCCGAGGGCAGCGCGGCTCTCGAGACCCACATCGCTTCGACGCTCCGCCATGTCTACCCCGAAGCGGGAGCGCGCTCTACATGACCTCCGCGCCGCTCATAAGTTTCTGCAACGTCGATCTCGCCTTCGGCGATCATCTCGTGCTGGGCAAGCTGTCGTTCGAAATCGGCACCGCGCGATTGTCTATGTCGTTGGTCCCTTCGGGCGCGGCAAAACCACGGCGCGGCGCCTCGCCGCCGGGCTCATCGCGCCGCCCGGTCGCGGGGTTCTGCGCAAGTTGGGCCGGATGGCCTCCGCTTCTCCCTTGACGGCCGCATATTCTGCGATTTGGGATGCCCGGCCAGCGCGAAACCACTCGCGGATTGCTGCTCGGCCTTTGGTCAGACTGTAGAGATATGAGCGACGGCCCCCGAAGGCCTCGACTTCGATGCAGGGCGGCGGCCTCTGGCCGCTCACGTTTGTCCCGTGGCCAGCACGTAAGCAATGCCGCTGGCGGCGCTGAGCAAGACGAGCACTACGATGAGGCCCATATCTCGAGTGCGCGGCGAGCGCGCGATGGTTGAAATGGGCAGTGGCGGCGACAAGGGTTCGAACGGGTTATTGACCGAATCGGCCAACTCCAGGCGGCGCGGCATCGGTCGGCGTCGGTCCTGGGTCATCCAAAATCCTTGCCTAGCGGACTTGATCTACTTCCGGGCGACGCCTGAGCCAATATCCGGCTTGTTCTGGTGGTCGCCGATAGCGACCTCCACTGGGATGCCAGCAGACTTGGCATCCTCCGCCACCGCAAGGTCAACCGCGACCTCGACCCGATACCCTGGAAGTCGGCATAGACACTTGAGAGATCGTTCATCACGCCGATCTCCAGCGGCTTGGTTCGCACCGAACCGGCGTCGAAAGAAGCGGGATTGAAGCGGCGCCGAGCGTGAATTGCCTGCGATCCCATATGCTGTCTCTTGGAAACAGATGGTCGTTACGCGAGCTTGAGAAGTCGCGCCGCGTTCTCTTTTAGAATGAGCGGCCTTACCTCGTCCTTGATCTCGATCTTGTCGAAGTCGGACAACCAGCGCTCCGGACTGATCATCGGCCAGTCGGAACCGAAGAGGACCTTCTTCTTGAGAAGCGTGTTGCAGTACTGGACGAGAATCTTCGGAAAATACTTTGGCGACCAGCCTGACAGGTCGATGTAGACGTTCGGCTTGTGGGTGGCGACGGCGAGCGCCTCTTCCTGCCAGGGGAACGACGGATGCGCCATGATGATCGTTATGTCCGGGAAATCGACCGCGACGTCGTCGATGTACATCGGGTTCGAATATTTGAGCCGCATGTTGTTGCCGGCGCGCATCCCGGAGCCGACACCTGTCTGCCCGGTGTGGAACAGCGCCGGCTTGCCGGTCTCCTGGATCGCTTCGTAAAGCGGGTAGGCAAGGCGATCGTTCGGGAAGAAACCCTGCATCGTCGGATGAAACTTGAAACCCTGAACGCCGAACTCGTTGACGAGCCGGCGCGCCTCGCGCGCACCCAACTTGCCCTTGTGCGGATCGATTGATGCGAACGGGATCAGGATGTCGCCGTTTTCCGCCGCGAGTTGCGCGACCTCCTCGTTCTTGTAACGGCGGTAGCCGGTCTCGCGTTCGGCGTCGACGGGAAAGATCACGGCTGCGACATTCTTCTCGCGAAAGTGCGCCGCCGTTTCCGGAATGGTCGGCGGATGCTGCCATGGCGCGCCGAAATATTTCGCCATCGTGCTCTGAAGTTCGTCGTAGCCGTCATCGAGATGGCAGCCGCATGGCTCTTCCGCATGCGTGTGGATGTCGATCGCCCGCACTTTTGAGATGTCAACCATGTCAGTTCCTCACAAGCGCACGACCGCGGGATCGTTGTTGTCGTAGAGCCGCTCTAACAGTTCCTTGCGGAGCGTCAGCACCTTGCGGGCGTTGATGCTGCCCTTGGCGGTCATCTCGCCTTCGCTCATCGAGGGCGGCGTTGCGAGCACGAGGGCGCGCACCACACGCGTCGATGAACTCGTTGCGTGTTCCGCCATGGCGGCGAGGCGGGGTTGGATCAGCTGGCGTACGGCATCGGTGCCTAAAACCCCGCCCGCATCGCCCGCGCCTAGAACCGCGTCGTTCATGGGCCCCGGATGAGGGAATACCAAGAGTCCGATTTCGTCACGGTCGTGGCCGGTGACGACGACGTCAAGCGCAATGTCCGCAAAATGCTTGACCGCCTCGAGCCGGATATTGGTGGCACGTACCCACGTCCCGCTCGTCAGCTTGAAATCTTCGGAGATGCGGCCGTCGAAGTTCAGTCCCGCATTCGCATTGTTCGGATCGACGAACTTCACCGCATCATTGGTGATAAGGAAGCCTTCGTCATCGAACGCCTCCTTCGATTTCTCCGGGTCCCGATAGTAACCCTTAAGGACGTTCGGTCCCTTGAGACGCAGCTCGCAGCGTCCGTCCTCATCGGGGATCAGCTTCAGCGTCACCTCCGGCAAAGGCACGCCGATGTTGCCCGGTCGGTCGACGGGCTGATGCGTCTGC